>NZ_QUGV01000011.1:0-51787 GCF_003479205.1 Parabacteroides sp. AF17-28 | reverse complement strand
TATTCAGTAGAAGGTAAGGCTGATGTTTATACAAACCTGACAGATACATTCGAAATCAAAGTGATGGAAGATGTAAACTTGAAAGATTCAACAATGGGCTGGTCTTATATCACTGCTGATTCTTTGACTAACTATGCATTCTCTTTGGATTATGTATCAGGTATTCTGGAAGGTCGTAGCATCAATATGAAAGCAGACTCTGCTGTAGTTGCTACAACAGGAGAAGGCAAGCTGTTCAAGCTCGTAGCTACAGGCTTTGGTAAAGTAGCAGATGCAGCCGAAGTTGATGGCGTTAAGACTCTTTACAACCAGGCTTATAAGATCTATACTAAAGACAAGAAGTTTGTTGTAGTTAAAAACGGTTCTACCGGTAAATTGGCTTTGACTTCTGTAACAAGTGAAGTTGGTGCTGCTGCCGCAGATGCTTTCTTCTTGAAAGAAACAGAAAACAAGGGTGAATATATCCTGGTCAATGGTAAGGCTAAGTACAATGTAAACTCTACAAACGAAGTTCTGGAAGCAGTAGGCTTGAACCTGAACAACAACGCATTTGCCGTACAGGTAGAAAAAGCTCCGGAATATGTATTGGATGCTAAGGGCCACTATAACATCGAAAACCTGCGTGGCGACATGTTGGCAGCTGATGCTCAGGGCTTCGGTATGTTCCGCAAGGAAGGCGAACTGAAAGCTGCTTATGAAAAGACAGACTTCGCTCTGTATGTTGATACAGCTAAGATTGATGCAACACAACCTTCTTACTTCATCCTGTCAGGCGCTAAAGCTGGCGAAGGTTCTGAATTGGAAGGTAACTTCTTGCGTGTAATGACTGACTCTGCAGATGTGGAAGGCTACAAAGCAGCTAACGGCTTGATTCGTCTTGCGTTTGTTCCTGCAAAACGTGAAGCCACAAGCGACTCTCTGCTGGTTAACTATATGAATGAGAAATTGGTGAAAGCTGATAGCGTAGGTTACAAAGGCAAAGGTGGCGATGTAAAACAGTTCCAGTTCAAGATCCAGTACACAGATGTTGATGGTGAATATATCGTAGAAAACAATGCTGGTTTCCTGGCTACTTACAACGATGTTCTTTGCTTGACTGATGGTAGAGATGATAAAAATACTGCACAGTTAATCAAACTGACTACTACTTCTGCTCCGACAGCCAACGAAGGTGTTGAAGTATCTGAAGTGAAAGTTATCGCTGTTAACGGTGGCGTTCAGGTAATTGGTGCACAGGGTAAGAAAGTTGTTGTAAGCAACATCCTTGGCCAGACAATTGCTAACACAGTAATCACTTCAAGCGACGCTGTAATCGCTGCTCCTGCCGGTGTAGTAGTTGTAGCTATCGAAGGCGAAGATGCTGTAAAAGCTATCGTTAAGTAATAGATGATAAGATAATAACAAAATAAGCATTCTCTGTTCCCTCTTCGAGAGGGGGCAGGGTCTGTGTTATAATAATCAAATAATTCTAAGATTCACTCGTGCGGCATTTCCCGGACGGACGGCCCTTGTTGTCTCTGTCCTGTAGAAACGTCCAACTACCCCGTGAGGGCGAACAAGCGGTGGATATTAATACTAAAGTAATCGAAATTACAGTAAAAAAGTTCATCTGTCCCTCCCTCTGCGAAGACCGAAGGCAGACAAAAAACAAGCTCCCGCAGTCTTTTGATTGCGGGAGCTTCGTTGTGTATCATTGTAAAAAACTTCTTGTAGTTTAACGCTTAATCCAGTTTTCTGTTTGGTTTCATTCGTCAAAGGATACTATATGCCGTGTTGTATTATTCTGACGACCTTGTTTAATAGCCTCACTTATCTTCTCAACTTCCGGATTATCTTTCCAAATACCGGCCAGGCGATGCAATGCGGCATCCTTGTCTGTCTCTATAGTTGCTTGTCTTTTTTTTAGATTCAACAAACCATACAGGCGATGTTTAACCATTTCAAGAATATCATCGTTTTCAATGGAAAGTATGGCACGAGCTAATTCCGCTTTATCAGCTTCCAGTTTCAGACTTGTATCCATATTCTATTCTCCTATTCTAATGTTATTTAGACAAAGATAATTGTTTTTTCTCAAAGTTGTGTTGTCTTGGCTGTAAAAAGTTTGTCAGCTCTTTTTATTTGGGGGCTTATTTAATATTCTTCAGCGCTTCGAGGGCAGTCTTGTTGCCGGGGTCGATGTCGAGGATTTTGTTCCAGTATGTCCGGGAGCTGTCCATGTCTTGCTTGAGGTAATAGTAGTAACCTAAGTAGCGGTAACATTCGGACAACTCTTTTTGGTATTTGTCCTTATCCTTTTCGAGGAGGGGAATACATGATTCGTAGTACGGTTTAGCTTGCCCCTTTTCTGTTTCCGGGTCCATCAGCGAGTTGGTGCGTGCCTGCCACAAGAGCCCCAGGTGGCTCGACGGAACCCGTTCCTTGACGATCGCGAAAAGGCTGTCGGCTTTTGTCAGGTAGCCGGTTGCAAGCGTACTGTCTTTGACGGCGGCCCCGTAATAATATTTCCCCAATTGGTAGAAGTCGGAGGCCTCTGCCGCTTCACCCGCCTGTTCGATGTATTTTGTGTAAGCCAGGATGGCGGCCTTGTCGTCTCCTTTGTTCAAGTTGGCATCGGCGATATCCTTATAGATCTCGGGATGTGTATCGCTATTGCAAAGCGCTTGCGCTTTTTGTAAGGCGACTAACGACTGTTCATACTGTTCGGACTTGTTTAGCAGGCGGCCATAGTACAGGTAATCCTGCCAGATGAATTTGCCGTCCGGGATATTGAAGAAGGCAGTCGCTTCGTCCAGGCCCTCCCGGTAGTTGCCGGTTTCGCAGGCGTTATAGAAGCTAAGACGTTTCAGCAGGAAATTGTCTGGGTCGATGGCCTTTCCTTCGGCTATCGCCCGGGCCGCTTCGTCGTACTGTTTGTTGAAGAAGAGGGCGGAGGCGTAATGGACCAGGTTGTCGATAGAATAGAGGCCACCGGCCATGTAGCGGCTGTAGGCGTCGATCGCTTTCGCATAGGCGCCCTCCTGCGAATAGATATTCCCTAAGGTACGTTGGGCAAGCAAATAATCCGGATGGCTTGCCAGCACCTTTTGCAGCATTTCCACCGAAAGGGCAGGGGTTACGCTCTGGTAGACCTCGGCATATTTGAGATAGGCGATCCGGCAGTCGGGATCGAAATGGATTGCCTGCTCGTATTTGCCGGCGGCGTCACCCGGTTTGTTCTCGGACAGCAGGCGGTCGCCTTCGTACAAATAGAGGGAAGGGGCGTTCGGATTGTATTTGCGGGCATTCTCGAGAGAGGCGGCGGCTTCTGTCGCCATACCGTTTGCTGCATAGGCAGAGGCGATGGCGACGTAGGTGTCCGCATCCTTTTTGTTTACTTTGATGGCAGCGTCGAAGGCTTTTACGGCGGCGGATTTGTCTGTCTTCAGCAGGAGCTTTCCTTCGCCTACTTTATTCAGGGTATATTCGGGGTTGGCTTCCCAACCCTGTTTATAGTAGTTTTGCGCTTCCGGCAATTGTCCGGCGTTGTAGGCGATCTCGCCCAAATAATAGAAGGCAATCGCTTTTTCCACAGGGGAATTGTCCAGCTGTTTCTCAAACAGTTTTCTGGCAATATCCGGTTCACCGGCTTGGTAGAAGTCGATGCCGGGATTGTTGTCTGCATAGGCAATGGTTGCCAGCAGGCTGATGATCTGGATATAGATGTTGCGTCTCATAATAATTAATTGTTTAGTGTTGGTAACTAATTCGTTATATTCACGATCCGGACCGGCTGTGTTACTGGGAGCAGACCGGATTTCAGGATGATCCGCTGTCCGCGATCGCTCGAGACAAAAGAGGTGAAGCCAGAAGCCAATCCTGTCCGGGGTTCGGAAAGGATCAGGTAGACTGGCCGTGTCATCGGATAATCGCCTAATGCGATATAGGCCTGGTAAGGCTTGAAGCTGTTTGTCGGAGTTGCCTTCCGGTAACGGCTGACGGCCATCACGCGAATATTGTCGATAAAGCTCATGCAAGTGGAGTCGGACGGATTACTGATCCAGTTAACCCCGATGACGCCGAGCGCTCCGGGTGTCTTGGAAACGTAGTCGAGGACGGCCCGGTTGCTCTGTGCCGCTTGTAGGTGTGCGCTTAGTTTCTCACCGCCGCAAATAGAGTCGATTGCATACCGTACGGTGCTCGAATTGGGGTTGTCGAACACCACTTCGATCCGGGTCGCCGGATTTCCGGGCGATAGCTCGTTCCAGTTCCGTATCTTACCGGTCAGGATCTCTTTCAGGGTGGGAATACCGATCAACGAATCGGCATTTTGCCTGTTGACGATCAGTGCGATTGCATCGGTCGCGATCCGGATGGCTTTCGGGTACAACTTTTTCCGGTTCATAAAGTCTGTTTCCTCTCCGGTCAGTTGCCGGGTGGTAACGGCCAGCCAGGTACTGTCGTGCAACAGCCGGTTGATCGTCTCCGTCTCGCCGGAGAATAGGGGAACGATTCCCGCTTCTTTGTAGATGCTTTCGAATACGGCGACCTCTTCTTGCAGGATCGGTGCCAGAGATTCGTCCGACGCGACGGCTATCACGCCGCTTGTCGGAGTGTCGTCGGGTTCCGTCTCTTTCCTGGAGTTGCACGCAACCAGAGACGAGGCTATTAAGAGCGATATGATAATATTCTGTTTCATCTTAACACTTTACCTCCATAATTATTGTAATTTGAAACGAACCGGAACCGTGAAATAGACAGGGACAGCCCTGCCGTTCTGCTTGCCTGGCATCCATTTGGGGAGCGACTTGATCACACGTATTGCCTCTTTGTCGCATGAAGGGTCCAGTTTACGGAGTATTTCCACATCCGTCACTTCGCCGGTTGGACTGACTACGAAGCGGATCGTTACGCTTCCCTGTATCCCCTGTTCGGCCGCCAAGACCGGATATTTCAGATGTCCGGAGATGTATTTCAGCAGCTCGGTCGTGCCGCCGGGATATTCAGGCATCTGTTCGACGGCGGTGTAGGGCTTCGCTTCCTCCTGGATGACCTCTTTGTTGTCTTTCAGGTCGGCGATGTCGATCGCATCTTCGCTGTCTGTCCCCTGTACGTCGGCTACCGAAATAGCCATCTTCGAGGTGGTCAGTTCTTCCTGTGTCTTGATCTCTTCGTTATCGTTCACTTCCTTGTCCGCTTTGATGACGGGAGGGGTGAACTTAATGGTGCTCTTCAGTTTGGGAGGAGGGGGCGCTTCGAGGTTACGGATAACGTTCTCTTCCGGTACTTTCGTTTCCATTTTCAGGTCGGAGAGGGTGGTTACTTCCAACACCTGCTCCTTCGCATGTTGCGGTATGACCGACTTGATGATGGCCGGCAACACCATGATCAGAATGGCTCCGGCTGCGACGATCAGCAGGGCGCGGATATGCCGGGAGGAAGAATCTTTACGCAATTCGTAAGCTCCGTATTCCTTGTTCTTCCCGGTGAAGACCAGCTCGCACCATTCCGGTGAATTCAGATTTATATTCTTTAGCATGACCGTCATTTTTTAGGGTTGGACCGGGCAATCTGCTTCGTCAGCTCTCCGTCGCTCTTCAGGTTGTCGACCAGAAATTTATCTCCATCCGTGATGTCCACGATTGCGTATTTGCCGATATTGCATATCTGCATTTCGTCCAGAGCGTCTACCAGGTTCCGGTAGGAAGCGTCGTCGGTCGCCTTGATCAGGACGACAGGGGCGTCTTTGGAACCTTTTATCTCGGAGGCCTGTTTCTTGAACTCGTCTTCGGAAATCTCTTTGTCCAGTTTCTTCAGCTTGAGTTCTTTCATCTTTTGGACGACATCGAAGTTGCGTGCTAACAGGATGTCGCGCAGTCCGGTGGGCGAGTAGTCGGTCTGTTTCAGGGATTCGACGTGCTCGTAGTCCGGTTCACCGAAATAGTAGTATATCTTATTGTCTTCGCCAAGTAACAGGGTGATGGCCTTGGAGGCTTTCACTTTCGTCTGTTCGGCTTCTGTCACCTGGTCTTTCGACGGCATGCTGATCTCCATTGTCTGCGGCTTGCTGAGCGAGGTGCAGAGCATGAAGAAGGTGATCAGCAACATGTTCATGTCCACCATAGGCGTAAAATCTACGCGGACGGTCATCTTCTTCTGTTTGCATTTCTTGCCGTCGTCTTTGTTTTTATCTGTATTTACTTCTGCCATGACTTGTGTCGTTGTTAGACATTGTCGGGCATGTTCTTGAGTGTGGTAATCAAATTATACCGGTTCTCTCGAAGGTCCTGCAATGTGTTCATAATGTTCTTAATCTTCGGGTAAGGAGTGTCTTGGTCGGCCTTGATGGCGATGACCAGGTCGCGGTTCACTTCGCGTGCATGCTGCACCCAGAGTTTGAACTGGTTGTTGATGCTGTCGGTGGGGATACCGTAGTCTTTCATCAGCCGGTCCTGTTCGTCGGACGGCATGTTGAGATACTCCTGCATGTTCTGGATAGGGACGCCGAAGGAAGGTTGCAGGCTGAAGTTGTAGATTTCTTTGTCTGTGAAACGGATGCCGAAATCTTTTCCCAATAATTTCAGGACGTTCGCCTTGTCTTCTTGCTTGTCCAGGCTCATGAATACTTTCCCGTCGGGGTCTACCAGGATGGAAAGAATGTTCGTTTCCGGTATCTTGATCTCGGAGACGGACGAAGGGGTGGAAACGACCACCGGTTCTTTCTGGATAAAGGTAGACGTCAGCATGAAGAAAGTAAGCAGCAGCACGGTGACATCACTCATCGCCGTCATGTCGATGAATGTGCTTTTGCGTTTTACTATCAGCTTAGGCATACGGCTCAGTGTTTAGCGGCAAACGTCTGTACGATGGAGAAACCGATTTCATCAATGGCATAGGTAATATTATCTATTTTACTGGTGAAGTAGTTGTATGAGATGATGGCCAGTGCACCGGTGGCAATGCCTAATGCGGTGTTGACCAGGGCTTCTGAAATACCTGTCGACAGGGCAACGGAGTCGGGCGATCCGGCATTGGCCAAGGCGGCGAACGAACGGATCATGCCCAATACGGTGCCCAGCAGTCCAAACAGGGTTCCTAACGTAGAGATCGTGGCGATGACCGGGAGATTCTGTTCCATTGAAGGCAGTTCGAGGGCGGTGCTCTCTTCTATCTCTTTCTGGATAATGGCTATTTTTTGCTCTTTGGTCTGCTCTGTCGTGCTCTCCACATCGCTATAGCGCGACAGGGCGGCGTTGACGACATTGGCGACGGAGCCTTTCTGTTCGCTGCACAGTTTATGGGCGGCTTCGAGGTTGCCGGCTTCGAGGTATTTCTTGATTGCCTGTACGAAGTTGACCAGGTTCTTTTTCCCTTTTGAACGGCTGATGGCGATCATGCGCTCGATACTCAGGGTGATCACGGTAAGCAACAGGGTGATCACGAGCGGGACAATGTATCCGCCTTTGTAGACAGTTCCGAAATAGTTTCCGGGCAGCGGATGGTTGGCAGGATTGTTATCCATGAAGTTTGCCGGGTTGCCCAGCACGAACTTGTAAAAACAAACGGCTATGATGAAGCACGCCAGGATGACGATGGCTGCGGAAATGCCGTTATATGACTTCTTGTTATTTGATTTCTTCGTTTCCATACTCTTGTATTATTTGACAGTAAATGTGATTTTGTGATAAAGCTGATGCATGTATGGCTGTTTAGCGGCTGTATCCAACCATTCCCCTCTTGAGAAAGGCGGAGAGTGCGGTATTGTCTGCGCATGTGAAAATACACACTCTTTGATCCCCTCTCCAAGAGGGGAGACGATTACTCTCAGCTACTAAAAACCGACAGTATGTACTATCAAATAATAATTTTTCGTAAGACGTAGACCCAGTGGCCTGCCCGTATACGAAGGGAAGAGCATTTTAAGGTGTGAGTGATTGATGTTATTTCGGATATCTTATTGAGGGCGTTTTGTTCTTTTTGTAACGATAGCTCAAGCAGGCGGGTAGTCGTTTTTAAAAGACGTTCGCTGTATTCGGTCGTTTGTTGTACACGGTTGGTGAGGCATAGGGCGGCATTCGGACTTTTGCATAATTCAAAATGTTTGACTTTCTCCTGGAAGGAATGGGCATTGTCTTTTTCCGTCACGATGGTTTGCCTGTCGGCGGAGTCTTCTGTCGTAGCCATGATTCCTTGTCCTACGGTGAACAGGAGAAGAATGGATAATATGGATAACAATCTTTTCATCATGGTACATTTAGAAACCCTATCGTATAAACATAACAATGCAAGTGGCAAAAAGTTGAACGGTATATAGATAAATTCGATCTCTTTTTTCCAACAAACCTTCGTATTCTCCTGTTATATTTGTACAAAAGATAAAACTCAAAAAGTAAAAGTATGGAAATTGTAAAAGTAATAGGACGAGAGATCCTTGATTCACGTGGTAACCCGACTGTTGAAGTAGATGTGCATTTGGCTTCCGGCGCTTTTGGCCGTGCGGCTGTTCCCTCCGGAGCTTCTACCGGTGAAAACGAAGCGATCGAGCTTCGCGATGGCGACAAGAAACGTTATGGTGGCAAAGGCGTTCTGAAAGCTGTCGATAATGTAAACAACATAATTGCTCCCGCCATCTTAGGTATGTGTGCCCTGAACCAGCGTGAGATCGACCATAAACTGATTGAACTGGACGGTACGAAGACCAAGTCCAATCTGGGCGCCAACGCCATGCTGGGCGTTTCATTAGCGGTAGCCAAAGCGGCAGCCAACTATCTGGATCAGCCCCTTTACCGCTATATCGGCGGAACGAATGCATACGTGCTGCCTGTCCCGATGATGAATATTATCAATGGCGGCTCACATTCCGACGCGCCGATCGCATTTCAGGAATTTATGATCCGTCCGGTGGGAGCTTGCTGCTTCCGCGAAGGTTTGCGTATGGGAGCCGAAGTGTTCCATGTCTTGAAGAAGGTGCTCCACGATCGTGGCTTGAGTACTGCCGTAGGGGATGAAGGAGGTTTTGCTCCTGCATTGGACGGCACGGAAGATGCCCTGAACTCCATTATGGCCGCTATCAAAGCCGCCGGATACGAACCGGGCAAGGATGTGACGATCGCGATGGATTGCGCCTCTTCCGAATTCTATCACGACGGCGTATATGACTATACGAAATTCGAAGGTGACAAGGGCGCTAAACGTACGGCCCAACAGCAGGTGGCTTACCTCTCCGAACTGGTTGCCAAGTATCCGATCGACTCTATCGAGGACGGTATGGACGAAAACGACTGGGCTGGCTGGAAGATGCTGACAGAAGCGTTGGGCAGTAAATGCCAGTTGGTGGGCGACGACTTGTTTGTTACAAACGTTGAGTTCCTGAAGAAGGGTATCGAAGAAGGCTGTGCCAACTCTATCCTGATCAAGGTGAACCAGATCGGTACGCTGTCTGAGACACTGGATGCTATCGAGATGGCACACCGCAACGGCTACACCTCTGTCACTTCCCACCGTTCCGGTGAGACGGAAGATGCAACGATCGCCGATATTGCCGTGGCTACCAACAGCGGACAGATCAAGACCGGTTCTCTGAGCCGTTCCGACCGTATGGCGAAATACAACCAGTTGCTCCGTATCGAAGAAGAGCTGGGCGACCTGGCTGTTTATGGCTATAAGACTTACAAGAAGTAACCTACGGAAAGAAGGTATATAATAACAAAAAGGCCTGCCAATCACTGGTGGGCCTTTTTTCATGTGTCAAAAAATTTTACCTAATCAGAGAGTGAATGTATAATCGTTTCATCATCATTCGTCATCGGGATCATAATCGTATGGATGCAGTTCCCAGATGTCGTCGAACCGGTAAGTACCGCTTTTGCCCGTTGCTATAAAGCCTCTTGTCCCGTTGGAGAAAGAGACTGCTACTGTACGCGCCGAACCTTTGAAGGCATGCACCTCTTCCCACAGGTCGGTAGAAGGATTATACTTCCATGTGTCGTTTCGGACGTTTCCGCTTTCCCCGCAGGTCAGATAGGCTGCGCCGTCGATAACGAAGGTGCTGGCGTTCATGCGTACAATACTATAATCGTCGTCATAGTCTTCATCCGAAGTGTTGGCTATGTCGCGAAGTTGTGTCCATTGTCCTGTCGACGGGTCGAACTTCCAGAAGTCGCTGATATATTCGCCGTTGTTGACGCCGCCGCATACATAGGCGATATTGTCGATCACGAAGCTGGAAGCGCCCATGCGCTTGCTTCCCCCGATACTGATAATCTGTGTCCAGGTGTTGTTGGCAGGGTCGAAGGAGTAGAAGTCTTTCAGGTAGTTGCCGTCGTATCCGGCGCCGATGTATCCTTTACCGGAGACTCCGAAGGAGACGGCGCTGTATCGTCCTACGCCTGGAAAGTCGGCCTTTTGTGTCCAGGTATTGGTTGCCGGATCGTATTCCCAGAAGTCGTTCAGCTTGTTTTCGCCGTCGTAGCCGGTACCGAAATAGCCTTTGCCGTCGATCGCGAAGGCGGTTGCGTTACTGCGGGCGGTGCCGGGGAAGCCGGCTTTCTGCGTCCAGGCGTCCGTTGTCATATCGTATTCCCACAGGTCGCCCAGTCGCGCATTGCTTTTGCTACCGTCATATCCGCAGACCAGGTATCCTTTATTGCCGATGGAGAAGCAGGAGGCTTCCCCGCGGGCAAGCCCGTCGAAGTCGGAGGTGCGTACCCAGTTACCGATCAGATCGTCGTCATCGTCATCGCTGCAAGAAGAGACGAAGACGGGGAGCAGAGCTATCAAGAGAGCAAATAATCTTTTGTGTGTCATTCTTAAACGTGTTCTTTTGTTGTTTACCGTTGCAAAAGAACGAGGCTTTCCCTTTTCCCGCAAATGAAATCGACGAACAGGCGTTCTTGTCCGGTGAACGGACGGATCAGGGAGGTAAATGCCTTTTTCACCCGCTGAAAGACATTGGCAGGCGAACTGCAGCCTTTTATTGAAAGAAACCGGCCGTTGGCAGGTTATTCTTGCAGGACAAAACCGGATTGAAGTTCTTTGCAAGCCGAAATATATCGTATATGTATGAATAAGAATCTGATTCCTTTTGGACTGCTTCTGCTGTGCAGCGCTCTCTTTTCCTGTTATGACGAGAATAATAGTTACGGGGACAACCTAGTGGACAGTGTTTTCCGGAATGTGCTGGTGGACAGTTGTACCGTCACGGTGAGTTCCACCATAATCGATTCGTTAGAGACGACCGGACAGGGGCTTGCCTTAGTGGGACAGTACACCCATTCGCTCTGGGGAACAGTCTCCGCCAGTGCCTATCTGCCTTATTCGTCTCCTTCCTATACGACGGAGGCGGACGAGGTTGTACGGTTGGATTCCCTTGTGCTGGCCCTCTCATACGGCGGCTATTCGATCGGCGACACGGCGCAACCGATGCGGCTTACCGTACACCGCCTTTTAGAGAAGGTCATCCTGAACGACAACGACTACCTTTATAACAACAGCTCTTTCGCCTATGATCCGGAGCCGATTGCCACCTGCACCTTCAAGCCGAAGCCGGGTGACTGCGAACGGTTGGAAATCCGTCTGCCGGACGACTTGGGCGAAGATATGCTCACAAGGTTGCACAGCCGCGACGACGGCCTGTCGGGCGACCGTTTCGGGGATTACTTCAAAGGGCTGGTCGTTATTCCCGACCTCAACGTATGTCGGAATATCGTCTCCTTCAGTGTGGGCGACACGGCTTCCGCCCTGATCCTGCGCTATCGTATAGAAGATGCAATCGCGCAGGAAGCAGAGTGTGTGATCTATCCGAACACCGAGACGCAGTTCTACCATGTCGACCACGACCGGACGGGGACGGCTATGGAAAGCCTGCCGCTTAAGAACCTCGAAGTCGCTTCCTCCGAACTGGATAACCGGGGCGTGCTCTTCGGAGGAATCGGCTGGTACAGCCGGCTTGGCTTTCCCCACCTGAACGAGATCCTGCAACAGGGCGAACGCATCTCGATCGAATCGGCCTATCTGAAGATCTATCCCGAGCCGGGTTCCTGGTCTGAGTTCAACCCTCTTCCCGACAGCCTTTTCCTGTATATCGTAGACGAGAACAACGTAGTGACGGATGCCGTCACCGACTATTTAGGCACCGAAGTACAGAGCGGGACGCTGGTCAAGGACGAGAGTTTCCCGGAGAACACGTATTACTACTTTGACGTCAGTACCTTCATGCAAGAGGAGTTAGGCGCTTTCGGGAAGTATAAGCACAGCCTGCAACTTGTCTTCGGCGAGGACGATTATACCCAGACATTCCGCAACCTGACTTTCAGCGATCAGGAGGGACGTTCTCCCATTGTCTTACAACTAACTTATAAAATATATGAGAGTTACTAAATACGGATGGCTGCTTGGCCTGATGCTTCCCCTTTCTGCCGCAGCCCAGAATGTGATGACTTCCTCGCCCTATTCGATGTTCGGGATCGGGGAGATTACGACCGGACTGTATGGCTCCAATACGGCTATGGGAGGCGTTTCGACCGGTATGCGGGGGAAGATGCTTCTCAATATGGATAATCCTGCCGCCCTGACTGCCATCGATACGTGCCGCTTGCTGGTGGAAGTCTCTGCCTTTGCCAAGTGGGAGGCGTACCGTTCGAAGGGAGACGATAACCAGGCTTTTACGGGTAACTTCTCCCGCTTTGCGATGGCTGGCCGCATCATTCCCCGCTGGTATATGGCGGCGGGACTGACGCCTTACAGTTCGGTCGGCTATTATTTCCAGAGCACGCAGGAGTTGGAAGGTTCTCCCGGCTCTTACTATACGAGTGTGTTCTCCGGCGACGGCGGCCTCTCGAAGGTCTACCTCTCGAATGCTTTCCTGGTGTTGCCCTCGCTATCGGTCGGAGTCAATCTTGGCTATATCTTCGGGAATATGACACAGGCGGAGACGCAGAGCACGATGGCGATTTCACAGAAACTCTTCGGGCAGTCTTTCACGGCCGATTTCGGCGTGCAGTACTCCCGCCGTCTCGGTCGCGAACTGAACCTGACGCTTGGTGCCGTCTACGGCCTGCCCCAAACAATGCGTCTGGAGAAGACCAAGACGATAACGGATAATTCCACCTCGGCTTCTTCCAATATGAAGAAGGTCAGCCAGACCTTGCCGCAGTATATCGGGGCAGGCGCTTCCGTGGAGTATAAAAAGATGACGTATGCACTCGACTATATGTACCGGCAGTACAGTTCGCTGACTTCGGCGGACACGCGTGTCACGTTCCACGACTCGCATGAATTGCGTGCCGGCGCCTGTTATTATCCGGATGGCTACAGCTCATCGAGCATCTGGCAAAGGATGGATTATAAGATCGGCTTCGGACTGTCGTCTCCTTATTATATGCATGTCAGAGGACAGTCCGGCATCTCCTGGCGCGTCAGTGCCGGCCTCGGCTTCCCGCTGATGAACGGCCGCCTCCATACCGCCTTCTTCTACGACCGTGTCGACCTCAGCGGCAATGCGCTGAAGCGGGGGATAACGGGTTTCACGGTTACTTATACGCTGAGCGAGTTGTTCTATAAGGTTAAGTTGTAGAGGGATGCCTTGCCGGATGTTATAAGCCTTTGATGTGTTGCAGGAAAAGATTTATTTCATATCTTTGCTTCTGTAACTCAAAAGAAAGGAGTATAAATATGACTATGATAGAATTAGAAGCGATGAAAGCAACTCTGGCTCGTCAAATCCTCACAGAAATAGATAGCGAAGATATGGTTCGTAAGATGCAAACCTTTTTTCAACGGCTAAAGAGTGAAAAGGCATCTTACTCTATGCCTATAGATTTACTGGAAGACTTGATGGCACAGGCTGAAAAAGATGATGCAGCAGGATTGTGCATTACGTCTGAAGAATTGGACAAGGAGATGGAGGCATGGTAATAAAGTGGGCTCCGATAGCAAAACAAAATTTGCAGGATATTTATCAATTCTATTTGCCGGAAACAGGACGGAAGAAAGCTTTGGAAATTGTGCAGACGATAAAGGATGAAGCAAGATATCTTTTAATATCTCCTGGTGTAGGGCAATATGAAATGATTGACAATAGGCAAACAGCTTACAGATATATTGTAAAGCGTCATTGGAAATTATATTATACCATAGAGAATAATTATATCCGTATCGCATTTGTTTGGGACACTCGCCAAGATCCTCAACGATTACGTTGTTTGCTAAAATAGTAAACGATAAAGACATCTTTAACCGCTAAAAAACTATATGGCAAAGCTTAACCGCAAAATAAAGACAAAGACAACCGCGTCCACCGAAGAGGGAGCCGGATATATCAGTAAGGAAGAAATCCTTGCTGGAATTGCTGTTGGGTTGAAAGAAATGCAAGAACGCAGGTGTTGCAGGAAAAGAGCAAAAACATTAGAAGACTTGATAAATGAATTATAGTATCATATTAGGTAAACAAACTTATCCCTATCCATTAACTCATTCCCCCTATTATATTATCCCTTTCATCGTAATCTATAAGTCGTCCGCTTGGCGTCGAACGATCGTTCGCTTGCCGCTGGACGATCGTTCACTGGGCGGCGGACGATCGTTCGCCACCAAGCGGACGACTTACGAATAGTAACCAACGGCCTAACATATACCGAAGAAAAGGCTAAAGGATAACGATCAAACGCTTAACAGCCGGTAGCCTTATTTGGAAGAAGTCCCGCTCTCCAGGATACTGACAATGGAGAAGAGCGTGAAACAGATACCTCCCAATCCCGCCAACACACGTGCCGGCACAAAATAGTATCCGTGAACCGTCCCCATTTCGAACAGGAATGCTGCCAGGAAGAGGCAACCTAACGCCGTAAAAATAGGAATCAGCGGGATGCGGTTGGACAGCTTGAACTCATGCCGCCATATCTTCGACAACAGGATCACTTTGCTGGAAATACTGTAGCAGACCAGTCCCAATCCAATCATGATGTAGCCGGTCGAAGCGAGTCCCCTGTCGGCCGTACCCAATATCAGGATCAATCCCCAGATGACACACAGGCTTCCCATGATCAGGACCAGCACCGGCCATATCCTTCGTTCGGAGGCGGAGAAGATGTTCCGTATCTGCCGGGCGATGGTGGCGACCAGTGTAATCAGGCAGGTACAAATCGAGGCGAGCCCGATCATGACGTGTCCCGCCACGAAATACTTCGGATGCAGTCCGCTCTTGGCAAGCAGCACGAACGCCCATACCCAGGCGACGACCGAGATGATGAGGGCAATGGAGATCAGCGTCAGCCCCTGTGTGCGTGTGAAGGCTTTGGGTGGTGGCTCGTGGTCGCTCTTCCGGGCGTTGACGGTTATCATCGTAAAGCGGGTGGATGAGGTCGCGGTTGTAGCCACACAAGCGGTGATAAGTCCGACACCGCAGATAACATGCCCTGCCACAAACGAAGCCGTGTCCGTCGAAACATGCAGCAACCGGATTCCTCCGATAATCGTCAGGGCTGCCGACAGATAGCCTACTCCGGGAAGCACATACTTGCTCACCGTCCCGAAAGTCCCGATAATCTGCCGTATGATAGTGGCGGCTGTCGAGAAAAGAGCAATGCAAATCATCCCCAACGAGAACACGACCGGACCAGCCAAAAAGCGGTTTGGGCCTGTCCCATACGACGTGATGAACAGCCCGTAACCAAAACAAAACAGGCCCATAAGCAGGGGAATAGCCCTGAACAGAACGCTAATACCGTAATTCATAGAATCATCTTTTTGAGTTTCCAGACAAACAACGCCTGCCGTAGCTTTGTTCCTGCTCTTTACATTTTATAAATACTTTTAGGGGTGGACGGTTTACGAATCCGATGCCTGTCCGTCCGCAAAGCGACAGGCATCGCATCCGGAACGGACAGGCACAACAAAAAAGCCGCCCGAAATGAATCGGACGGCTTTTTCGTATGGCAATCGAACCAGAGAGATTACACTCTTCTTTCTTTGATTCTTGCTTTCTTTCCGGTAAGAGCACGCAGATAATACAGCTTGGCGCGACGTACTTTACCAAATTTGTTTACAGTGATGCTTTCGATAAACGGAGATTCGATCGGGAAAATACGTTCTACACCTACGTTTTCAGACATCTTACGAACAGTGAAGCGTTTCTTGTCGCCGTGACCTGAGATGCGGATTACAACACCTCTGTACTGCTGGATACGTTCCTTGTTACCTTCTTTGATACGGTAAGCTACTGTAATAGTGTCACCACTCTTGAATGAAGGATATTCCTTCTTTGTAGCAAACGCTTCGTTTACAACCTTAATTAAATCCATTGTTTTATAGCTTTTTAATTGTATTTATTAATGAAACGCAATGTAACGGGCAACCTTGTCCCGACAGAGATTACGCAAAGCGGATGCAAAGTAACGAAATAATTATTTGATACGCAAAGAATCCGGATTGTTTATTTTAGATAAACTACAAGTATTGAGAGCACGTATGGTTGTTGGCTATGTAACGGACTAAATAAGTCTCATTGTGAATCGAAAAGAATACATACCATCGTGTGTTATGATTTTTCCTGTAGCTGACGTAATACAACTCCTTCCCATAACGATCAAAATGAGCCGGAGCTTTCTTCTTTAATTGAAAGGGAAGGCTGCCTTTAATGTCTTGAATCAAGTCTTCCACGTAATCCATAGCAGACTCGTAAAAACCAAAATACTGTTTCTGATAAAGTATTTCGATTAATTCAACCAAGTAGTTCTCTACTTCTGGTAAGAATAATACAACCATTAATCAAATAGGGCTTTGATACGGGGACGAAGGCGGTTGATTAATTCATCCGCAGTGATGGCGCGCTCCAAATCTATATCATAATCGACTTGGGATTGCATTCCTCTATGATTGTAGGAAACGATAGGTTCTTCCACTTTGAAGTGGCTTTCTTCCGGTTCTGGATATGTTTTATGTTCAGTCATTATGTGTTGTCTTTTAAGATGTCTCCAAAAGTACGGATTATAATCGGCATAGACAAATGAATCCGAATGGAAATCCAATTATGTTCGGATACAATTGGATTTCCGTTCGGAGTTATTATTCATTTCAACCACTTATCCGCAAACCGGATGTAGTTCTCCCAGTCGAAATCCGTCACGTCGTGCACACCGGTGCGGATGTGGTAGGCGACGCGGTCACCGATCGAAGTGTTGACGGGCGGAAGGGTGGTTGTCTCCAGACCTTTCATGCCGTAGAGTTTGTAAACATCTCCGGCGTATGAGGCGGAAAGGAATTCCCCTTTTGGATCGGACCAGCGATCGCCTTCGGCACTTGCCACATAAAGCGGGCGGGGAGCGATGAGGGTGAGCAGTTCGTGCTGGTCGATTGGCAGGTCGTTCTCTTTCTTGTTATACCGGCGGAAGTTCTTGCAGAACCAGTGCGGGAATACGTTGTTGATGCGGTTGACCGTCTCGCCTACCTGCCGTCTGGACAAGGCTGCACCGCCGCAACCGGATTCGTTGGCGACGACGATGGCGAAACGCGTATCTAAAGCACCGGCCCAGAGTGAGGCTTTCCCCAAACGGGAATGGCCCATAAGGATCACTTTGGAAGCGTCCACCTGCCAGTCTGTTTCCAAATAATCCATCACACGGCTGTTTCCCCAGGCCCAAGCGGCAATGGCCTGTCCGCCGTCTGCCGGGATATCATCGCCGGGTTTGTAGCCGAAGAGGGCGAGGATGCTTTCCGCATGCTTGTCTTTATCGTCGGGGAAGAAGTCGAAATAATGGACGGTGGCAAGGCCGTAACCGGCATCGATAATCTTCTGCAACGGCCAGCGGGAGGCTTGGTTGCCCCGGGCTTCTTTGGAATATTGCGAAGGGATGATCTCCGGATCTGCCGAGATTGTCTGGTTCCCCTGGAAGTTGAAGTGCAGGAAGACCGGGGCCTTGGTCTTGACATGATTCGGCAGGTACATTAGCAGTAGGGCTTTCCGTTCGACACCGTTGCGGCTGAACGTGATCTCGATCTGTTTGCGGGTGGCACTGCCGTCGAGGGCGCTGTGGTTGTCGTCCAGCTTTTTATAGGAGACTTCCACTTTGTCTGCCGGCATCTTGCCATAGACCTGTTCGGCAAAGATGGAAAGCAGTTCGGGACGCCTGGTCTGCTCCCATTGTTGCGAGGTGGTAACTTTCTGGCCGCTTGCTGTTTCCAGCAGGGCTGGCAGGGTGTACGGCGGAATCTTGCTTTCGTCGTAGTTGGCTTCTTCTGCATTCTGTGCGTGCAGGCCGAGCAGGCTGAATGCTAAAAGTAACAGGATGGACAATCTTTGCTTCATGGTATGATATATTAATTCTTAAATTGGCACATTAGCACATTATCCCATTGGCATATTATTTATATTTGCGAATAGGGCAATGGCGAAAGGAACAGGCTGGTGTTCCGGGTTGCCGTGTAGGCATATTCGGGCATATCCTTGATCCGTTGCCAGTCGGGATGTTTGCCGAACTTGTTCCAGGCTTCTGCGCGTGTCGGTTCGTCCTTATACCAGGTGAGGTACATGATCGCCGGCATAATCGGTCCGGCCATTATCTCGCCGTAGCAGACGGAGTTGACGCCTACTTTGTCGAATATATCGATCTCATCGTTGTTGAACATGGCTATTTTTCGCTGGTTTGCCTCTTCGTTCGGGCTGTGGTAAGTGCGCAGTTCCAGGAGCGTCCGGTTCTTGTCCGGCATTCGCATCGTCGGGATTTTGTCGAATGCTTCGCAAAGGTAGCTTTCGAAGTTGAAGTAGGCTGGCTTGGGAGCCGTCTGATCGAAGAAAGGTTGGGCGGCTTTCCGGAACGTGGTGTCTTTCCATATATCCTTCTTTACCTTATAATAGGTGTCGATGTCGGGATAGACGAACAACAGCAGGCGGCGTTCCTTCTCCTCCTTCTTGTAAGGGGCGAAAGCGCCGGCTTTGATGTTCTTCCGGTTATAAGCCGGGATCAACGTGTCGCGGAAAAAGGCATCCAGTCCGCCTCCGTCTCCTTCCAGTGTGTAGATGCGCCATTCGTAGATCTGCTTCTTTGAGGAAGCGGTTTTTTCTGTGGTCGCGGCTATTCCGTTGATCGCCGGGAGAGTGGCCAACAGGCCGGTCAGTTTCATAAAGTGTCTTCTCTGCATGGTTTGATAGAATTTGAATTAAAAAATAATTAGTAAACAGCCCAAAGGTAGGAAATATCAGGGTAAAATTCTTACTTTTGGTGTGCATTATTCTCGGGATTTGTTTAATATTTGATGAAGTAAGGAAGTTAAGATGAAGAAAATATATATCCTCCTGTTTAGTTGTGTCACGTTTTTATCCGCTCTGGCGCAGACGACACCGAACCTTTACCGGGCTGCGGACCAGGCGAAGATGAACCATTGGGTAGACTCTGTCTTTGATGCTATGAGCTACGACGAACGTATCGGACAGCTCTTTATGGTGATCGCCAATCCGAAGTCCGACACCCGCAATATGCAGCGGCTGATGCGGTATGTCAATGAAGTTAAGATAGGCGGTATCCTGTTTCACAAAGGCGATCCGGTGACACAGGCCGAGGTGACCAACCGTCTGCAAAAAGCCTCCCGCATCCCGATGTTGGTCTCGCTGGACGGCGAGTGGGGGCTGTCGATGCGCCTCTCCGGTACGACACGTTTTCCAAAGAACATGATGTTGGGCGCTATCGAAGACAACAGCCTGATAACCGAATACGGGAAAGAGGTGGCCCGCCAATGCAAGGAGATGGGCATCCATATCAACTTCGCCCCGGATATGGATGTGAACAGCAATACCGATAATCCGGTAATCGGCCTGCGCTCTTTCGGCGAGAATCCGAATGCGGTTGCAGACAAAGGACTTGCTTATGCCCGCGGACTGGAAGGGCAGGGGATTATCTCCGTCTCCAAACACTTTCCCGGCCATGGCGATACGAACGAGGATTCCCATTACACCCTGCCTGCCGTCCACCACGACCGGGCGCGACTGGACAGTGTCGAGCTGCTCCCTTTCAAACGCTATATCTATGATGGCTATGCAGGCGTAATGACCGGGCATCTGTATGTCCCGGCGCTGGATAAGGCTCGCAATAAACCTGTCTCCATGTCGCGTGCAGTTGTCACAGACCTGCTGCAAAAAGATTTAGGATTCCGGGGACTTTGCTTCACCGATGCGTTAGCGATGAAAGGCGCCTCCACCCGCAAATCTGATAACCCGTCCGTCATGGCTCTTCTTGCCGGAAACGATATCCTGTTGGCTCCTGCCGCTCCGATCAACGATTTCGCTGCAGTCAAGGATGCGCTGGAAGAGGGTATTCTGGATAGGGAAGAGGTGGAAGCAAAGATCATCAAGATTTTGCAATACAAATATATCGCCGGACTGAACAACTACCGTCCCGTCGACACGAAAGGCTTGTCCGCTCGCCTGAACACGCCCCATGCCGCCTGGCTGGCTGCAAAGCTGAATGCCGAGGCGATCACGCTTATGAAGAATGAAGGAGATATCGTGCCACTGAAACAGTTGGACAAGAAGAAGATTGCCGCCCTCTCTATCGGAGATGACACCGGCAACGAGTTCCAGAAGATGCTCTCCCGCTATGACTCGGTCGCTTGTTTCAGTATCGGCAGGAATGCGACGGCGCAGCAGGTGCAGAACGTGTATAGGAAACTGGAGAAATACGATGTGATTATCTGTGGCGTCCACACGGTGCGTATCCCGGAAAGCCTTGCCTTGCGCCAGTTGGCCGGGAAGAAAGAGTTGGTCTATGCCTTCTTCACTTTGCCTTATTTCTGTAAAGAATATAAAGCCTCCATTCTGAAAGCCAAAGCTGTGGTGATGGCTTACGAAGGGACGCCGCTCGCCCAGGAATACGCTGCGCAAGTAATCTTTGGCGGTATTGCAGCCAAAGGAAAACTACCGGTCTCTATCCCGACCTTATACCAGGCCGGTACGGGTATCTTTACCGGAAAGACGCGCCTCGGTTATCATGAGCCGGAAGAGGTAGGCGCCAGTCCCGAGCGCCTCGATGTCATCGCCTCGATTGTGGAGGACGGACTGGAGCAGAAAGCCTTTCCTGGTTGCCAGGTCTTAGTTGCCAAAGACGGGATGATTATTTATGATAAATCGTTCGGCTATTTCAGTTACGACGGGAAACAACCGGTTGAAGAAAACTCGGTCTACGACCTGGCCTCTTCCTCCAAAGCTGCCGGAACGCTTCTGGCAGTCATGAAGGCTTACGATGAAAAAAAGTTCACTCTGAACAATAAGATTTCCGATTTCGTCCCCGAACTGAAAGACTCCGACAAGAAGAATCTGCTTATTAAGGAACTGCTCTATCATCAGTCCGGCCTGACACCTACGATTAATTTCTACTTGAAAGCGATCGACAAGGACAGCTACAAAGGCAGCCTCTACAGCGGTGCAAAGAATGCCACGCATCCGGTCCGCTTCGATGCCAAGACGTATGTCCGCAACGATTTCTCTTTCCTGCCCGACCTTGTTTCCGATAAGAAGAAACCGGGCTTTACGACAGAAATTGCCCGCGGTATGTATCTGCACGATTCCTTTAAAGACACCATCATTCAGGAAATAAAAGACTC
The DNA here is from genome assembly GCF_003479205.1 of Parabacteroides sp. AF17-28. NCBI lineage: Bacteria > Pseudomonadati > Bacteroidota > Bacteroidia > Bacteroidales > Tannerellaceae > Parabacteroides > Parabacteroides sp. AF17-28. The sequence goes on along the minus strand of NZ_QUGV01000011.1, from coordinate 30,220 downwards.
CCGTCTGGGGGTGCGGGGTAAGTATAAATATAGCTGCATCAACTTCATCCTCCTGAAGATGATGGTTGAAAAGCAGACCGGACAGCCGATGGACCGCTTGTTGCACGACCAGTTCTTTAGTCGTCTTGGCGCCTGGCATACGACTTACAATCCGCTGCACGTTATGGACACGGCCTGCATTGTCCCGACGGAAAACGACCGGTTTATCCGTCGTCAGCTCCTTCGCGGTTATGTGCACGACGAGGCGGCCGCTTTCCAGGGAGGCGTTTCCGGAAATGCCGGGTTGTTCTCCAATGCGGACGATCTGGCGAAAGTCCTGCAACTTTACCTGAACCAGGGAACTTATGGTGGCGAACAATACCTCTCCCCGGAGACCGCCCGCCTCTTCACGCAAAGCAAAAGTCCGACCTGCCGTCGTGGTCTCGGTTTCGACAAACCAGCCCCCGGTGCGGGCAAAGGTTCGCCATGCGGCAGTCTGGCGCCGGCCTCCGTCTACGGACATACCGGTTTTACCGGCACCTGCTTCTGGGCCGATCCGGACAACAACCTGCTCTATATCTTCCTGTCCAACCGCGTGAACCCGACACGGGCCAACAACAAACTAAGCTCGCTGGAAATACGGACGCGCATACAGGATGCTATCTATAAAGCAATCAATGGAGGGAAATAAAACAAAAGTCGTATCTTTGCCTCTCTATTACACGATAATTATTTACTAAAAACAGATATTGTATGCTATTCGGACACGGTGATGATTTCTATAATTCGCAGAACGAAGTAAAGATAAACTTCAGTTCAAACGTCTGGCATGGTGCTAACCTGGAAAAGCTCAAAGATCATTTGAATGAGCAGTTTGATAAACTGACACGCTATCCGGAACCGGATGCCGGCACCCTGAAGCGGTTACTGGCCCGCCGGTATGAGATGAAAGAGAATAATATTGTCGTAACAAACGGCTCGATCACGGCTTTCTATCTCCTGGCGCAAGCCTGGAAGGGGGGGAAGTCGATGATTGCGATCCCCTCTTTCTCCGAATATGAAGATGCCTGCCGCCTGCACGGACATGAGATCAGCTTCTTCCCGACATCGGACGACCTGTCCGAACTCTCGCTCGAAGGACAGGATTTCTGCTGGATATGCAACCCGAACAATCCGGACGGCAAGCTGATACACCGTACCGAACTGCTGGCTCTGATCGCTGCCAACCGACAGACTACTTTTATCATCGACCAGGCATATGTCGCCTTTACGACGGAAGATATGCTGAAGCCTTCGGATGTCAAGAATCATCCGAACCTGATCCTGGTGCAGTCCATCTCGAAAGCCTACAACATTCCGGGGCTGCGCATCGGTTACTTGATCGCCTCTCCCGAGAAGACGGAAGAGATTAATAAATACATCATTCCCTGGTCGGTCAATGCGATTGCTATCGAGGCAAGCAAATATATCCTGATCCACCCAGCGCAGTTCACCCTGCCGATCCGTAAATGGCAGCGCGAGACAGCCGAACTAATCTATCAGTTGAATAAATTGGACGGCCTCGAAGTGCAACCCACTTCCACCACCTTCTTCCTGGTCCGCCTGAAGAAAGGTACTGCCGCCGCATTGAAACAGTATTTGTGGGAGAACCACGGCATACTGATCCGCGACGCCTCCAACTTCCGTGGCCTCGATGAAACCTATATCCGTGTCTCTACCCAGACCACTGCCGAGAACCAGGTGCTGGTCGATGCGGTAAAGGAATGGCTGGCGTTGATCCCGTAGAGATGTACGGCCGTGCATCTCTGCAACACAAATAAATGAAGATATGAAAGACATTTGTCAATGTTCTGGTTGGTAAAGACGGACATCCGTCCGTCTCTACTTTTCCCACTCAATCATCTTCCTCTTTCTTTCGCTTCCCCAATGATATTCTCCGTATTCTCCGGTGGAACGTATGACTCTATGGCACGGTATAAACAAAGAGACTGGGTTGGCTCCTACTGCCGAACCGACTGCACGGCAGGCTTTCGGCTTTCCGATATGGTTGGCGATGGTGGAATAGGTGGTGAGTGTTCCGGCGGGAACCTTAAGCAATTCTTCCCAGACCTGTATCTGGAAATCAGTCCCCTTTACATGTAAAGGAATCGGGCCGGAGGCGCATTCTTCTTTCCCTTCTCCCGTCTCTTCCCGGTAAGTAGCATTTGGGAAAATCGCTTGCAATTCGCCTATGGCCTGCTTGCGGTCGTCATCGAAGGCGGCATAGCAAATTCCTTTTCCGGTATGGGCCAGCAGCATCTCTCCGAACTCTCCGCTGGTGTAACGGTAGCGGATGACGAGGTTTCTCCCTCCGTCTTTATATTCTTCAGGAGCCATTCTTTCGATGCGGAACGAGCAGCTGTTTAAATGTATGTAAGTCATAATGATATAGTTTGATTCTGCTTGCAAAGCTAACATTCTTCTTTAATTATGAATGATGAATTGTGAATTATTTGTAAGTTAGCAAGATTGGAAAAGTGCCCCGGCAGGAGGCTGGTTACCTTTGCGAAGTAAAACAGAAAAGAATATGCAACAAAGAACTACGACAAGAGAAGAGTATCTGAAACGGGTGAACCTGGTGGTCGAATATATCAATAATCACTTAGGGGACGAGATTGACCTGAATCGGCTGGCCGAAATGTCGCATTTATCCCCGTATCATTTTCATCGGGTGATGAGTGCGTTCCTGGGAGAGCCGTTAGGGGCGTTCATTGTGCGGAAACGGATTGAGACTGCAGCTCATCTGCTTCGCTACACGGATATGTCCATTGGCGATATCGCTTACCGGATCGGATACGGTGCACCCTCCTCCCTGTCGAAAGCATTCAGGCAGTTCTATTCTATTTCACCTAACGAATACAGAAACAATAAAGAGTACACGATTATGAGACCAGAAAAGATATGGCCCGACCTGCAATTGGAGGCCGAAGTGAAGGAAATCCCTGCCCGTGATGTTATCTATATCCGCCTGATGGGAAACTACCAGTTGAATGACTACGGTGGAACGTGGATGAGGCTTTATGCCTTTGCCCGCGAACAGAACCTGCCGGTGAACGACCCTTGTCCGCTTTGCATCTATCACGATGACCCGAAGGTGACTTCCGAAGAGAAGCTTCGCACAGATGTCTGTATGGTGATGCCCGAAGCCATTCAGCCAAAGGGGGAAGTCGGAGCGAAACAGATTCCGGCAGGACGTTATGCCAGCTTCATTTATAAAGGCTCGTATGACAAACTCCAAGCCGTCTACGATACCATCTATGCCCGTAAGTTGCCGGAGATGGGTTGCACGCTGCGTGACGAACCGAGCTACGAACGTTACCTGAACGACCCGTGCACGACGGAGCCGGAAGATTTGTTGACGGAAATCTGCATTCCGATACAGTAAGCCAGTTAATCTTTCTTGATTTATCCTGATTCGCTGAGCCTTTTGCCGGGTTGGTTGTTTACATAGCATCTTTATTTAAACGCAGACGATTATGAAAACGACAAGCAGACATCTTAGCGATAAACTGACAACCGAAGAAAGGGACTTGCTCCCTTCTTCGGATTTTGGCATTCCCGAAACCCGTGAGTTCCCGATGCCCGATGCGGCCCACGTCCGGGCGGCAGAAGCCTATTTCCGCTACGCCTCCGAAACGGACAAGCCTCTCTTGGCTTACCGGATTCTATTAAAAGCACGAGAGTACGGCGTAGAGGTGAAAAGTCCGACGGTCCTCGAATGGGCGGAGAAATATAAACCGTAATAATTCTGCCGCCGGAGGGATATTGTTACCGGAAAAGTTTTACATTTGCCTTGTGAACTGTAAAACGAATTGATTCAACTTATGAAACACCAACTCTGTATATAGCGTCTCCACACTGACATAACAGGCAAAGATACTTCCTGCCTGTTTGTACGCTATCCTATACATATACAGGGTACGAATTTCTATGCAATTATATTTATTCATTAGTCGGGATGCCTTCCCTTGCGGAGGTGTGTCCGGACGCATCCTTTAAGTTGAATTATGAACTTTTCTTATAAACAAATCTGGCTCATCAACTATCCGGTGATGATGAGCCTGCTGATGGAACAATTGATTAACATGACAGACGCCGTGTGTCTGGGACGGGTAGGCAAGGTTGAGTTAGGAGCTTCGGCTTTGGCGTGTATGTATTATCTGGCGATTTATATGCTGGGCTTTGGCTTTGGGTTGGGCATACAGGTACTTGTCGCACGGAAGAATGGCGAGGGACGGCTGTCTGAAACGGGCGAAGTGTTCTGGCAGGGACAGTATTTCCTGCTGGCGCTGGCATTGGCGTTATGCCTGCTGTCCGAATTTCTTTCTCCTTTCCTGCTTCGCCGGATGATTGCATCCGATGCTGTCTGGCAGGCGGTTGTCGATTATGTCCGGTGGCGTAACTACGGGCTGTTCTTTGCATTCCCGGTATTGGCGTTCCGTTCTTTCTTTGTCGGGATTACGAAGACGAAAGTGTTGATTGTGAACTCGGTGTTGATGGTACTGGTGAATGTGGCGCTCAACTATATCCTGATCTTCGGTCGTTTCGGGTTTCCGGCATTGGGGATTTCGGGGGCGGCGATCGCCTCTTCGCTGGCGGAGGGATTCTCGCTGTTGTTCTTTAGTGTGTATGTCTGGAAGAAGGTGGACTGGAAGCGGTTCGGCCTGAAGCCTGTGTTTCGTTTCGCCCTCTTGCGGCAGTTGTCCCGTTTGTCGGTGTGGACGATGGTGCGCTCTTTTGTTTGTGTGATTCCCTGGTTCTATTTCTTTGTGGTCATCGAACATTTGGGGGAGAGCCAGTTGGCGATTGCCAACATCATCCGGAATGTCTTTACCATATTCTTTGTTATCATGAACTCGTTTGCGACGACGACAAGTGCATTGGTCAGTAACTTGATCGGGGCCGGAGAACGGGGGCGGGTGATGTCGCTCTGCCGGAAAGTGATGTGGTTGAGCTATGGGATCGGGACGCCGTTTGTGTTGCTGGCTCTGCTCTTTCCTACTGTTGTATTGGGTATTTATACGAACGAGGCGTCTTTGGTTGACGGGGCTTTCTGGCCTTATCTGGTGATGTTGACGAATTACTTCCTGGCGATTCCCGGTTATATTTACTGCAATGCGGTGATCGGAACGGGGCATACCCGGACGGCTTTTGCTTTCCAGTTGGTTACGATTGCCGGCTATGTCGGGTATCTGTTACTATTGTCCGGCTTTCCGGGGATGTCGTTGGCGGTTTACTGGACTGCGGACCATGTGCATGTGTTATTGCTCTTTATCCTTTCTTATTCATATATAAGGAAGGAGTATAAACAATTCAATCTGAGTCCGGTTCTATATAAAGAAGACAATTAAAATGAACTTTTTATGGAATATCGGATAGAGAAAGACACGATGGGGGAGGTAAAAGTCCCCATCGATGCTTATTATGGCGCGCAGACACAACGCAGTGTGGACAATTTCAAGATTGCCCGGGATATTAACCGCATGCCGATCGAGGTGATACGCGGGTTCGCTTACCTGAAGAAGGCGGCGGCTCTGGCAAACAAGGACGCGGGCGTTTTATCGGCTGAGAAGTGCGAACTGATCGGGCGTGTCTGCGACGAGATATTGGCGGGCAAGCTCGACGACCAGTTCCCGTTGGTTGTCTGGCAAACCGGTAGCGGCACGCAGACCAATATGAACGTGAACGAGGTAATTGCCAACCGGGCCCATGTCCTGAACGGCGGCAAACTGACGGATAAGGAAAAGGTGCTGCTTCCCAATGACGATGTGAACAAGTCGCAGTCTTCGAATGACACGTTTCCGACGGCTATGCACATTGCCGCTTATATCATGGTGAAAGAAGTCACCCTTCCCGGCCTGGAGAAACTGCTCAAGACGCTCCGGAAGAAAAGTCGCGACTTTATGCCTGTCGTCAAGATCGGACGTACGCACTTTATGGATGCGACCCCGCTGACATTGGGCCAGGAGTTCAGTGGTTATGCCTCCCAGTTGGAACATGGCATACGGGCGATTAAAAACGCTCTCCCGCATTTGGCGGAACTGGCGATCGGAGGGACGGCAGTCGGAACAGGTATCAATACGCCTCCTAACTTTGACGAATGCGTGTCGAAACGGGTTTCGGAGATGACGGGACAACCGTTTGTGAAGGCGCCGAATAAGTTCGAGGCGCTTGCTTCGCACGACGCGATCGTGGAGGTGCATGGTGCCTTGAAGCAGGTTGCTGTCAGCCTGATGAAGATTGCGAATGACATCCGTATGCTGAGTTCGGGACCGCGTGCCGGTATTGGTGAGATTCATCTGCCGGAGAACGAGCCGGGCTCCTCCATTATGCCGGGAAAAGTGAACCCTACGCAGTGCGAGGCCTTGACGATGATTGCCGCCCAGGTGATGGGAAACGATGTGGCAATCTCGGTCGGTGGTGCGAGCGGGCAGTTCGAACTGAATGTGTTCAAGCCGATGATTATTTATAACTTCCTGCACAGTGCCCGGCTGATAGGCGAAGGCTGTATTAGCTTTAACGACCGTTGCGCCGTCGGTATCGAACCGGTGAAGGAGAACATAAAGAAGCATCTCGACGATTCGCTGATGCTGGTCACCGCCCTGAACCCGAAGATCGGTTATTACAAAGCCGCCTCCATCGCCCAAAAAGCCTTCAAGGAGAATAAAACCTTGAAACAGGCTGCTGTCGAGTCGGGGCTGCTGACGGCCGAAGAGTTTGACGAATGGGTGGATCCGTCGAAGATGGTTGGTCGGTTGGATACATTCCCGGAATGATATAAATGCTGATTTATCTGTTACTTTTGGCTTGATCCAAAAGTAACCAAAAGATCAAGGCCGAACCTGCTTCGCTACTTCGTTCCCTTCGTTCGCTGTCGCGTCTGAAACTCGCTTCGCTCAAACAGCAGACGCTCCGGACGCTCACTGCGGTCTCTGCGCTTAACGCTCACCAGCTTAGGCCGGAGGTAGAGCCTAACGGCTCTGTTGAGGATTGTAATACCGGTTGTCCCTTTGCGATCCCGCATCGAGTGTGGGAACAGGGGAACTATCCTTGTCTCCGTGCTTGACACGGGGCCGCATAAGAGCAGGCGGTGTCGGCAATCCCAAAAGAAAGCGGAGCTTTCTCGGAAAGGCCTAAGCGGACGGGCGTCAAGCGGAGAGTAAAGGCGAAGCGACAGGAGCCTGCGCTGTTTGAGCGAAGCGAGTTTCGCAGGCGACAGCGTAGCCTTTACCCGAAGTAGCCCGGACGGTTAAGCCTTGATCTTTTGGTTACTTTTGGATCAAGCCAAAAGTAACACATAAATCATCATTTACTTCTTATTCCCCTCTGTTATTACCTCCTTTATATCCTGTCTTAATGAATAAGGCATATCCTTCGCATACCCGATCCGTAACAACAATGCCGGATATTCTTTATTAATAGGCAGCTCCTGCCGTATCTCCTCCGCTAACTCTTTTACCTCGCAAGGCTGGTTGAGGAAAGCGGCAGCGATGTTTTCCTGTGTGGCTGTCAACAGGAAGCGTTGCAGGGTTCTGCCCAAGCCGATCCATTCTTCGACGGTGTTGTTGGGGATTGTGAAAAGAACTAAGTGGGAGGATGAGGCGATCTTCTTCCTGTCTCCTTTGTTCTGGGTAGTGCTGTTGAGGAATGAACCCATGATTGCTTTCGACAGGAATGCCGGCAGGTTCGGGGCGCCGAAGACGGCATAACTCAGTCCGTTGCGTGTCGCTTCCGAAAGTTTTTTGTTGTAACGCATCCAGACTTGCAGTTCCTCTTTGAAGGCAGGGTCATTCATTTGGCTGTCGTTTCCTTTTAGGATAAGTGCTTTCAGGGCGTTAAACTCTTTGGTACCGTTCTTCCAAAGGTGAAAGTAGATGCCCGGTTCAGCAGCGATAGCGGTCAATGCTTCGAGGCTTTTCTCCGGGACTGCCTGCCCGTTGTAGACGCTCCGGTTTGTCTGCCGTTTCTCTATGCCCGGATAAAGCGGGGAGGGAAGGACGTCTGCCGACTTCTCAAGGCTGATATGGATGGCGGCAGGTTGTTCGGCCGGTGCTTCTATGCTGGCTTCCGTCCGGTAACCGGCGGCCGAGGCTACTATGCAAAGGTTCTCTGTGGCGCATCCTAAGCTGATGTATAACTCCCGGCGATCGTTGTCGACAACAGGAAGTTCTTTTGTCAGGTCCGGCAGGATTGTAATTTCTTTTTCGCCGATGCGGAAAAGCCAGGGCTGGGTGTTATGTCCCGAGGGCGCCCGGGTGGCAAGCTCTACGAGCTGAAGGTAGTCGGTGTTCATCATATTCATTTTTAAGACAAACGTAAAGAACTAAATGGTAACATCCAAATAATCCTTCTTCTCTTCAAAGATTATTCTTATTTTTGTTCCTGAAAGGAAACCGGCTGTCGCCTCCCGAAAATAGAAAATTATGGATGATAAAGTGCTCGATAAACTGAAAGTGCTGGCGGAGTCGGCCAAGTACGATGTATCTTGCGCTTCCAGCGGAACGTCGCGCAAGAGTAAGAGCGGCGCGATAGGAAGTGCGGCGGGATGGGGCATTTGCCATAGCTTTGCCGAGGACGGCCGTTGCATCTCGCTCCTGAAGATCATGCTGACGAACTACTGCATCTTCGACTGTGCCTACTGCATCAACCGCCGCAGTAACGATATTCCCCGCGCTACGCTTTCGGTTACCGAGTTGGTGAATCTCACCATCGAGTTCTACCGCCGTAACTATATCGAAGGGCTTTTCCTGAGTTCGGGAGTGGTGCGCAATGCCGATTATACGATGGAACGCCTGGTGCGCGTCGTGAAAGACCTGCGGACGGTTTACCGTTTCAACGGCTATATCCATCTGAAAAGTATTCCCGGAGCCAGTCAGGAACTGGTGAACGAAGCCGGCCTCTACGCCGACCGTATGAGTGTGAACATCGAGATCCCGAACGAGAAAAGCCTCCGTTTGCTGGCTCCCGAAAAGGACTTTCAGAGCGTCTTCCAGCCGATGCGCTACATCCAGCAAGGTGTTTTGCAGAGTGCCGAAGAACGGAAGCGTTTCCGGCACGCCCCGCGTTTTGTACCGGCCGGACAGAGTACGCAGATGATCGTCGGTGCCACTTCTGATTCGGACAAAGACATCCTCCGCCTCTCGTCCGCCCTCTATCAGCGTCCGACGATGAAGCGCGTGTACTACTCCGGCTTTATCCCCGTCAACGAATATGACAACCGGCTGCCGGCCCTGAAACAACTGCCGCTGGTGCGTGAGAACCGTCTTTATCAGGCGGACTGGCTGCTCCGCTTCTATCAGTTCAAGGTGGATGAGATCGTGAACGATGCCTATCCCGACCTGGACTTAGAGGTCGACCCGAAACTCGGCTGGGCATTGCGTCATCCGGAACAGTTCCCGGTCGATATCAATAAGGCGGACTACGAGATGCTGCTCCGCGTGCCCGGTATCGGTGTGAAGTCGGCAAAACTGATCGTTGTCTCCCGCCGTTATTCCCGCTTAGGGACGGAACAATTGAAGAAGATCGGTGTCGTGATGAAGAAAGCCCAGTATTTCATCACCTGCCATGAGCTGCCGATACGGACAATCAACGAAGTGTCGCCCGAAGCCGTCCGCCAACTCCTTGTCCGGAAAGCGGGACGGAAGAAGAAGGACGATCGCCAGCTTATCCTTCAATTCCAGGATGAACCATGACAATCTTTGTGTACGATAAAACATTCGAAGGGCTGCTCACTGCCGTCTTCGATGCCTATTCCCGCCGCAGTTTCCCGGATCTGTTGCTGGCGGAGGGGGAGCCTTTTCCCTTGTTCTACGATGAGGCGGTGACAATCTATACGGACGATGCCAAGGTCGACCGTGTCTGGAAAGGGTTGCAAAAGAAGATATCTGCGACAGCCTTGTCCGTGATAACCGTCACGTGGCTGTCCGAATTGCCGGAGGCGGACCTGCTGCTTTTCCGCTATATCCGGAAAGCGATTGACGCTCCCCGCACGATCGAGCTGAACTTTGGCGATCCCGATGTGCTGGAAGTCGCTAAAATCTGGAAGAAGGTGACGAACGAGCGCCTGCGTGTCATGCAGTTCCTGCGTTTCCAGAAGGCGGCAGACGGTACTTTCTTTGCTGCCGTCAAACCAATATACAACGTCCTGCCACTTACGCTTAGCCACCTGACGGACCGCTTTGCCGACCAGTGCTGGCTGATCTACGACCTGCAACGTGAGTACGGCTACTATTACGACTTGAAGGAAACGACGGAAGTGCGTTTTGAAGAGAAAGAAGCCCACCTGCTTTCCGGCCTGCTCAGCGAAGAACTCATGGATGCCGACGAAAAACTGTTCCAGCAGATGTGGAAAACCTACTTCAAATCCATCGCCATAAAGGAACGCCTTAACCCGAAGCTCCATCGTCAACACATGCCCGCCCGCTTCTGGAAGTATATGCCGGAGAAGCTATAAGCAGCGTCCCTGCCGGATACAGTCCAGGGCAAATTCCAGCTGTGTGTCTCGTCCTTCCATGTAGTCCGATACCGTTTGCTTGACGATATAATTGGGCTCGATGCCTATTCCCTCCAGCGGAAAACCTTTCGGGGAAACGTCGGGACGGGCAGTTGGGATACGGAAGCTGGTGCCATGGGACGTTTTGAACGTCCGGGGATTGTTACCTGTGTCTCCGGCTGTCGGTTCACCAATCAGGAGGGCATTGCCGCTCTCCTTCATGTCGATAACGAAACTTTCGGCGGCGGAACAGGTGAAGGTGCTTGTCAATAAGAGGATCTTCCCTTGATAAGCATCTTCCATCGGAATCATCGGATGACGTCCCAGACAGTGAGGTTGTTCCTTTCGTATCAGGTAGCGGCAAAGGTCCCGTCCGTTACCGCTGTTCCCACCTCCGTTTCGGCGGACGTCGACAATCAGGTAAGGCAGGTGTCTTACTTTCGGGTAATCTTCAGCGAACTCCTCCATCACTCCGTTCATCATGGAGTTTATTTCCAGATATCCGATGCTGTCGTTCAGGATTTTCCAGGATGTTTTCCGCCGGTCGGCAACCGGAATGTTATCTTGGGGCTGCAAGACGAGTTGCAGATTAAGTGTGTCGGATCCGCGGCAAACGGTGTAGGTCTTTACCGTGTCGGTGAAGCTTTTGAAGAGGCTGCGGGCTGTGAATAAACGTTTGTATTCCGGTGTCGAGGCCGATATATACTTCTCGTTCCGATCCATCCACTCCTTGATCGGCGTCCCGTCGACAGCGATGATCCGGTCTTTATCGTTGAATCCTGACCGTTGCAGGTACGTGTCCGGCTTATCCACGAAAAGTGTGTCGTCGATATAAGCCGGGAAAGCCCTTGTCCGGTACTCTTTAAAGTAAACATAGGCATGTGCGACGCGTAAATCCGCGAAGTATTCCCACAGCGTTTTCCCATATTCTTCTCCGGTGGATAACTTCCCGATCCGTTCGGCATAGGAGGCGGAAAGGGCATCGATATCGATATGCTTGGACTCGTAGAGGGAGTAGTTCCTTTTTACTATTTGGCTGATCTCGGCGAAGTCTTCTGGATACTGATCTGGCGAAAGCGGCAGTTCGGACATGTAATGCCTTTCTATTTCCACCTCGGAAGAATAGAAATACTTGGCGTAAACGATCAGTCCGATAAATGCCAGACCTATAAGGATGACAATAACTGCTACTATTCGACCGATGAGTTTTAGTGCTTTCATAAGATATTATATTGCATGAATTTCAGCAAATGTATAGATTTGTTCATTCCCCTGCAATAAACCGCGAATCTTTTCATTGCAGTCTGCGGATTTTAAGATTTGGATGTTGCCGGGAAGCGATGCCTATTCCTTTCAAAAGCGATGCCTACCTTTTCCGAAAGCGATGCCTACGTTTTCGGAGAAAGCCGCCGACGTTTTTTTCAGAGGGTCGGCAGCTCTTTTTCTAAATATTCGGCAGTGATGGAACGCCTGCACGAGAGCATCTCCCGGGGAGTGCCGGAGTAGAGCAGTTCACCGCCCATTTGTCCGCCTCCTGGGCCTAACTCGATGACGTAGTCCGCCGCTTTCAGGACATCCAGGTTATGCTCTATCAGGAAGACGGAGTTGCCCTGTTCGACCATCGAATCGAAGAGGCTGATGATCTGGCGGATGTCTTTTACGTGAAGGCCGTCGGTGGGTTCGTCCAGGATAAATATCTTGCCGTTGCTGTCCAGGTAGGAGGCCAGTTTGACGCGCTGCAATTCTCCGCCGGAGAGGGTGGAGAGGGCTTGGTTGAGGTGCAGGTAGCCCAGTCCGACTTGCATCAGGGGGCGTAGTTTCTGCTCGATCCCGGTCCCGGCGAAACGTAGGGAGGCTTTCCGTACGGTCAGGTCCATCACTTCGGCGATATTCAGTCCGTCTACTTTGTACTGAAGGGCTTCCGGTGAATAGCGCAAGCCGCCGCAGGCTTCACAGACAGTCTCAATCGAATCCATAAAGGCCATGTCCGAGACGATGACACCTTTCCCTCCGCATACCGGACAGCCTCCTTTTCCGTTAAAGGTGAACATGCTAAGTCCGGCTTTGCTCTTCCGGGCGAATAGTTTGCGTATGTCGTCAGCCACACCGATATAGGTGGCAGGGGTGGAGCGCAGGCTGATTCCGATATTCTTCTGGCTGATGTAGATAACCTCTTCCTCGCAGGTGTTGCGGAAACATTCCATCAGGGAGCTTTTCCCCGAACCGGCTACACCTGCTATGACGGCGAAGACACCTAAGGGGAAGCGGACGGTCAGGTCTTTCAGGTTATGTTCCTTTGCATGTTCGAGGGTAAACCAACCGGAAGGGGTGCGGTTTTCCGCTTTCAACGGCGACTTTTCCGCGATCATCAGTCCGGTCTGCGTACCGCTTTTCAGCAGTCCTTCGTAACTGCCTTCATACAGGATGTTACCGCCGTCCATACCGGAGCCGGGCCCCATGTCGACGATGTGGTCGGCTATCTGGATCATCTCCTTATGATGTTCGACAAGGAGCACTGTGTTACCGTGGTCCCGCAGTTTCCGCACGGAGGCTTTCAACAGGCGGATGTCATGGCTATGCAGACCGACACTGGGCTCGTCGAGCACATACAGCATGTCGCATAAGGCGGAGTTGATATACTTGGCGATCTTGCAACGCTGCGCCTCGCCGCCGGAAAGAGTTCCCATATTGCGGTCGAGTGTGAGGTATCCTAAGCCGATTTCTTCGAGGGCGGACAGGCGGTTGGTGATGGCCTGTTTCAGGTCGCCGGCCAGCGGGTCGTCGATTTCCTGCAGCCAGTTCAGGATGTCGGGAATAGCTAAGCGCGTGACTTCCGCAATATTCTTTCCTCCGATGCGGCAGGAGAGTACTGTCCGGTTCAGTCGTGTACCTTCGCAATCCGGGCAGATACCCATTGTCACCATAGGTTCCAGCAGCTTTTGATGCAACTTTCCTTCTTCGGAATTGATGATACTCCGGTACATACGGTTGACTAATCCTTCGTACTTGGCGGTACGCGGCCAGTCGGCCGGCGGGTTCTTGAGCCGGATTTGCGGGGAATAGAGAAAGAGTTGCAGCTCTTCCGGCGTGTAATCCTTAATCTTTTTGTCCAGGTCGAACAGGCCGCTACAGGCATAACGGATCCATCTCCATCCGCCACGGTGGAAGGCCACGTAGTGGATCGTGTCTTCATCGTTCAGCGATTTGTTGAAGTCGACCAGCTTGTGGACGTCCAGTTCGCGCACCTCGCCCAATCCGTCGCAACGCGGGCATCGTCCCTGCGGATGATTGAAAGAGAAGGTGTCGGAGTAGCCGACAAACGGTTTGCCGACCCGCGAGAACAGCAGGCGGAGCAGCGAATAGATGTCCGTATAGGTCCCGACCGTCGAACGGGCGTTCGGAGCGGGCTTCTTCTGGTCTATCACGATAGCTACCGGGAGATGCTCTATCCGGTCCACATGTGGCCGGCCGTATTTGGGCAGGTATTGCTGGACGAAGCTGGGAAACGTTTCGTTCAGTTCCCGGCGTGAGCTGGCCGCGATCGTGTCCAATACTAAAGAAGATTTCCCGGAACCGGAAACCCCGGTGAAGATGGTGATCTGCTTCTTGGGTATTTCTAATGATATATGTTTGAGGTTGTTTTCGTAAGCGCCTGTAACTTTGATGTTTTCCATATCTGTTATTATACTTTCTCGTCTGCATCCAAAAGTAATCATATAATTCGGAACCGGAAGCGGGCGGGCACAAAAAAGGCTGACGAATCATATTCATCAGCCTCCCCTGTATTTTTCGATTAATAGTTAAAACATTCCTTTTTCTAAATCAGCTGCCTTTACACGGAAGATGTATCCGTTGCGCGAGAAGACTAATTCGCCGTCTTCTTTCTTTTTCTGGTTTACTAATCGCTGGAAAGCGATGTTGGCACCTTTAACTATATTCTCTTCAAATTCTCTAACCTCTTGTTCACTCATGATGCTCAAGTTTTGTATAAATATCCGAATTATATATCTCTTTTTTATCACTCTTGAAGCCTTTAGCGATTACTTCCATCGGCGACATCGAGTTGTCTGCAATCATCCAATAGTCACAAATGGGGATATATAGTTCAAAGAGATTGTGTATACCCGCTTCATAACGCCTGCGGATAGTACTCTCCGGAATGTTATGCCCTCCGGCGGCCACTCTCATTTTAACCCGTTCCACTGCCAGATCCGGCGTATTCAGCCAGAAATACAACAATGTCACATAATACCCTTCCCTTTGTGCTTCCCTGATCAGGTTTGCGCCTGAACGGGTGGCCAGTGTAGTTTCCATCGCAAATGTTTCGCCTGCGGCGATTAGTTCCTTAATACGCTTATACATAATCCGACTGGCTTCTACGGCTACCGCGATACTATCAGAATTAAAAGGGGAAAGCCCCTTGGCAATCTCGTCGGAATTGACAAACTCCTTACATTTCAACATCTCTGGAAGAATTGTAAAGGAGGCGGTCGTTTTTCCTGCCCCGTTGCACCCCGATATCATGTATAAATATGGCACTACTTACTGTCTTTTGTTGGGGCAAATATAGAGAATAGTTTAATATGTTGGTTAATTTTATTCTCAAAAATAGTAAAAATGTGCAGAAAATGTACGCATAACCCTCCGGTTCGTTGTAAAAACAGGCGGTTTGGTGTAATTTAATGGCTTTGTCAATTGGCTGCAATATACCGTCATACCCATAAAAGATCGCTCATGATGCCGTCGGAAATGAAGATTCCTTCTTTCGAGAGGGTCAGGGTGTCGTTTTCACGGATAATCAGTCCCCGGCGCAGATAAGCGGCGGCCTGGTGCTCGAGGTAGGCCTGTTTTTCTTCTCCGAACTGCTCCCGAATGTCGCTAAGGCGGATGCCCCACATGGTACGCAGTCCGGTAATGATGAAATCGTTGTACCGGGTGTTGAGGTCCAACTTTTCTATCTCGACGTCGGGCGTACCGGAGGCGATTGCTTTCAGGTAGAGCGGGAGGGAGGAGACATTCCACTGCCGGCTTTCCCCGTTATAGGAATGGGCGGAGGGGCCGATGCCCAGATATTTCTTGCCTGTCCAGTAGGAACTGTTGTGCCGGGAGAAGCTGCCGGGCCGTGCGAAATTGGAAATCTCGTAATGGAGGTATCCGGCATCGGTCAGCTTATTTATTAATGTAGAGAAAAGGGATACGCTCAGTTCTTCTTCCGCCGGGGTGACTTTTCCGGCTTCCAGCAGTTTGTAGAGGGCTGTCCCTTCTTCATATATTAAATGGTAAGCGGAGATGTGCGGGATGTCCAACCGGATGGCTTCGTCCAGGTTGCTTTCCCATTCGTCCGGAGTCTGTCCCGGCAGGCCGTATATCAGGTCGATGCTGATATTCCGGATACCGTTCTCTTTGCAGCGATCGACGGCACGGAGCGCCTGCTCGCGGTCGTGGCGGCGGTTCAGGAAGCGGAGGTCTTTCTCCTGAAAGCTCTGGACGCCCATGCTGACGCGGTTGAATGGAAGGTCGCGGAGAGAGGCTACATATTCCGGTGTCATGTCGTCCGGGTTAGCTTCGAGGGTGATTTCCCGGCAACCGGTCGTATCGAATAGTCGGGCGGCTGCATCAAATATCCGTTTGAAGTCGCCGGCTTGGAGTTGCGAAGGCGTGCCGCCCCCGAAATAAATCGTTTCGAGCGGTTCCTGCCCGATGTATTCCTGCCGCAGCTCCATTTCCCGGATAACGGCATCGACATACGGCTCCCTGAACCTCATATCCGTGTTGGAAAAGAAGTCGCAATACAGGCACCGTTTGGCGCAGAAGGGAATGTGAATGTATAAACCTGCCACTTATAGTTCTATACTTAGTTTTATTTTACCGCCTAATCCTTTTTCAACGATATCAAAAAGAGTTTTGAGGGTTATATTGCTTGTGTCGTTTTCTATACGTGAAATATAACTGCGTTTTTTGTTTAGTATATGTGCCAGATCTTCTTGAGTCATCGTCTTTTTTAAACGGGCTTCTCTAAGTAGCAACCCTATTTTTAAGGTTTCCACTTCCCTGTCGAGCTCGTCTCTGCGTGTCGTACCTTTTTTACCGAATACGTCATCTTTTATTTCATTCCATGATTTTATGTTATTTTCCATCTGTCATTCTCCTTTCTTTAAAGTATTCCTTCATTAGTCGTTTTGCTTTTTCTATTTCTGACGTAGGAGTCTTTTGTGATTTCTTTTGAAATCCGTTTAAGAGGATAATGAGCTTGTCATTCTCAAAGAAACAAAAAACTCTCCATATATTACTGCCTAATTGAATGCGAGCTTCGTATAAACCTTGCGTACCTTTAATATATTTGAGGTATTGCGAAGGTATGTATTGCTGCATTTCTATGATCTCTAATATTTTATAGATCTTATTTTGGACTTTCTCGTCCTGAGACCTTAGAAAGTCTTCAAAATAGTTTTTGTAAACAGTTATTGATCTAAATCTTTCCATAGTTGTATGGTTTTTAGTTTGGACAAAGGTAACTTAAAAGTAACATATGGACAAACATATTCTCCTTTTTCTTAAGAGTAAGTTTTTATTATCTCCTTTTCTTTCCGCTTGTTATCTTCGAACTGCTAAACAACATAGTTCTCAAACACCGGGCCTTGAATTGCTTTTCTCCTTTACAATATCTAATTTGCGGTCCCGTGAATAAAGGGTTTGCGGGAGCAATCTTTATTGTTAAACACAAATTTATACCTTGATATCATGAAAGTATACCAAACAAACGAAATTAAGAACATCTCTATCTTGGGAAGTTCGGGCTCTGGGAAAACCACTCTCGCTGAAGCGATGCTTTACGAGGGTGGAGTTATAAAACGTCGCGGAAGTGTTGATTCCGGAAACACTGTGAGCGATTATTTCCCGGTTGAGAAGGAGTATGGTTACTCGGTGTTCTCGACCGTTTTCAGTGTAGAATGGCAGGATAGAAAGCTGAATTTTATTGATTGTCCGGGTTCGGATGATTTTGTCGGCGGGGCGGTTTCCGCTTTGAACGTGACAGATACCGCTCTGATGGTGCTGAACGCACAGTACGGAGTGGAGGTCGGAACAATCAACCAGTTCCGGTATACAGAACAATTCCATAAGCCGGTTATCTTCGTGGTGAACCAGTTGGATAACGACAAGGCTGATTATGACGGAACAATCTCTCAATTGCGCGACCAGTGGGGCGGCAAGATTGTTCCTATCCAGTATCCCGTATCTACGGGAGCATCTTTCAATGCAGTCGTAGACGTGCTGAAGATGAAGATGTATCGCTGGAAACCCGAAGGCGGTGTTCCTGAAGTACTGGACATCCCGACGGAAGAAATGGATAAAGCGATGGAGCTTCACCGCGCATTGGTAGAGTCGGCCGCAGAGCACGACGATATGTTGATGGAGAAGTTCTTTGAAGAAGGTACATTGAGCGAAGACGATATGCGTGCCGGTATCCGTGCCGGATTGGTGATCCGTGGAATGTTCCCGGTATTCTGTGTGTGTGCAGGCCGCGATATGTGCGTGCGCCGTACGCTCGAGTTCCTGGGTAATGTTGTTCCGTGTACGGACAAAATGCCGCGCCCGGTTACAACCGAAGGAGTGGAAGTAACACCGGATTCTAACGGTCCGACAAGCCTGTTCTTCTTCAAAACGACCGTAGAGCCGCATATCGGCCAGGTTTCTTATTTTAAAGTGATATCAGGTAAAGTAAAAGCAGGAGACGATTTGCTGAACGCCGACCGTGGTTCGAAAGAACGTATCGCACAGTTGTTCTCGGTTGCCGGACAGACCCGTAACGAGGTGTCGGAAATGGTTGCCGGCGATATCGGAGCGACAGTCAAGCTGAAAGAAGTACGCCGTGGCAATACCTTGAACGGCAAAGGATGTGACTATCGTTTCGACTTCATTAAATATCCCGAACCGAAGTTCCGTCGCGCTGTCAAGCCGGTGAACGAATCGGATGCGGAAAAGATGATGGAAATCCTGATGCGTATGCGTGAAGAAGATCCGACATGGGTAATCGAACAGTCCAAAGAACTGAAACAGACGATTATTTCCGGTCAGGGAGAATTCCACCTCCGCACATTGAAATGGAGAATCGAGAACAACGATAAATTGCCGATCGAGTTCTTCGAACCGAAGATCCCGTATCGTGAAACGATTACGAAAGCCGCCCGTGCAGACTACCGTCACAAGAAACAATCCGGTGGTGCAGGCCAGTTCGGTGAAGTACATCTGATTGTCGAGCCTTATTACGAAGGCATGCCGGCACCGGATATGTATCGTTTCGGCGGACAAGAGTTTAAAATCAGCGTACGTGATACGCAAGTGGTAGATTTGGATTGGGGTGGAAAGTTAGTATTTATAAACAGTATCGTCGGTGGAGCCATCGATGCCCGTTTCCTCCCGGCTATCCTGAAAGGTATTATGGCCCGTATGGAGCAGGGACCGTTGACTGGTTCGTATGCCCGTGACGTGCGCATCATCGTTTACGACGGAAAGATGCACCCGGTAGACAGTAATGAAATTTCCTTCATGCTGGCCGGCCGTAATGCTTTCAGCACTGCCTTTAAAGAAGCCGGTCCCAAGATCCTGGAACCCGTGTATGATGTAGAGGTTTCAGTGCCGGCTGATTATCTGGGCGACGTGATGAGTGATTTACAGGGACGTCGCGCCATTATCATGGGTATGAATAGCGAAAAAGGCTACGAAAAGCTGTTGGCTAAAGTGCCTTTGAAAGAGATGTCTACGTACTCGACATCCTTGAGTTCCATCACAGGTGGACGTGCTTCGTTTACGATGAAGTTCTCCAGCTATGAACTGGTTCCGTCGGATGTTCAGGATAAGCTGTTAAAAGCTTACGAGGCAACTCAGGCGGAAGATTGATTTGGATTTTCTATAAATTGTATGAAGGCTGCCCCTGTGAAGGAGTGGCCTTCATTGTTTTTTAATAGCTCTGTTGTCGTGCTGTAACAGGAAGTGGCTTTTTTTGTATCGTGTTAATAAAGACAACATGAAACTAAGAAAGTACTATCCAACTATTGTCCTGTCGGACATTCACCTGGGTTCCGAGCATTCCCGGACTACAGAAGTGACTAATTTCCTTAAACACGTCAATTGTGACCGCCTGATACTGAATGGAGACATCATCGACGGCTGGCAACTTCAAAAGCCGGGACGCCGTTGGAAACAACAGCATACCGATTTCTTTAAAGTCCTGATGAAGATGATGGAGAAGCAGGGAACGGAGATCGTTTACGTTCGCGGCAACCACGACGACTTCCTGGATAACCTGGTTCCTTTCTCATTCTCGAATCTTATTATCGTAAAAGATTATATCCTGAACAGCCACGGAAAGCGTTACTTAGTGACGCACGGCGATATTTTCGATACGATCACGACCAATATGCGCTGGTTGGCTATGCTCGGCGATATGGGTTATACGTTCCTGCTCTGGCTGAACCGGATATACAACCTGCGGAGGGAAAAGGCCGGAAAGCCTTACTTCTCACTTTCCCAACACGTCAAACACCGGGTGAAAAGCGCCGTCTCTTATATCTCCGACTTTGAGAAAGAACTGGTCAAGCTGGCTGAAGTGAAGAAGCTGGACGGTATTATTTGCGGACATATCCACCAGGCTGCAAATGTATGGTACGGCAATATCCATTATCTGAACTCCGGCGACTGGGTCGAAAGCCTTACGGCTCTTATCGAGAATGAGCAGGGAGAATGGAATATCGTTTCCTACAGCAAGGAGGAATATGGACAGGAAGAAACACAATCCTCTAACCTGCTTTATGCCGAAGTAATATGAAAATACTATTTATCATACAAGGTGAAGGGCGCGGCCATCTGACCCAGGCGCTTTCTCTTCGTCAGAAACTGACAGGCGAAGGGCATCAGATTATTGGCGTCCTGGTAGGCAAAAGTCCGGTCCGCCGCCTTCCCGACTTTTTCTTTGAAAAGATTGAAGCTCCTGTCTATCTGTTTGAAAGCCCCAACTTCTTGCCTTCCGCAAAGAATAAACAGGTCAATTTGGCTAAGAGCGTGATTTATAATGTGCTCCGGTCACATCGGTATATGTCCGGCATCCGCTATATCAACCGGATGATAAAAGAGACCGAAGCGGATGTCGTCGTAAACTTCTACGAGCTACTAACCGGACTGACTTATCTCTTCTTCCGTCCGAAAGCCCTGATGGTCTGCATCGCGCACCAGTATTTATTCCTGCATCCTGATTTCGTCTTCCCGAAAGAAAGCCGGTTGTCGCTTGCCTCGTTAAAGTTCTTTACCCGGATCACAGCTATCGGCGCGGCGAAGAAGCTGGCCCTGTCTTTCCGCAAGATGCGTGAAGTTCCGTCCGAAGGCATCGTCGTTGTCCCTCCTCTTTTGCGCAGGGAAGTTTTAGAAGTGACGCCGACAAACGGGGATTATTTGCATGGCTATCTGCTGAATAGTGGGTTTAGCGAAGAGATACGATTCTGGCACAAGGCCCATCCTGCCGTCAAATTGCATATATTCTGGGATAAAAAGGATGTCCGCCCCGAAGTAAAAGTGGATAACCACCTTTCCTTCCACCAATTAAACGACACCCTGTTTGTCCGCTATATGGCAGGCGCGAAAGCCTATGCCACGACTGCCGGTTTCGAGTCTGTCTGCGAAGCCATGTATTTAGGCAAACCGGTCCTGATGGTTCCGACGCATATCGAGCAGGCTTGCAACGCATTCGATGCCACTCTGTCCGGAGCTGGCGTCGTCTCGGAACAGTTCGACCTGGATGCTCTGCTCCGCCTTTCCCAGACTCATCAGCCGAATACCTCTTTTGCCCATTGGGTCAAACAGGCCGACTGGCTGATCTTGCGCGAATTTCGTACAGACGTGCTTCTGGAAGAAACTCCCTCTTCTCTGTGGCATCGTCTCTCGACCGGCTGGATTTACCGGCTGGGTAAATCGTTGCCGATTTGACGATAAATCGTTTGCCCGCGTTGGCTGATCGTCCAGTGTCCGTCGACGAGGCGCAGGTTCTTTGTGTCGTCATCTTCTACGTTCCAGGCATATCCGCCGGCCGGAAGCGAGCGTCTGTCCAATATCTCGCTCCTGTCCCCGGAAGAGAAAAACAATTCTACTTTGGAAGAGTCCGGGCTGAAGACGATGAAAACGGACCGGTCGCCCTCGACCGCTTGCAGCCGTGTCCCCTTCTCGAAAATACGGATGCAATCCTGCAATACTTCGCTCCATTCATAGCCGGCCGAGCCGATGCAACCATGTTCGTCCCGGTCGCCACCGACCTTGTTCCTCTCTTTAGGTACGACAACAATCTTTTGCGCACTCATCCCGAAGCTATATTTTCCCTGGAAATAGACAGTCGCCGTGTCGTCGAGCAAAATCCCGTCCATTACTTCTCTTTTGGCGTCCAGTGTGCTGAAAGACAGGGTGTCGCCTTCCCCTGAAACGATCGTCAGCGTGTTCATCGTAGCATCGGTAATGACACCTTTGACTTCCGATATTCCGGGTGAACAGGAAAAGGCAATACCTGCACAAAGGGCTATTGCGGCCCATTTTGATTTATTCATATACTTGTTCGCTTATTTGAAATAGTACAGGAAGATAGCAATGCCTTCTAATGCTTTCTTCGGCTGGTCCTTGATTTCGATGGCAAATTTAATCTCTGCCTTGGCGACCCCGCGGAGGTCGGATAACGTCTGGAGCTTGGCGGTCAGGCGGATGCTCTGGCCGGTCAGGACAGGCTGGCCGAACTTCATCTTGTCCATACCGTAATTAATCATCATCTTCAGGTTATTCACCTCGATAATCTGGTCCCACAAGTGCGGAAGAAGCGACAATGTCAGATAGCCATGCGCAATTGTGCTGTGAAACGGACTTTCCACTTTGGCGCGTTCTGCATCCACATGAATCCACTGGTGGTCCAGCGTCGCGTCGGCAAAAAGGTTGATACGTTCCTGTGTCAATTCGATATAATCGGATGTCCCGATCTGCTGGCCTACCAGCTTTTCAAAGTCTGCATACGAGTTGATAACTACTTTTCCCATTATTCTTTTGTTTAGTAAATTACAATCTTATCGGTTCTCTTGGGTGCCACTGCGGTAAGTTTTTACCGGCAGTAACAAAATGCTCTTGCAATTTTCGCGATAATTCCTGGAATAAACAAATATTTTGGCAAGATTGGATGACGCGCAGTCCATATAGATTGTCTATATTTGTTGAGCCAGGAAAGGGTGTTTGGGGAACCAAAAGAACCTCGTTCCCGCGCTTGACGCGGGAACGCATCAGAACCGGCCGTTTAAAGAATTGATTGATAGGGCTTGTGCCTTTGCGGCCCCGCGTCAAGCGCGGGGACAAGAATGTTTGGGGACAGGGCCGTAAACAGAGGCTTTAAGTATTAAAGTAGATAAACCATTAAAGTTAATTGTCATGGAAAAGAAGTTTTGTCAGAGTTGTGGTATGCCACTGCAAACCCCCGAAGAGATGGGGACGAATAGCGACGGGAGCAAGAACGACGAGTATTGCTGCTA
The DNA here is from genome assembly GCF_003479205.1 of Parabacteroides sp. AF17-28. Taxonomy (NCBI): domain Bacteria; kingdom Pseudomonadati; phylum Bacteroidota; class Bacteroidia; order Bacteroidales; family Tannerellaceae; genus Parabacteroides; species Parabacteroides sp. AF17-28. Next base: position 7,165 of record NZ_QUGV01000011.1, on the reverse strand, counting down.
TTGCTATAAGGACGGTGCCTTCACTTCGGATTGCACGATGGATGAGATGATCATGCACTGCGCGGAGTTTGTAAGCGAGTTCAATAAAGGTTCAGGCCTTGCCCTCACAAAAGAACAGGCGATTGCAGGCATGAAAGAGTTCTTCCCGACTTTGAAGCGGTGGGCTGCGCAGTAAATTTGCGTGAGTAGGGATGAAAAATAGCATCCACTCGGACGTAATATAGATTTAGTTTCATATAATCCTTGTTCGACGAAGGTCGGACAGTTGTTTGACCCTCGTCGAACAGCTGTTTGACTCCCGTCGGACAGCTGTCCGACCCGGGTCGAACAAGGATTGCATGGACGCTTCCTGTAAACGGAAGCAGGGTGAGCAAAATCAGGAAGCAGGAAAAACAAAAAAACACAGCAGATGACGGCACAATACAGCCTATTTAAAAATCCCGGCGAAGAAGGAAAAAATGGAAAACCCACCTTGCACGCCCGTTTAGTGAACCAACGTATCATTCGCACGGAAGAACTGGCCGAATACATATCGGATAGCTGCTCTTTCAGTACGGCTGACGTGAAAGGAATGTTGGAAGCCTTGAAGAATCGCCTGGCAACCGGCTTGAAGCACGGAGCGATTATCGAGTTGGAAGGGCTCGGCACGTTTACGGTCTCGATGAAATGCCCGGCGCTTATGGAGGAGAAGGACATCAAGCCGAAGCACGTACAGTTTAACAAAGTGGTGTTCCGTTGCGCCAAAGAGTTGCGTAGGGAATTGAAGCACATGGAAGTGGAGCGTTCCGGAGAGAAAAGCCGCCTGAAAGGTTTATCCGCCGACAAGCGGAAAGCGAATATCCTGAACTACCTGCAGGCGAACGAGACGATCTCGTCTTCATCCTGCCGTGGCTTGAACGGTTGCTCCAAATATATGGCCTTGAAAGACCTCGGGGAGTTGCGGGAAGAAGGAAAAATCGTACGTTTGGGCTATCGCTCGAACGCACAATACGGGCTGGCGAAACAGAAAGAAAGCAGTACGGAAAATGGAGAATGAAGATAAAAACAAGAAGTTGCAGATCCGTAACAGCACGGCGGAGTTCCTGATATTCCAGCTTCAGAATAAAGAAGAAGGAGTGGAGGTGCTTTACCGGGATGAGATGCTTTGGTTGACGCAGAAGGCGATGGCTACGTTGTTTGACGTTTCCGTTCCTGCTATTAACCAGCATTTGAAGAATATCTATGAGCAAGGTGAATTGCAGCAGGAAGCAACTATTAAGAAAAACTTAATAGTTCAACAAGAGGGCAGCCGGCAGGTTTCTCGTAATGTCGATATATATAATCTGGATGCCGTCATCTCTGTCGGCTACCGCGTCAACTCTATTCGTGCCACCCAGTTTCGGCAATGGTGTACTTCCGTGCTCCGCCAGTTTGCCATTCGCGGCTATGTGGTGGATAAGAAACGGATGGAGAACGGTTCTTTTATCGGGGAAGATTACTTCGAGCATCTGCTGGCCGAGATCCGGGAGATCCGTTTGAGCGAACGGCGTTTCTATCAGAAGGTGACCGATATCTATGCGACCAGCATCGACTACAACAGGGATGCGCCGACCACCCGTCTGTTCTTTAAGAAGGTACAGAACAAGATGCATTACGCCATTCACGGGCATACGGCGGCCGAGTTAATCATGTCGCGCGCAGACGCCGGCAAGGAGCACATGGGCTTGACTACGTGGGAAAACAGCCCGAATGGAAAGATTGTGAAGACCGATGTTAGCATTGCAAAGAACTATCTTCGGGAAAATGAGCTGGACGAAATGGGGCATCTGGTCAATGCTTTTCTTGACCTGGCGGAAAGCCGCGCTAAACGGCATATTCCCATGACGATGGAGGATTGGGCGACACATATCGACCGCTTCCTACAATTAGACGATCGCCAGCTTCTGACCGATGGTGGACATATCAGCGCGGAGGCGGCGAAGATGCATGCCGAAGCAGAGTTCGAGAAGTATCGTATCGTTCAGGATCGTCTGTTCGAATCGGACTTCGATAAAGAGATAAAAGGCTTGTTTGAAGACTGAAAGGTAATTACAGCCTTTTGCAACTTAACTCTGTTTATTTTGTTGATTTATATAGACAGAGTTAAATTGCAGTTTTATGGGGAAGACGAAGAAAGTTATAGGGTATATGCTGGGAGTCGCGTTGTTGCTGACTGCCGGATTCTTCCTGCTGAATCTTCATCTGACCAAACGCCTTGAACGCTACCTGCGCAAGGAACTGATTCACCGGACGGCGGAGGCGACGGATGGCTTTTATACCCTTTCCTTCGATAATCTTTCCATCAGCTTCTTCAAAGGAGAGTTGATGCTCGAAGGGGTGAAGCTGTTTCCCGAACCGGCAGTCTTCCGGAATTGGGAAAAGAAGGACAGCCTGCCTTCTGTCTATGTAATGGCACAGGTCGGCATGATTGACTTTAAAGGGGTGAACCTGACTTGGCGGTGGAGTTACAAACAGTTGCATTTCGATTCGTTTGAAATCCGGCAACCGGACATACAGGTGTTCAGCCCGTATTATTCGGCACGGACCGAGGTGAAGGTGAAGAAAGAGCCGAAAGCCAAGACTTTGTATGAGGTGATCTCTCCTTATATTAATGAATTAACGGTTCGCAGGCTCAACCTCGAAAATGCCAGCGTTTCCTATTCCGTCCAGAATCCCGCCTTACCTATAATATATGCATTGACGAATGTGAGTTTCCATGCGTATGGTTTCCGGCTGGATGAGAACTCGTCCGAAAGCGGGAAACTTCTTTATTGCGATAACTTCGACTTTATTACCAACCAGCCCCAGACGCTGCTGACGAACAATGACTTCCGCCTGCAAACGGAGCGTATCTTGTTGAGTACGGAAGATTCGGTTATCTCTATTTCCGATATCCGTCTTACCCCGCAAGGCGAATTGTGGGAGAAAAGCCGGCGGCGGCCGGACAGCTATCTGGATGCCCTGATCAGGGCAGTCGAGGTGCGGGGGATACAATTCCGGCGCGAAAATGCACTGAACTACCTGACTGCACGCTCGTTCGATATTACGTCTTCGGATATACAGGCCTTTAATCTGGCGGATGAAAGCCAGCCCGTGCAAACAGATTCCCTCGTAAATTCCCTGTCGCTATATGATGTGATCTCTCCGGTCCTGCATTCCGTTTCCATCGGGACGATCGGGATCGAGAAGGCGAAGCTGCAATATTCCCTTGCCGTAAAAGATAAAGTAGAGGTTTATAAACTGGCAAACTTCGACTTTCATGCGTACGATTTCCGGGTGGACTCCGTCTCGGAAGCCCGGCATGGCCTCTGGTATTCACGCAACTTTTCGTTCGAGGCGAATGATATCGAGGGCATGATGACAGCCCGTAATCATCAGTTTACGGTGAAACGCATGGCACTGGATACGGAAAGCGGGGACTTTAATCTGGAACAGGTCCGTTTGCGTCCGTTGTCGGTCCGGAGCCGGAATGATTATATGTCCGGCAGTATCGATACGGTTGGCATTCGCGGTTTGCTGTATGACAAAGGGATCAGTGCCCGGTTGTTGAAGGTCGATCGGCCGGCTCTTCATTATGTGGTGGCTCCTTCTTCTCATAAGAAGGAAGTGAAAGCAGCGGCCCCTATGAATAGCCGGGTGGATGTGGAAGCAATTCTGAATCCGTTCCTGCGCTATCTTTCCGTTAAACGGGTGAGCCTGAATAACGGGAATGTGGCGGTGGAAGACAAAAGTGCTGCCGAGCCGGTCATTTACAAACTGAACGACTTTAACTTCTTTGCCACGGATATTTTAGTGGACCGGGAGACGGGGAAGGGCAAAGGGCTGTTCTTTGATTACCAGGATATGGGTTTTCGTTTCAGCCATTTTGATAATTACCTGCCGGGAAAAGAATACCGCCTTTCGATCCGGAAAGGAGAGTTCTCAACTGTAAAAGGCGTTTTGCAATTGCAGGATATCAAATTGCTTCCCGAGGAAACGGACAGGCAGAAGGGAAAAACATTCGTCCGCTTTTCGTCTCCCGAACTCCGTATAAGCGGGTTGAAACGCATACCGGAGCGTCCGGACCGGAACATACGGCTGACTTCGTTTCAGGTGGATTCGCCCGATATCCGGGTGCTCAAACCGGATGGCGGCGGACTGTCGGCTTCGCTCGGACGTTTAGCGTTGGATGGTATTTCCTGGGACAGCACGTCGTTGAAGTTGGGGACAATCTGGTTGGAAAGTCCGGTTGCGGATATCTATCCCGGCCGTTATCCGGATACCTTGTCCCGTAAGGCGAAAGCGGCCCCAGTGGATTTGTATGCGACGTTGGGAAAGATCGCCGGAGAGATTTCTTTGGACAGGTTCAGCCTGACCGATGCGAATATACAGTATGCTTATTATGGTAAAAGCGATTCGTTGCAGCATCAGAAGCTGGATACGACGAACCTGTTTGTGGAAGGATTGACGGTAGACAATCGCCGGCGTTCCTATAAACTGGATGATATCCGTTTTTCAACCCGTAACTTAGTGTTCCCGTTAGATAACGGTTTCTACACTTTGCAGGTGGGCGGTGTGGACTTGACTAAATCGAGTGCGCTTGTCGAGCATATCCGTCTTGTCTCTCCCTACCCGAAGATGGAGTTTGCCTATTTGCAGCCGCGTCATGCGGATTGGTTTGATGTGAGTGTAGGAAGCGTTTCCCTGACCGGTATCGATCTGCCTTCTTATTTCACGGATAAAGTGCTCCGGATCGACGATGTGCAAGTATCGGACGCCGTGTTGCAGAACTTCAAGAACCAGCAGATTCCGGGTCCCCGGCATATCGTTCCAATGATCTATTCCGGTCTCCAGAAGGCGCCTGTCAAACTGGATTTCAAACGGGTAGGGGTGAAGAACTTCTCTGTTGTTTATGAAGAGTTGGCAAAGAAGGGGAAGACGCCCGGCAAGCTCTTCTTTACGGATATGAACGGTACGTTTTCCGGCTTCACGAACCTTGTTTCCCGTCCGGACCAATACATCCGGCTGGATGCCAACGGCAAGCTGATGGGGCAGGGGGCGTTTACTGCGACATGGAAATTGCCTGTCGATTCGTTGAACGACCGCTTTCTGTTGAATGCCCGTCTGGATAGTTTTGACCTGACGGCCTTGAATGAGTTGATTGTCCCTTTGGCTTCGGCCGAGGTCCAGAGCGGGCATGTCCGGGAAATGACGTTCAGCACGGAAGCATCCAGCAAAGGTGCAACCGTAGAGATGCTTTTCCTGTATAATGATCTGAAAGCAGCCCTGTTGAAGGAGAAGGACGGGGAACTGACGGACAAGAAGTTCCTGACAAGCCTTGTCAACCGCATCTTAAAACATGATAATCCGGATAAAACAAGGAAAGGTTATAACAATCCGCGTCATTCGAATGTTTCAATAATAAGAGATCCTTATCATTCCACCTTCAACTATTTGTGGCAGATACTCAGGCCGCCGCTGATCGAATCGGTCGGTGTCTCCAAAAAGAAACAGGATGCGGCTAAACACGTCGCGACTTTCTTTACAAAGGTGAAGAATTTCTTCCGCGGTAAAAAGAAGGCGACGGAGAAAACCGTTCCGGAAGGGAATAAAGAAGATACTTTATCATTGGAATTTGAACCGGTAAATAATTAAAAATATGGATTACACAATTACTCATTATCCCGAAAAGAATCGTTTCGAAACGAAGTTGGATGGCGTAACGGCCTTTGTACAGTATCGTCTGTCCGGCGATAAACTGGATATTATCCACACAATCGTTCCCCCGGCCATTGAAGGCCGTGGAGTGGCTGCCGCTTTAGTGAAATACGCTTATGATTATGCAATCGAACACGGAATGAAGCCGTTGGCGACCTGTTCGTATGCCGTTGCCTGGCTGCACCGCCATCCGGAGTATGCCGGATAGAAGAGGTCAGTCCTTGATTTCGACACCTAACATCCGCACCAAATCCAGTGCTTGCAAGGAAGAGACGGAAGCGCCCCGCAGTTCGCTACCGGCAAGGCTGCTGATACGGATGCCGGATATTTCGGAATCCGACAGGTCGATCCCTTTCAAGGAAGTCCGGTAGAACTCGGCCTCGATCAGGTTGCAGGCCTCAAAAGTGACACTTGTAAGTTGGCATCCTTCTATTCCGGCTCCCCGGAGGTTACAGCGGACGAATTGTATATAGCGCAGCTTGCTCATCGAAAGATTCATATATTCTCCCCGGCATTCGTCAAACGTGATATGATTGAATATCCCGTCTGCCATATTGGTTCCCATTAGTTTGCACCCGAGAAACTCCACCCGGTGGAAGCCGCAGCCTGTAAAGTTGACGTTCGACAGGTCACAGTTCTTGAAAACCACGTCGCTGAACTGTGATTTCCTGAAACTGCACTCTCCGAAGCTACAGTTGGCAAAAACGCAGGACTGTACCGAAAGATTATCTTTCTTCAGCCCTTCTATGCGCAGGCTCTTGAAAGAATACTCGGTCAAATCTTCGTCGTTCTTCTTTAACGCTGCCTGTATGTCTATATCTTCGTGCAGCGTACTTGCCAAACGGGGTTGTGTAATTTTCATATGATGTCTGTTTTTTGAATGTCCGGGTAAAGATTTTTGAATGTTCCGGTAAAGATACTGACTACCGGGATAAATGAATAAAAAAAGAGGACATATCTTTCGATATATCCTCTTTTGTAGTCGGGATGAGAAGACTCGAACTTCCGACCTCCACGTCCCGAACGTGGCGCGCTAGCCAACTGTGCTACATCCCGTTTTTGATTACGGCTGCAAAGGTACAACTAATTTTTAAACGACAAATACTTTTGCTGTTTTTTTTCATTTCTGTCGTGATTTTTTTCGCCCCACCACCCAATCTCCAATTTCTTTGAATATTTTTCATCAAATAATTTGGACTGTAACAAATAATGTTTACCTTTGCACCCGTTAAACAAAACAACGGTGCCATAGCTCAGTTGGTAGAGCAAAGGACTGAAAATCCTTGTGTCCCCGGTTCGATTCCTGGTGGCTCCACTGAAAATCAAGCAGTTACAGTAAAATGTGACTGCTTTTTTTGTGCATTTTCGGTGGTTTTTCTCATCAAATCCTATTATTTTGGCTCACCCCGAAAAGTTGTGGAGAAAGCAAAAAATAATTATTTTTGCTCAA
>NZ_QUGV01000010.1:49841-171943 GCF_003479205.1 Parabacteroides sp. AF17-28 | reverse complement strand
TGGGAGAGTAGATAGCCGCCGTTTTAAAAGCGAAAGCGAAGTGAAAAGGAGTTGGTTCTTTAAGAACTGACTCCTTTTTCTGTTTATGGGGAAAAGCTCTTATATCTTATCCCGATAGCGTACGGCTGTTCCGGCTGCCGTGACCATAAGCATACTGCCTGTATCGCCTACAGTTTCATAATCCAGATCGACCGCTATCACTGCATTGGCTCCCATCTGGGCGGCTTGCTGGCTCATTTCGGCTAAAGCGCTGTCTTTGGCCTTGCGCAATACGCCTTCATAGGAACTGGCGCGGCCGCCTACTATATCACGAATGCTGGCAAAGAGATCTTTGAACAGGTTGGCTCCGATAATCGTTTCGCCGGAGACGATTCCGAAGTACTGGGTTATTTCTTTTCCTTCGAGGTTGTTTGTTGTCGTTATTAACATGGCTTTGTTTTTATGATATATGGCAACAAATATATTTATTCTGTGGTATATTGCGTTATCTTGCTATATAAAAAAGACGAAACGGTTCCCTTTTGTATAAGAGAACCGTTTCGTCTTTAAAGCGATGCCTGTCCGTTTATCAAGCGATGCCTGCCGGTTTGAAAGCCGATAGGCATCGCTTTTTTTAGTTGTGCGTGTCGCTCATTATAAATTCCAGTTTACCGCCTTTGACGATGTCGCTGTGGTTGATAAACGGAGTATCGAGTACCTGGCCGTTCAGCTTAACCTCTTTTACATACTTGTTGGCAGCGCTGTTATTCTTTACCAGAATCTCGAATATGCCGCCTTTCACGTGGATCAGCGCTTTGTCGACCATTGGCCGTCCCAATGTATAGACTGGAATACCCGGGGAAACCTGATAGAGTCCTAACGCACTCAGCACATACCAGGCGGACATTTGTCCGCAATCCTCGTTTCCGATGATACCGTCCGGTTCGTTGGTGTAGAAGTTTTGCATGATTTGATCCAACCGTTCCTGTCCTTTCCAGGGTGCATCCGTCCAGTTATACAGGTAGGCCATGTGGTGGCTCGGTTCGTTACCGTGAGCGTATTGGCCGATCAATCCGGTGATATCGCCGGATGCTTCTTCTCCGTCAACCTGGGAGGAAGTCGTAAACAAGGTGTCCAGACGTGTTTCCAGCTCTTTCTTGCCTCCGATCGTAGCGATAAAGTTGTCCATGTCATGCGGGGCGAAGAAACTCCATTGGAAGGCGTTTCCTTCGGTGTAATCACTCTTCATGTGTGATGAATAGCGGGGATTAAACGGGGTACGGAAGGAACCGTCGGCCATCACACCGCGCATCATCTTGGTTTCCGGGTCCAGATAGCGTTTGTAGTATTCTGCTTTTGCAGCATATTCTTTAGCCAGTTCCATATTGCCGGCTTTAGCGGCGATCTGGGAGATGCACCAGTCGTAGTAAGCCATTTCGAGCCCCCAGGAAACCGATTCAGGGACGGAGTCTGCCGGGACGAAACCATATTTTTCTTTAAAATAGGGATGGCGGGTAATCAGATCCAGTTCGCGTGTCCCTTTGAATTTCTCCGCCAGATCATCCCGGTAGACCGAAGAACGTGCACCGGCTTCCGCCCATAGGTTCAAGTCACCTTCCGCCAGGTCTTTGGTTACCAGGTCCGCCAATATGGATACGGCCGGATAGCCGACCATACAGCCTGTGTAGCTCGAAGCCAACGGCCATTTCGGAAGGATGCCACCTTCTTTATATCCCTGTACCAAAACTTTCCCCCAATCGGCCGCCCGATCCGGCTGGATGATGGTCATCAGCGGATGGAGTGCGCGGAAGGTGTCCCAGAGCGAGAATACGGAATAGTTCACATACCCCGGCTCTGCCCGGTGGACTTTCTTGTCCATTCCTAAGTAACGTCCGTCTACGTCTTGGTAGGCATATGGAGCGATCATCGTGTGATAGAGCGCTGTGTAGAAGTTCACCATTACTTTCGGGTCGGAGCTTTCAATCTGGATATCGTTTAAAGCTTTGTTCCAGATGCCTGCCGATTCCTGGCGTGTGGCCTCGAAATCCCAGCCCGGGAGTTCGGCCAGCATATTCTTTTCCGCACCATCCGTATCGACGGGGGAAATCGCCACTTTTACATAAAGCGGTTTACTGCTTTCGGCAAACTTATAGTGGAACTTCAGGTCGTCTGTTGTATGAAGGCGGAGGAAGAGAGAATCTTTCCGCAACTCCCCGCCGATATATTGGTAAAGCGTCTCGATCGGTTCGGAGAATATGATCCGGTAAGATACGGAATGGAAATGCGCCCATCCTTGTGTCTTGACAGTTCCTTCTACCGTCGAATCATTAACAAAGAGATATTCGTTGCCCACCAGTTTATGTCCCCAGTTCGGCTGCAAGACGTGTCCGAGGTCGAGCATCACACGGCGATCCTTCGGATTATCGTACGTATATTTATGGAAGCCCACGCGGTCCGTACTGGTCAGTTCCACATTAATCCCGAAGTTGTCGAGACGGACGGCGTAATAGCCCGGCGTCGCCTTTTCTGTTTCTTTTTTAAATGTCGCAACCGGTTTGATCGAATCGCCGCCGGAGAAAGGCAGAATCGCCACATCTCCCAAGTCGCCGATTCCTGTGCCTGAGAGGTGCGTATGGCTGAACGCGTATATCTGGTTATCATCGTAATGATATCCGCTGCTGGCATCCCAGCCCATGATATGCGTATCCGGACTGACCTGCACAAGTGCAAACGGACGGGTTGCACCGGGAAAAGTATGCCCGTGAAATCCGGTTCCGATAAATGGGTTTACATACTGAATTTCATCACGTAGCTGTTCCTGACCGGACGGCTGGCTGCAAGCTGCCAGAAAACCAAGCACAGCAGCCTGAAGGAATAGGACTGTCTTCTTCATGTTATATTATTTGTGTTTTATCTCCTAAAAGGATAAATTATTATTTTCAACCATACAAAGGTAATGAAAAAGAACAATATACGGGAATTTCTTATTTTTCTTCCGAAAAAAAGTCACCGGAAATTGCAACCTTACCCGCCCCTCACTCGTCTATAATAACAGAGATGAGAACAGACGAATTTATAAAACGGATATTGCCTTTGAAGGATAATCTGTACCGGGTCGCTTTCCGGATTACGGGAGACCGGAATGTATCGGAACAGATTGTACAGGAAACGATGTTGAAGGTATGGAACCAGCGGGAGACGTGGATGGTGATTGAAGACTTGCCTGCCTACTGCCTGATGGTGACGCGTAATATGGCTTTGCAACGTACCTGTCTTTATTCCGGTAAGCGGGAACAGTTTGCCGTCAGGTAATTTTAGCGAGAAGGGAATGATGGATTATAACCGGATACATATACTGCTCGATAAGTACTGGAGATGTATCACCACCATAGAAGAGGAACGCGAATTACGCAACTTCTTTTCCGGCAAGGTCATCCCTCCGGAATTCCGTCCTTACCAGGTATGGTTTCAAACTCCCGAAGCTGAAGAGCTGCCTCCGTTGGGCAGTGAGTTCGACCATAAAATCATCGAACGTATCGCCTGCGCCCGCAGGAAAAAATACCGGCGTCTGATTCTTTCGGCCTTGGCAGCTACTATTATCTTCTGCATTATTCTATTTATTCTTTTGCTGACTACTTCTTTTATTTCCGATAATGTTTATCTTTGAAGCACTAAGTATAATTTAATTTTAGTTACTATGAAGGCTAATATGAAAAAAGCGTTTGCGGTACTTCTCTGTATGATGATGTGCCTGTCTCTTTATGCTCAGGATAAATCAGGCTCGGTAGTCGGGAAGTGGAGTTACTCTGCTCCTGATGCTCCTTATGGCTACCAGGAAGGAACATGCCAGTTTAAGGAAAATGGCGGTAAGTTGTCTGCTGTCTTTACAATCAGTGGTTCTGAAATGACTGTCGGTGAGATCAAGAAGGAGAACGAAACGTATAAATGTGAATTCTATGTAGACGGAACAGACGTTTATTTGACTTTCAAACAAGTTGATAAGAATAAGCTGTCTGGAAATGCGGATGCCGGAGGAATGGAAATCCCTGTAGTATTCACCAAAACAGCTAACGCTGATTCTGCAAAATAGGCCATTCTGATATATGTTTACAGTCATTGGTATTATGTTCGCGGGTATTGCCGCAGGCTACCTTTTGCGCAAAATCGAACTTTTACAAAAGATAGGCAAGCCGATCTCCTATACGATTTTTCTGCTTCTTTTCCTGCTCGGCATATCGGTCGGAGCGAATAAAGAGATCGTGGATAACCTGGCTACGCTCGGAGGGCAGGCCTTTTTGCTTGCCTTGGCAGGTACGGCAGGAAGCGTATTGGCAGCTTGGGGCGTGTATAATCTGTTTTTTAAAGAAAGGAGTCGCGGATGAAGGGCAGCTTGATTGTTGTCGGGTTCTTTGTACTCGGTTGCCTGTTGGGATGGAGTGGCCTACTGCCGGATACGCTGGTCAAGGGAGATCTTACGGTATATGTGTTATATCTATTGATGTTCCAAGTCGGGCTGAGTATCGGAAGCGATAAGAAATTAAAGGAAATACTCGGCAGTATCCGTCCGAAGTTGCTTTTAGTTCCTTTGTCTACGATTGTCGGGACACTGGTCTTTTCCGCTTTGATCAGTCTGTTGCTTTCAAAATGGAGTGTGTTCGATTGCCTGGCGGTGGGAAGCGGTTTTGCCTACTACTCGCTTTCGTCCATCCTGATTACGCAGTTGAAAGAGCCTTCTTTAGGTGTCCAGTTGGCTACCGAATTGGGGACTATCGCGTTGATGGCAAATATCATGCGTGAGATCATGGCTTTGCTTGGCGCTCCTCTTTTTGTGAAATATTTCGGACGGTTGGCGCCTATCTGTGCCGGAGGTGCTACGACGATGGATACGACTTTGCCGATTATTACCCGCTATTCAGGGAAAGATCTCGTCTTCGTCTCTATCTTTCACGGGATTATTGTCGATTTTACTGTCCCGTTCTTCGTGTCGTTTTTCTGTTCGATGTAAATGCTCTTTAATTACGTTGTATCTCTGTTTTGTGGATGAAAAAGAGTATATTTGCTGCAGGTCTTATTTGATATGAATAAAGTCGGTATCCTGTTTCTCCTGTTTCTTTGTTACTTTTTCCTGCCGGTGAAAGGACAGGCTATCGACTTGTCACTTTTCCTCGATACCGTACAGATTCGGCATTATGCCCCTATGCGTTCGATGACACGGATCAAAGTGGCCCCCTCCGACAGTATCTATGTTGAAAAATACGGTGAGATGCGCTATTACAACTCCGACACACTTTTTCACTACCTGGCAACCCGTGGTTATCACGCCGTTGAAGACGAGCTTTATTACTATTATTATGATATAGTATCTTACATGAGTGATGTCCGGGCCGCAGCCGAGATCAGGAAAGTCCGGCAAATGGCCCTCCGTTACAACAACCCGGAGATAACCTATGCTGCCGAATTCCTCCCCCTTCTGGTCAACCTCTCCAGGGCCGACAGTACCCGCTTCGATGCCGCTATGGACGATTTGTACAGGCTGGCCCGGAAAGTAGCGGCCGAAGGTAACACCAGAGAGGAAATCTTCCTTCTCCGCCTGATCTTTAACGAGTCTTACCTCAGCGGCCATTATGCCAGGGCTTTCCGTTTCGCCCGGCTGACAGCTGCCCGGCTCGACCAACTGACCGACGAAGAGTTCTTCGACCGGAAAGCCACCTATTTCATGATAGGGAATGCCTACCACGCATTCCGGGATTATGATCGCTCCATTCCCTACCTGAAAAAATCCCTGCGTGACGACGGGCCCCGCCATATGGCGGACCGTGCCAACTTGAGGGCGCGACATAGCCTGGCTGAATATTATGCTTCCACCGGCGATCTCGAACAGTCGGACTACTATTTCCTCTCCATGTGGAACAGTCCTGACCAGGTAAAGATGCGTCCGGTGTATGATATGATTGCCCTAACGGGGCTGGCCGGTAATGAAATGAAGCGGGGACGGTTTGATGTACCGTTACGTATATTCAAACTTTGTTTACCTGCTTTAAAGGAGGAGAAAGCCTCGTCGCTGTCTACCGCCGTCGAACTGAAAATGGCCGAATGCTACTTGGAGAAAGACGACCCGGGGGCAGCATACGCCATACTCGACAGCATCCACATGAATCCGGATTCGGTCGATGAGAATAGCTGTTACTATTATTCTCTTCTGAACCGCTACTATGCACACCGGGGCGACGCCCTCAAAGCCCGTTGTTACCTCGATTCTATGATGACGGCTTTCCACCGGTATGAAGATAAATACAATACCCTGATCATCCTTCGTGCCGAGCAGGAGCTCTTTGAATCGGAACAGGCACGTAAGCAGATGCAAATAAACACTTTCCAACACATGTTGGTTCTCATGGGAATAACGGCGGGGATCATCCTGATCGCCCTGATTATTATCTCAATCCTTTACCGCAAGAAACACCAGGCCTATCGCAAACTGGCTGCCCGCAGCCGCGAATGGGCAGAGAGTACTTCGGGTGTTGCGCCTGTCGTGCCGGCCGATAACATAGATGTATCACTGATGGAAAGCATAAACCGACTGTTTGAGGATGAGCAAATCTATCTGAATGCAGATCTCAACCTTGAGACTCTTTCGAAACGCCTGGGCGTCCACCGCAACCTGATCTCGAAAGCCATCAATACTGTTTACGGCAAATCTTTCTCCTCTTTTATCAACGAATGTCGTGTTCGCCAGGCTATCCTTCTGCTTTCCGATCCGGCAAACGACTCCCGTTCGCTCGAAGCAATCGCTTTCGATGCCGGATTTTCCACCCGGCAAACTTTCTACCCAAACCGGTATCAATCCGGCTACTTATCGGAAAAACAGGGAGGCGCAGACAGAGCCATAGCTCTCCCGAATAACATCCCGACACCGGTGAAATGTCATTCTCTTGCCCGGAAATTTGTCTCATTTTGCAATTTGTGACAGATTCTACCTCCTTCTTTTATAGATTGCTGCTGAAAATAGATGTGAGTATGTCCGTACTCTGGCCTGTCCCTTTGCGGCTCTGTGGTAAGCATGGGAGCAGGAAACTAAATAAACGATTATTAATGAAAATGACAAATATTATGAAAGCAAACATTTCCACTTATCCGACAGCCTTGCGCCTTCTGGCTACCCTGTTCTTTTTCTTATTATTTACCCTTCCGGCAGCAGGGGAGGAGGGTGATGGTTCGAAGAGCACGATAGAGAATAAAGACGGTGGTGATGGCACAAAAGGTAACCCCATCCTGATAGCTACCGCCAAGGAACTGGCGTATTTCGCACAGCAGGTGAATGACGGGGGGACAAATCTGTCGTATGGGACGAATGAGGAGATAGATAAAAGCGGAGAACAGAATTATAAAGGTGGCTTCTCCGGCTACTACTTCGCCCTCTCCGATGACATCGACTTAGCCGGGAGAGAGTGGACGCCGATAGGGACGGGCAACGAGTTCTGCGGCCATTTCGACGGCCAAGGCCATGTCGTGAAGGGGTTGAAGGTGGATATGAGTAATGGAAGCGGTCATATATACGCCGGATTATTCGGCTGCATATATGACGGCACGATCCAAAACCTGGGTGTCGAACTGTCGGATGATGGGATAAAGGCGGGTTCAACCGGCGGGGTTGTCTATGCCGGAGGAATAGTCGGAAAGATAACCGGATCTGGCGCAGCCGCCACCATCCGTAACTGCTACGTGACAGGGAGCGGGGGAGTGACGATTACGGAATATAGTAGGGGTGGTTCTGCTTATGCCGGAGGAATAGCCGGATTAGCGAATAAATTAAGTGGCGGCAGCGTTACCCTCACTCATTGTTACGCAACGGTTGCTGTGGCTGGATTAATATACACCGGTGGTATTGTCGGAGAACTTGAAGACGGAACCCTCTCCTTCACCTACGCCACAGGAACGGTGACGGGAGAGAATGGAAGTGCCGGTGGCATTTGCGGGTATAGCTACGAGGGATCACTCACCAACAACCTGGCATTGAATAAAAAGGTAAGCGGATACAGCAGCAGTAGCGGCAGGGTGCTCGGGTGGAATTCTTCTTCTTCTACAACCCTCGGCTCCAACTATGCCAACCCCGATATGCTCGTTAACGGCCAGCTCACCGACGGTACAGCCGCCGATTCAAACTCCGGCGCCGCCACCTATTCCGACAAATTCAAGGACGATCTGATCGGAACAACGTCCCCCGAAACTGCCTGGAACACTGTCTGGATATGGACAGACGGGCAGCTTCCGCAGTTGAAGATGATAACGGACGAAGACGAAAACGGCACCCCTACCGGCTACAGCAATAATGCGTTCGGCAGCCAACCCTCAATAAGCGTCGGCGACTATCTGCCGCACGCTCCCTGGGCTGATTGTGCTGCAACCTCTATCGCAAATTCCGGTGACGGCACAAAAGGCGACCCCATCCTGATAGCTTCCGGCGCCGAGCTGGCGTATCTGGCGCAGCAGGTGAATAATAATGGGAAATTGAAGGTTGGCGGTGATAGCGGTAGCGAGATTGACAACACAAACGGCTTCTCCGACAAGTACTTCGCCCTCTCCGCCACCATCGACCTGGCGGGGGGAGAGTGGACGCCGATAGGGGTACAAGGCTGCCCCTTCAGCGGCCATTTCGACGGCAAAGGTCATACGGTAAGCGGCTTGAAGCAGGCTATTAACACCGAAGGTTCCTTTGACGGTTGGACTTTCGTCGGATTATTCGGCTATGTAGAGGACGGCACTCTCCAAAACCTGGGTGTCGAACTGGCAGACGCCGGGATAGTGGTGTCGGTGAATCAAGGGTATGTCCTTGCCGGAGGGATAGCCGGAAGGATAGCTGCCTCTGATGGGAAAACCGTCATTCTCCGCAACTGTTATGTAATAGGAAAAGGCGGCGTGAGGGTAATCGGGGCGGGCGGGAATGCTTATGCCGGGGGAATAATAGGCAATGCTATTAACTACGGCGGTATAGTTTGGATTACCCACTGTTACACCCTGGTCGATGTGGAAGTGACGGGCACTGGAGATTCTTATGCCGGTGGTATTGCAGGAAATGCAGTCGAGGAACTCTCCTACACCTACGCTACAGGAAAGGTCGAGGCAAAGGGGGGAGGTTACCTTATCGCCGGCGGTATTTGCGGCTCTTCCCCGAGTAATCTATCGAACAACCTGGCTTTGAATGGAGAGATAATAGGAAGTGGTATTTATAGTGGTCGAGTGAGTGGTCTTGGGAGTGGCTCTGGCTCAAACTATGCCTCTACCCAAACAAAGGTAAACGGCTCTCCCGTCCACAATAACAACCCGTCATACACTAACGGTGCCGACACCTGGCTCGACACCTTCGAGAACGATTTGAAAGGAGTATCAGACGAAGCCAAAGCCGCTTGGAATGCTGCCTGGACATGGCCAGACGGGAAGCTTCCGCAGTTGAAGATGGTAACGGACGAAGACACCGACGGCAACCCTACCTATGGCGACTGGACACCCGGCATCCAGCCGTTGATAGACGCTGCCGGTCTACTACCCGCCCGCCCGAAGCTTTATATCGTGCAGCCTGCTAAAGGGGGCAAACTGCAGGTGTTTGACGAAGCCACTGGATTAGACATATTAGATGGCTACGCTGTTACCCCCGGCATTCCCCTGTCGCTGGGGGCTGCCGCCGCCAACAATTACCGCTTCGACGGCTTCTTCTCCGGCACTACTGCTGATGATGTCACCACCCCGGTATCCGGCACGACCATCCCGATGCCCGCCGCCGACCTCTGGCTGAGTGCCCGCTTCACCTACGTGGCGCCGCCACCACCTCCTACGGTCTACCACACCGTCACCCTTCCCGCCGTAGAGGGAGCCGTGACTAACCCCAGACCGGGTTCTTACACGATCGAAGCCGGGAGAACCTTCCGCTTCTATCTCACGCTCGACACCGCCTACTCGGAGTCGCAACCTGTTGTCACTACCGACCGTGGCGAGACGCTCACTGCCCGCAGCAGCGACGGCGCCTACCTGCTGAAGAACGTCCTCGGCGACGTCGAGATCTACATCGACGGCCTCTACCCCAACTTGCCGGTAGCCAACGAGTCGATCACCGACCCGCATGCCGCCGATCGTTCCGCTCTTCCGCGGATTTGGACGGAACCGTCTGCACTTTGTATCCTGCTCCCAGACGGTTTCTTAGCTGGAGTCAATGCCTCCGCCATCCCCATCCGCATCCTCTCGCTCGACGGCCGTTTGGTAGACATCTTCAAGGCAGCCCCGGGGCTGAATCGTCGGCAACTGCCGACGGGAGTCTATATCGTATGGATCGGCGATATCGTCCGTAAGGTAGTGGTGCGAAACTAAGAAAAAGTGAACCTGTAAATGATGATTTAACGGTGTGTTTGCTCGTATTTACCGGACGCAGACGGGCGCAGATTACGCAGAAGAACGCAGACTTATTTTGTTTTAAAACAATAAATGATCTGCGTTCCTCTGCGTCGTCTGCGAAATCTGCGTCCGGTAATATAAACATAGCGACGCACCGATAAATCATCATTTATTGTTTCAAATATGGCAAAAAGAGAATCAATAACGGATAAACATCGGTTCTCTATTGTATGTTACGGCTGTATTCTTTCTATGTCACAACTGTTTTCCTTCTATGTTACAGTTGGATTTCTTTTGTTTCACGACTGTGACATGAACAGCGGGTAGGTATGGAAGGAGCACACATCCCGTATCGCTCGTTCTATCTGCCGGGTGGTTCCTTCCTTTACGGCACAACAACCCCATGAAGCACTGCAATACCATTTTACAGGCGATCTTGACAAGTCAGGACCTTCTTATACAGATACAGTGCTTATCCAGCAATTCGCGCATTATTTGTATGATGATGTCTTTATTTTCTTACTCCACTATCCATTGTTCGATATTCCTTGTCTCATTGCTGAAATTGATTCCGATCTTGAACAGTTTGCGCGGATCGGAGGCGAAAGGCTGTGCGTAATTCTTTTCGTTGATTTGCCGGAGGGCCTCTTCGGCGGTTCCGTTGAGTTTAAACTCCATGATATAGATGAAATCATTCGTTTGTAAAACCAGATCGATCCGCCCATTGGAAGTATGATATTCTGCTTTTACATAGAACCCGATCAGCTTGAAGACAATGAAAAGAACGTTCTGATAATGTAATTCCAGATCACGGATTAATTCATAAGGCGTGTCGGCAAAGAAACTTTGCAGGCGACGGAAGAAAGAGTCGTAATCGCCGCTTTCGATTTCACGAACGAATTTCTGTATGTTGAAAGTGGTGTCGACTTTTGTTATATTGGCATAGAAAGGGAGGAGGAATTTCATAAACCCCTCTTCTACTTCACGGTTGGGAAAGCCCAAGCGATAAGTGCCGAAACGTTGGTCGTATTCTTTGATTGTCAGATATCCGCTTTGATAAATGACGGGGATCGGGTTTGTGGAGGACGAATCGACACTGTTCAAGGTATCTTCATCTGTTTCCACATGAGCCATCTCGTGCAGATCATAGTCGTGCATCTTTAGCAATTCGACCAGATAAGTGGGTGTTCCTGTTTCAAACCAGTAGTTTCCGAACTTGCGCTTGGCAAAAGTGTTTAACAGGCTGAATGGATTGTATATGCCGATGCTGTCTTCCGTGAAGTGATAACCGTCGTAGTTCTCTTTCAGTACGGCGCATGTTTCCTCGTAAGTCATACGTTGCGCCTTGGCCAATTCTTCAATACCTTCTTTGAAATTGTCACGTAATTCCTGCTCGGTAATACCGCACAGGGCGACATAATCGTTCCACATCGACAGGTCCATCAAATTGTTTAATGCGCTGAACACGCTGATCTTGCCAAACTTGGTAACGCCTGTCAGAAGGGCGAATTTGATGTAGCCGTCCATTGTCTTGATTACGCTGTAAAAGGCTTGCAGAGTGCTGCGGAAAGATCGTTGCAGCTCTTCATTACCAATAGCTTGCAACATCGGTTTGTCATATTCATCTACGAGGATAGCAACGCGGTGTCCCGTCTTCTCATTAGCCCGCCGGATAATCCCTTTGAAACGGAGCGGGAGAGATGTTTCCGAAGGTTCTGTACCATAGATCTTTTCCCATTGGCAAAGCGTATCATTTAATATATTCTCTATACTTTCCGGCGTTTCATATTTTTCTGTGTTGAGATCCAAATGTAAGACGGGGCGCTTCACCCAGTCCTTTTCCAGTTTTTCAATGGCAAGTCCTTCGAAGAGTTCGCGTTTCCCTTCAAAATAGGCTTCGAGCGTGGAGATCAGCAAGCTCTTTCCAAAGCGGCGCGGGCGGCTGAGGAAATAGTAGTTGCCGTTTTTAACCAATTGATAAACCAAGGCTGTTTTATCAATATAAAAAAAATCGTCTTTGCGAATCTTTTCGAAGTTCTGTATTCCAACTGGATAAACCTTGCTCATGATCGAATGGTCTTTAGGATTCTGAATAATACAAAGATATGATTTTCCTGCTGATAAAACAATGTAGCCGGGGAAAGTTTTAAGACAAGAAAGGGATGTTCTGTCAAGAACATCCCTTTCTCATTTGTTATTTGCTGCCTACTTCTTTCAGCATCTCTTTCACTGCTTCTTCCAACTGGCGGTCTTCGCCTTTCAGTTGGGATTCAGGAGAGTTGTAGACTTCGATGTCCGGTTCGAGCTCCTGGTTCTCGAGGTAGCGGCCTTGCATATCTTGCATGCCGACCTGCGGGATACCGAAGACGATCGTCGGGTCGATTTGTGATTCCCACCAGACGGCAGTCATTGTTCCCGGCACCGGTGCGCCAATCAGTTTGCCGATCTTCAAAGTCTTGTAAGTCCAGGGGAAACCATGTGCGTTGGAATAGTTGTCTTCGCACATCAATACGCACGACGGTTTGGTCCAACGGTTGAACGGGTCGTTACCGATGAACTGTCCGCGCGGAGTGAACTTGGCATAAACTTCCCCGCTCAGCAGGATTGCCAGGTCTTCATGCAACCAGCCGCCGCCATTGTGGCGTGTGTCGACGATTACAGCTTCTTTGTTACGGCAACGGCCTAACAATTCGGAATATGTTTCGCGGAAACTCGGGCTGTTCATGCCTTGTATGTGCACATAACCGATTTTGCCGTTTGACAGCTTGTCGACCATCTGGCGTTTCTGTTCCACCCAACGTTTGTATAGCAGGTTGGACTGTGCGCCGTAAGTGATCGGTTTCACCTGTTCCTCGAAATGCTCTTTGGTTGCCGGATTATAGACGGACAATAAGATTTTCTTGCCCGCTTTTCCGTTCAACAACGGATAATAATCTTCGCCGCCCTTGATGCTTGTGCCGTCGATCTTCTCGATGATACAGCCCGGTTTGATTTTGGTATCGGCTTGTGTCAACGGACCTTTCGCTATGATTTCCATGATCTTCAATCCGTCGCCCGTATAGCTGTTGTCGTAGAAAGCACCTAAGCTGGCTGTTGCCGGGGCAGAGGATGATGAGTAATAGCGTGCGCCTGTATGGGAGCCGTTCAGCTCGCCCAGCATTTCGGAAAGCATTTCTGCAAAGTCATAGTTGTTGTTGATGTGCGGAAGGAACTTTTCATACGCTTTTTCATATCCCGCCCAGTCGATGCCGTGGATTGCCGGATCGTAGAACTTCTCCAATACCTGACGCCAAGTGTGGTGGAAGATATATTCGCGCTCTTTGGCCGCGCGATAAGCAAATTCGGCTTTGAATGCGATCGGCTTCGTCTTGCTGTCTTTGATTTCGATTTTCTTCAACTGGCCTCTCGATATGAGGAAGATGTTTTCGCCTTTCTTGTCGGAGAACATCGTGCCGCCACCGACACCTTTGATCAGCAGTTTGGTTGTGTTTTCCTTGAAGTTATGTTCCCACAGATCGTAACCGTCTTCGAAAGCGGCGCAGTAATACAGTTTGTCGCCTTTCGGAGTCAGGACGGCATCGCCTAAGAATGACGAATTGACCGTCAGGCGCATAACGCGGTCCTTGCGGTTTGCCAGGTCGAATTTGAGCGGCTCGACCGGTTTGTCTTTGTCGTCCTTTTTCTTGTCGGCGTCTTTATCCTTATCTTTTTTGCTGTCTTTGCTCTTGTCTTTGTCTTTTGCGTCTTTGTCTTTATCTTCGTCTTTCTTGTCCTTTTCGTCGTCAAGCAAAGCCTGTTCCTCCTTGGAAAGACGGAATTTGTCGTATGCTTCGGCGTCGAAGAACATGATATAGATATCGTCTTCCGCTCCCCAGCTGCCATGACTGCGGAAACCGGCACGGTCGGACGACCAGATCATGGCTTTTCCATCCAACACCCATTTGGCATTGTTGTCGGAGTAACCGCTTTCGGTCAGGTTTGTCATTTCACCGCTGCCGTCGGCTTTAACGAGCACGATGTCCGTATTGTTCCAGCCGCCGATGTCGATGTATTTGGCAAGGAACCATTTGCTATCGGGCGACCATTGGTAATACTGGTCACCATCGGAATAAGAATAGTTGTATTTGCCGTCCAGAACGGTACGAATCTGTTTGCTCTTCAGGTTGATAACACGCAAGGTCGTACGGTTTTCGAGGAAAGCAACCTCTTTCCCGTCCGGCGAATACATCGGTTGGAAAGAGGTCTGGCCCGTTACCACCAACGGTTCTTCTTTCAACTCCTGCGCATACGTGAAATATTTGTCGTCTTTGCGTACGAGGCTGCTTTGATAGACTCCCCAAGTTCCTTCCCTTTCGGCAGAGTAAACCAGTGAACGGCCGTCAGGACTGAAATCCAGGTCGCGTTCCTGCTGCGGGGTGTTGGTGATCTGTTTGGTTGTTTCGTAATCGACGGAAGTCACATACACGTCGCCGCGGACGATGAAGGCAACCTCTTTCCCGCTCGGCGAAACGGCAATGTCGGTCGCGCCGCTTGTCTTGAGCTGGTGGATCAGGTCGTTTTCTACTTTATCGGAAACGATGCGGACATCGATCTTCTTCGGCTGTGCTCCCTCTTTTACGGTATAGATTTCGCCGTCATATCCGTAGCACAGGTTACCGTTGTTGTCCGAAGTCAGGAAACGGACGGGATGAGTCGTGTAGGTTGTGATCTGGCGGCTGTTTTTACCCGTCAGGTCGTTTTTGAATATGTTGAAACTTCCTTTTTCTTCGCTCAGGTAGTAGAATCCGGAGCCGTCCGCTGTCCATACCGGGTTGCGGTCTTCCCCGCGGAAAGTCGTAATCTTTTTGAAGGAACGATCCTGTCCGAGCGTGCACAGCCAGATGTCGCGTGTGATAGACGACTGGTGGTGCTTGCGCCAGGGATCTTCATATCCTTTTTTGTCTTGATAAAGCAGTTTGTCGCCTTGTTTATTCAGTGACAGGCTTTCCATGGCGAGAGATGAGTAGAGTTCCGGGCGACCGCCGTCCAGGCTGATCCGGTAAATCTGCGGAAACTGTCCGGACGGGAACTGGCTGTCTTTGGCATCCTGCTGGATGGCAGCTGAGTAGAGGATGTGATTGGCATCGCTGAACGTCTCCGGATATTCGTTTGCAGAGTGCGTAGTCAGCTGTTTCGGCGTTCCTCCTTCCTTATCCACCACAAAGATGTCGAAATTTCCGTTGCGGTCCGATGCAAACGCGATCTTGTTGCCGTCGGGCGACCAGACCGGGCGTGTGTCGTGAGCCGGATGGGTTGTCAACTGGGTAGCTTTGCCACCATTTGCCGGAACTGTGTAAATGTCGCCTTTGTAGGTAAAGGCTATCATTTCACCGTTCGGAGAAATAGCCGGATAACGCATCCATAACGGATCATTTTCGGCCAGCACATTGGTAGTAAATAGTAGTGCTGAGGTCAGGATTAATAAAGATTTCATACTTCGTGTTTTTTTAATGGGTGTAAAGATACGGTATTATTGTAAAAAAAGATATAAATAAGCTCAATAGTAATCGTTTAGTAGTTTATTTCTATCTTTACAGTCTTAAAAGCGGAGCAGACGGTACAATATGCACGAAACATCCATACATAGCGATACTATAAAAAAACTTCGGAAAGGGTCATATGAGGCATTCGATACATTATATAATATGTATGCCGACTCTTTGTATGGATTTGCCCTGCTACATACAAAATCAGCGGTGCAGGCAGAAGACATCGTGCAGGAGACATTCCTCAAACTTTGGAACATACGTGCCTCTTTGTCTGTAGAAGGTTCCTTCAAATCCATGTTGTTCACCATCGCGAAAAACCATGTGATAGATGCTTTCCGCCGGCAAATCAATCGCCCTGAATTTGAAGATTATATCCGCTTCTGTGAGGATGAGAACTTGTTGGATAACACTTCAGTTGAGAAAATATATTATGATGATTTCCTTGAAAAATTAGCAATCGCCAAACAAAAACTGACGCCTGCCCAACGGAATATCTTTGAGCTGAGCCGCGAGGAGGGAATGAGTAACGCCGAAATAGCCGCCCTCTCGGAGCTGTCCGAACAGACTGTCAAGAACCATTTATCCGCCGCCCTGAAGGTCCTGCGTGAGGAACTGCGGAAATACAATTTCCTCTTTGCACTCTTCATTTAGTTTCACGGCATGGAACTTTAGTTCTTTGCTGATGAAACAAAAGTTCCATGACGGTGAAACTTTTGTTTCAAGCAGGGAAAATAGTTGAAACTTTAGTTTCAAGTTGTGTGCGGTGGTGAAACTTTTTTGACGGGAGATAAAAGATATGCTTTAGAACATATAAAAACGCCTGGTACTATTTGAGTACTTCTTCGTGTAACTATAAACAATCGATAAATTATGACCGATTTATTTAATAAATTATATTCTCAATTCTTAAACGGAAAGACCGATCTGAAGGCTTTCAGG
Organism: Parabacteroides sp. AF17-28; assembly: GCF_003479205.1. Taxonomy (NCBI): domain Bacteria; kingdom Pseudomonadati; phylum Bacteroidota; class Bacteroidia; order Bacteroidales; family Tannerellaceae; genus Parabacteroides; species Parabacteroides sp. AF17-28. Next base: position 155,114 of record NZ_QUGV01000010.1, on the reverse strand, counting down.
GACTTCAAGGAGTCCTTGAATCACCTTCCGGATAACGAACTGTCCGGAAGGATGGAAGCGCATTGGAATGAGAATAACGACTATCCGGTGATGGATGCCAGCCGTAAGCGGGAAATTCACCGGAGACTTCGTAAAGAAATAAATCTACTGAAGGATAACCAGTCAATCCGCTGGTCTCGTGTCGCCGTAGCGGCGGCCGTCGTAGCTGTGCTGGCTGTTTCCGTCTGGAATTTTGCTCTTTTGCAGAAACAATTGGGAGCAGAGGCGCCTTTCCTCGCTGAAGTTCCGGCAGGTAATAAAGTGCAGCTGACTTTGCCGGACAAAAGTTCTGTCAAACTCAATTCCGAGAGCTCTTTATCCTATACTTATATGAATGGTAAGCGTGTGACTCATTTGGAAGGGGAGGCTTATTTCCACGTTTCGAAAGATAAGGACCATCCTTTTGTAGTGCAGGTCGGAGATCTAAATATCGAGGTTTTAGGAACGAGCTTTAACGTCTGCTCATACCGGGATTGCGATTTGGTTGAAACCTCTTTGGTAGAGGGTTCCATCCGCCTTTACGATTCCCGATCTCCGGCCGAGTCTTTTATCCTGAAGCCATCCCAGAAAGCCATCTATTCCAAAAACAACCGGAAGATCAGTTTTCATCGTACGGACAATGTGAAAGAAACGGCCTGGACACAAAACCACCTGGTCTTCGAATCGGAAAAACTCGGTTCGGTCTTCCATAAGATCGAGCGTTGGTACGGCGTTAAGATTAACCTGCTCTGCCCCGAGATCTTAAACGACCGGATTTCCGGTTCGTTTAAGAATGAACAGCTTCCCTACGTAATGGAAGCGTTGAAGATACAATATGGGTTTAATTATGAAATCACAGGAAGCAATATAACAATCAATAAGTCTAATAAACATTAATAACAAAAAGTCCTATGAGATGAAACAAGTAGTAGTAAAAGAGAGTGTTTTTAAAATCAATTGTTTAATAGTTTTATTATAAACTTAAGTCTAACTTATACAATCATGAAGCAAGTGTTTTGGAGTATTGTACTCCTTTTCTTCTGTTCTACAATGTATGCGCAGGACATTTCGCAAAAAGTTTCGATGAATTTGCAGAATGTCACGTTGAAAGAGTTTTTCAATAAGATTGAAACTCAAACTTCTTTTTCAGTGGTTTATCGGGATGTTATCCTAAGTGAAACCCCCGATGTCGTAGTTTCCGCATCCAACCGTCCTTTAAAGGATGTGTTGACCCAGGTGTTGGATAAACAAGGGCTTTCCTACAAAGTCAGCAACAAGACAATTGTGATTGTCAAGGCTGCGGGTAAAGCTAAATCCTCCGGCCAGCCGGCCAAAACAATCACGGGTGTGGTTGTCGACGAATCGGGATTCCCGGTTGCCGGTGCAAACATTGTTGTGAAAGGTACGACCAACGGGACGATTACCGACATGGACGGTAATTTCTCGATCAGTGCCGCTCCCGGCGATTTGCTGGCAGTTTCTTATATCGGCTTTCTTCCGGTGGACATTAAAGTGTCCGGCAGCAACAAGGTCGATGTCTTGTTGAAGGAAGATGCACAAGGCCTGGAAGAGGTTGTTGTGGTCGGTTACGGTACGGTAAAGAAAAGAGACTTGACCGGAGCTGTCGCTTCCGTTAGTGCATCTAAAATTACGGCAGTCCCGACTTCTACGGCTTCGGAAGCTTTGCAAGGACGTATTCCGGGTGTCGTGGTTTCCAATTCCAACTGGTCTCCGGGAGCGACGCCGAGCGTGATGATTCGTGGTAAACGTTCCATTACGGCCAGCAATGATCCGTTGTATGTGATTGACGGTGTGCCCGTTACCGGCGGTATGGGAGAAATCAGCCCGGCTGATATCGAATCTATGGAAGTGCTGAAAGATGCATCGGCAACTGCGATCTATGGTGCTCGTGGTGCAAATGGTGTTATCCTGATCACAACTAAGCAGGGTAAATCAGGTAAGACTCAGATTGACTATAACGGGTATGTCGGAGCACAGACGATCCTGAATGAACTGGATCTGTGGACCGGTGCCGAATATGCGGAATATACCCGTGAGTCTTACCGGAATACGAGCAACTCTTCCATTCGTTACAATTCGGATGTTCCTTCCAGGGATCAGGACTTGATTTGCCCGGGATTCACCCGCGATGCGACGATTATGGAGTCTGTGATGATGGGCTGGGGTGAAAATGGCGTTTACGATCCTTCCCGTGTACGCTCTACGAGCTATATGGATGAGGTTACACGTACAGGTATGATCACTGACCATCAGTTGAGTATCCGTGGTGGTGGCGACCGCACGAACTTCCTGGCATCAGCCACTTACAACAAGAATAACGGTCTTTTTAAGGATGAAGATTATGAACGTTATTCGATCCGTTTGAATCTGAACCATGAAATCAATAAATATGTGAAGATCGGTGCGCAGACACAGTATTCACGCTCTGTCCAGAATCGTGGTAGCGGCTTGGCCGGAAGCTGGCGTTTGAGCCCGTTGGCAACATTGCGCGACGATGATGGAAAGCTGATCGAAATGCCGGGTACTTATAATGTGTACAACCCGTTGATGAACCTCGAGCCCGGAGCCGTGAGCCATCCGTTGAAAACAACTCGCTATTTAGGAAGCTATTTCTTGGATGTCAAGTTGCCGGTAGACGGTTTGAAGTTCCGTTCGAACTTGGGTATCGATTCCCGCACCGTGCAGGACTACGAATTTTATTCTGCCCGTACTTCCAACCGTGCATGCAGTACTTCTTCTGCGTCAAATGCAACCGAAAAGTACACCATGTTTACATTGGAAAATATGTTGTTCTATGATAAGACGTTCAACGATAAACATACTTTGGGCGTAACCTTACTGCAGTCTGTCCAGGAAGACCAGAAAGAAACCAATAAGATCGGAGTTGAAAATCTGCCTTCCGATGTCCTGAAATATTATGATGTTTCTTCCGCGTTGCTGATTAACAATATCGGTAGTAGTATGGTGAAATGGAATATGGCTTCTTTCATGGGACGTATCAATTATAACTATTTAGGCCGTTACCTGCTGACAGTCTCTGCCCGTTACGATGGTTCTTCCCGTTTGGCCGACGGTCACAAGTGGGTGCTTTTCCCTTCTGCTGCTCTGGCATGGCGTATCAGTGATGAATCCTTTATGGAAAAGGCCGATTGGATGGATAACCTGAAACTGAGAATCGGTTTCGGTAAGACCGGTAACTCGGCTGTAGAACCTTATCAGACCAGAGGTAGTCTGGGTATCGTGAAATATCCGTTCGACAATGGCTCGACTGAAACAATCGGATATGCTCCTAATGTAATGGCAAACAACTTGCTGACATGGGAAACGACCGACCAGTGGAATTTAGGTGTCGACTTCGGTTTCTTGAGAGGCCGTATCAATGGTACGATCGATTTGTATTTGCAGAATACACATGACTTGCTGTTGAAACGTCAGTTGCCGGTTGTGTCCGGATTCCCTGAAGTTTTGTCAAATGTCGGCAAGACTCGTAACAAGGGTATTGAAGTTTCTTTGAATACGCTGAACATCGATACAAAAGATTTCCAGTGGACTACGGATTTGATGCTGTCTTCCAACAAGGAAGAAATTGTAGAGCTGTATAACGGCAAGCTCGATGATGTCGGTAGCAAATGGTTTATCGGCCAACCGATTAATGTTCATTACGATTATAAGAAAATCGGTATCTGGCAGGACACTCCGGAAGATCAGGCTGAGATGGCAAAGTATGCCGCCAACGGTACTGCTATTAAACCGGGCGACATTAAACTCCAGGATGTGAATGGCGACCATAAGATTACGGATGAAGATAAGCAAATCTTGGGTAATCCGCGTCCGAAACTGATTGCCAGCATGGTGAATACTTTCAACTATAAAGGTTTCGATCTGTCTGTCTTCCTGTATGCAAGTTTCGGTGCAATGCTTTACAACGATACGTATGCATTGGAACACTGCGGCCGTAACGGTGGCCTGAAGGTTGATTATTGGACTCCGAACAATCCGACTAACGCATACCCACGTCCGAGTGTCGACGAAGAACGTCCGGTATATATTGCCTCTACGTATTACGAAAAGGCAGACTATTTGCGTATCAGGACGATGACTTTGGGTTATACGCTGCCGAAGAATATATCCAAGAAGTTCATGGCTGAGAAACTTCGTTTCTACTTTACCGCCCAGAATCCGTTTGTATTCACAAGCTATTCAGGTATCGACCCGGAAGCATCTAAGATGAATGCGGCCGGTAATCCTGAAACGGGTGGTAGCGGTTACGGAACGCCGAGCGTAAGTTCCTGGATCTTTGGTGTTAATCTGACTTTGTAATTAATCTGATAAAAAAAGAATGAAAATGAAATCTATATATTGCTATATGTTGGCAGGCCTGATGCTTACAACTTCCAGTTGTAGCAGTTGGCTGAGTGAAGACGATGCTCCGGTAATGTCTTACGACTATTATGAAACGGAGGCTGGCGTCGATGCGGCTATTATCGCGGCATACGGTTTCCTGCGTTGGGGCGTAGGTGGTGAACGCTATAATGTCTTGAATGAGTTGGGTACGGACCTCTTTACGGAAGGTGAAGATGGCGTCTATCGCGAATCGTTCAACAAATACGCTACGCAGCTGAATCCGGATGTGGATATTTTATACGACCTGTGGGCAAACCACTATAAAGGAATCAGTGATGCGAATATTGCCATGCAGAAAATTATGGAATCATCCCTGTCGGAAAGCGTGAAGAGCAAGGGTTATGCTGAAATGCAGTTTATCCGCGCATTTCTGTATTTCGATCTGGTTCAGCATTTCGGACGTATTCCTTTGGTAACCGAAGGCAGTTTCGATATTCGTACGGATTTCAAGCGGGCATCAGTCGCAGATGTATATAAACAGATTATCAGTGACCTGCGTAATGCGGCAGAGGCTCTACCTGATAAAGTAGCCAACAAAGGACGTGCAACCTGCTATTCGGCTTCTCATCTACTGGCAAAGGTCTACCTGACACGTGGCAGTGCAATCGCGGACGCACGCGGACAGCAATCGACGGATATGGACAGTACGTTGTATTACGCTGAAAAAGTAATCAACAGTGGCGCTTATCAGTTGATGGACAATTTCTCTTCTTTGTGGGATCTTAAGAACCAGGGAAACTCTGAAGTTATATTTGCAGTACAGTTTACGACAAACCCGTTGTTTAACGGGAATGACGGAAATAAGCAGCATCTTTTCTGGTTATCCTGGTATGAAGACCAACCGGGTATGTTGCGTGATATAGAGAATGGACGTCCGTACCGTCGCCATGTCGCAACGAAGAAAACGATGGAAGAATTGTTTGACCATTTGCACGACTCCCGTTTCTATAAGAGCTTCAAATGGGTTTATTATGCAAACAATGAGAAAACATTACCGAAGTGGGAACCGCTTTCTTTTGACGGTACGGTCTATTTCACTCCGGACCCGGCTAAAGGTCAGGTTGCCGGCGATCTGAAATTCCATCTTGGCGATACGGCTATTTATTATACGATGCAAAAGACCGGATTGGATCCGAACAGCAATGAGATGCGTAAGTTCCGTGCCAATTATAACTATACTTATTTCCCGCGTGAAATGCATTCTATCCGGTATTTTCCGGCTTTAGTGAAATGGCTGGATAATAATCGTACCTCCATCGGTGAAGAAAAAGGTGGTCGCGAATGGGTTCGTATGCGTTTGGCGGAAACTTACCTGTTGGCTGCCGAAGCTGCCGGTCGTAAAGGCAATTTTGACAAGGCTGCCGAATATATCAATGTAGTCCGTAAGCGTGCCGCTTGGGCAGAAGGCGAACAGAAAGACCAGCAGATCTGGCTGTTTGAAGGCGGGACAAATAATACGCAGAGCACTTATGACGCGTTGAAGGTGACTCCGGCTGATCTGCAAGGTGATTTTGTCGCTTTCATGCTGGATGAACGTGGCCGTGAATTGCTGGGTGAGATCAATCGTTGGGAAGATTTGAACCGTTGCGAACTTTTGTACGATTGGGTGAAGAGATATAATCCGGATGCTCTCTATATCAAACCCTATCATAAACTTCGTCCGATTCCGCAGAAGCATATCGACCGCCTGAATCCGGTGGGTGAGATCAGTGAAGAGCAGAATGAAGGTTATTATTAATGCTTATATTTTGATTTAATCGATATAGGATAATAGGTATTAATCAAGGATGGCCGGTTACGATGGAATAGATAATATTCCATTTGTAGCCGGCTTTTTTTTGGCTTATAACCAGGCTTTTCTGGAAAAAAACGAAGAGATATATGAATTTATTAAATCTTCTGTTTATCTTTGTTGCGTACAGTAAAAACGGTAAAGTGTTATCGTCAGTACAACTTTGTCGGTGAACACAAAGTTTATATATTGTCTCTTGATTGAAACCTCGAAATTTCAGAAGAACTAGCAGATAGTATGTGAATTTAGTTCACGTTATTTCTTGTTATACACAGACGAGTGTAAGTGCATTCGTGTATCCAAGATAAAAACGTGGGTAATTATCATATACAGCTAGTTACAGGTCTCGAGGTACCTTGTCAAGTGTATGTCGTTAATTCCCACGTTTCTTTATATAACCATCCAATAGGGGAATTGTTGGAGGCTATATGGGATTATTTCAGATAGAACCTATGCAAATAATGGAATTGCCTTTATCTATTGCATGCCTCCAAGAACAATGGGTGCAGTTTCTTTTGAAAAAGCTTGAGCCTGCCAATATTACGGAACTTTTTTGGCAATTACGTCCTTATGTCGTTTTGCATCATGTAGAGTTTCAAGAGTCATCGTTCTCTTTTTCCATATTCGGCGCAGTAAATTTCTCGGATATTATTAGTTTTATCCGGAAGGATGGGACTTTGGGTATTTTATTAAAGAATGGCCGTTTTTATTTGTTCTCCGATTCGAGTATGGACCGGCAATGTATATTGGTTTGTGATCCTGATTTTTATGAACGGGAGGGGAAAGTGTTATCTGCTTGGTCAAATTTCGTCGGTAAATGCCAATTATTGTGGTGGAAAATAAAGGAATATCTGCGCAGGAATATATTTTGAGCATTACTTTTTTTACCTTTGTCGGTAGACTAAACGATAGTAGGTATGAAAAAGAAACTTATCTTTTCTTTATTAGTTCTGGCCGGCGCCCCGTCGTTATTGATGGCGGCTGACGAAGCACGTCTGTTGCGTTTCCCGGCTACGAACGGCAATGAGATTGTTTTCTCGTATGCAGGCGACCTTTACAAGGTCCCGGCTACAGGTGGCGAAGCACAACGCCTGACTTCGCATGTGGGATATGAGATGTTTCCCCGTTTTTCCCCAGATGGCAAAACGATTGCGTTTACCGGTCAATATGATGGTAACACGGAGGTGTACACCATGCCGGCAACCGGTGGAGAACCGTTGCGTGTGACCTATACGGCCACTAATAGCCGTGATGATTTGGGCGACCGCATGGGCCCGAATAACATTGTGATGAACTGGACGCCTGACGGTAGCCGGATCGTGTACCGGAACCGTATCGGCGACGGATTCACAGGAAAGCTCTTTACTGTCGATAAGGAGGGAGGCTTGTCCGATGTGATTCCACTTCCCGAAGGAGGCTTTTGCAGTTATTCTCCCGATGGCAAGCAATTGGCTTATAACCGCGTCATGCGTGAGTTCCGTACCTGGAAATACTACAAAGGCGGTATGGCCGACGATGTGTGGATCTATAATCCTGAAAAGAAGACAGTAGAAAATATTACGAATAATCCGGCCCAGGATATTATCCCGATGTGGATCGGAGATGAAATCTTCTATATCTCCGACCGTGACCGGACGATGAACATCTTTGTCTACAACACGAAGACCAAACAAACCGGGAAGGTCACAAACTTTACCGAATACGACGTGAAGTTCCCGAGTGCGAACGGTAACACCATTGTCTTCGAGAATGGCGGTTATATTTATAAGATGGATGCTACGGCCAAGAAACCGGAAAAGGTTAATATAACGCTGACTTCCGATAATGTTTACGCCCGCAGCGAGATCAAAAACGGAGCCGATTATATTACGGAAGCAAGCCTTTCTCCTGATGGCGAACGCCTGGTTGTGACAGCCCGGGGAGAAGTGTTTAATCTGCCGGCCGACAAAGGAGTGACGAAGAATATCACCCGCTCGCCGGGAGCGCATGACCGGGATGCACAATGGTCGCCCGATGGTAAATATATCGTTTATATCTCCGATGCAACCGGTGAAACGGAACTTTATATGCAGGAAGCTGCCGGAGGCGAACCGATCCGGTTGACGAAGAATAACGACACTTATATTCGTGGTTTCGAATGGAGTCCGGATGCCAAAAAGATTGTTTATACGGATCGTAAGAACCGTGTGAACTTGTTGGATGTCGCTTCCAAACAAGTGACGACTTTGTTGCAGGACCCGATGGGCGAACCCCGCGGCGTTACCTTCTCACCCGATAACAACTGGTTGACTTATACCCGTACGGCCGATAATGATTACAGCATCGTATATGTATATGACATTGCCGGCAAGAAGGAATATCCGGTGACGGATAAATGGTATAACTCCTCTTCTCCGGCATTCAGCACGGATGGCAAATACCTGATTTTCGCTTCAGCACGCGATTTCAATCCGACATACGGATCGTTGGAATGGAATCATGTCTATAATAACATGTATGGTGTCTATCTTGCGCTGTTGTCGAAAGATACGCCTTCTCCTTTTATGGAAAAGGATGCCGAGGTGGCTGTTGAGAAAGAAGAAACAGCGAAGAAAAAGGATGAGCCAAAGAAAGAAGAAGCCACCACTGCGACAGTCAAGATCGATTTTGACGGTATCACGGACCGTATCATAAAACTTCCGGTGAATCCTTCCTATTATGGAAATTTCTATTCGGATGGCAACAAAGTTTATTACGGAAGCCGTGGCGGAACGAAAGTCTTTGACCTGAAAAAACAGAAAGAAGAAGTTGTTGCCGACGGCGCTTCGATGGGTGTGGAGCCTGGTAGCAAAAAGGCTGTTTTCTTTAAGAACGGTACGCTTTATGTGACGGATATTCCTTCCGGTAAGGCAGACCTGAGTGAACCCGTCAACCTGTCGAATATGAAAATCACAGTCGATTATCCGCAGGAATGGGCACAGATATTCGATGAAGCATGGCGTGCTTACCGGGATGGCTTCTATCTCGAAAATATGCATGGTGTGGACTGGAAAGCTGTCAAGACTAAATATTCCGTATTGCTTCCCTATGCAAAGACCCGTTTGGATCTGAACTATATCATCGGTGAGATGATCGGCGAGCTTTGCAGTGGCCACGCTTATGTGAATCCGGGCGAAACGGAACGCCCCGAACGGGTGAAAACCGGTTTGTTGGGGGCAGAGATATCGCGTGATAAAAGTGGCTTCTTCCGTCTGGAAAAGATCTTGCCGGGGGCATCCTGGAGCAAGGAACTTCGTTCTCCGCTGACCGAACCGGGTATCGAGGCAAAGGCCGGTGAGTTTATCGTTGCAATCGACGGTGTACCGACAAACAGTGTGAAGGATATGTATTCCTTGCTGGTCGGCAAGGCGGATGTGCCGACTGAAATCTCGCTCAATAGCAAACCGCAATTGGCCGGTGCCCGCAAGATCGTGATCAGCCCGCTTGCAGAAGAATACTCTTTGTATCATTATAACTGGGTACAAGACAATATAAAGAAAGTTGATAAAGCCTCGAACGGCAAGATCGGTTACATCTATATCCCGGACATGGGACCGGAAGGATTGAACGAATTTTCCCGCTATTTCTATCCGCAGTTGGATAAGGAAGGGCTGATTATCGATGACCGTGCGAATGGTGGCGGTAACGTCTCGCCGATGATTCTCGAACGCCTCTCCCGTGAGCCGTACCGTCTGACAATGCGCCGGGGTTCTGCTCGCGTCGGAACAGTGCCCGATGCCGTACAGGTCGGCCCGAAAGTCTGTCTGATCAATAAATATTCGGCTTCCGACGGCGACCTCTTCCCCTGGGGCTTCCATGCTTTGGGACTGGGCAAACTGATCGGAACGCGTACCTGGGGAGGTATTATCGGTATCAGCGGTTCCCTGCCTTATATGGATGGAACGGATATCCGTGTGCCTTTCTTCACCAGCTATGATCCGAAGACCGGCAGCTGGATTGTCGAGAACCACGGTGTCGATCCTGACATTCTGATTGATAACGACCCGATCAAGGAATGGAACGGTGAAGACCAACAGTTGAACCGGGCCATCGAAGAGGTGATGAAAGAACTCCAGAACCGCAAGCCTCTTCCCGGAATTCCGGCTCCGAGAGATTTCAGTAAATAAAAATAGATCAATATGGACAAACGTGTTTTAAGTTTCACTTCTTTAGGCCTTTTGGCTTCTTTTGCGCCTTCTTTGCAGGCGCAAAAGGATAGCCGCCCCAATATTCTGGTGATTTTGGCAGACGACCTCGGCTTCTCCGACATCGGTTGTTACGGTGGGGAGATTCAGACTCCTAATTTGAATAAGCTGGCCGAAAACGGATTGCGTTTCACTCATTTCTACAATACCAGCCGCAGTTGTCCGACACGCGCATCACTCTTGACCGGTTTGTATCAGCATCAGGCCGGCATCGGGCGCATGACGTTCGACGACCACAAACCCGGCTACCGGGGGACGATGACGCACAACGGCGTAACCATAGCCGAAGCGCTCGGCAGTGCCGGCTATAACACCGCCTGGGTCGGCAAATGGCATGTGGCCGAAACGCCCCTTCGCCCCGACCAGCGGCAATGGCTGGCCCATCAGGTGCACCACGATGAGTTTGCCCCGAAAGACAATTACCCGCTGAACCGCGGATTCAAGGATTGTTACGGCACGATCTATGGCGTGGTCGATTATTTCGACCCTTTCAGCCTGGTCAGTGGCGACAAGCCGGTGGATACTGTCCCCGACGATTACTACAGTACGATCGCACTGGCGGATACGGCTGTCGCTTATGTAAACAAGTATGCCGCTTCGGACAATCCTTTCTTTATGTATCTGGCCTTCCACTGTCCGCATTGGCCGTTGCATGCCCTGCCGGAAGATATCAAGAAGTACGAGGATACCTACAAATGCGGCTGGCAGGCGATCCGTGAAGCCCGCTACGAGCGTATGAAAAAGATGAAGCTTTTCGGCGATGCCGACGATTTCCTCTCCCCGCGCCAGTTCTCCGATTCCTGGGATGAAAATCCCGATAAAGAATGGGATGCCCGTGCGATGGCCGTCCATGCTGCCATGGTCGACCGGATGGACCAGGAGATAGGACGGGTGATAAAAGCCCTCGAAGAGACCGGCCAGCTGGATAACACCCTGATCCTTTTCATGTCCGACAACGGTTGCAGCAACGAAGACTGCCAACTCTATTCGGAAGGCGAGAACGATCGTCCGGCGGAAACCCGCAAAGGCGAAAAGATCGTTTATCCGCGCAAGAAAGAGGTGATGCCCGGCCCGGAAACTACGTATGCTTCAGTCGGTGCCCGTTGGGCGAATGCAGCCAATACGCCTTTCCGTTACTGGAAAGCGATGTCGTATGAAGGCGGCATTTGCACCCCGATGATCGCCTGTTGGCCGAAAGGCATCAAGCAACCGAAAGGCTCTATTAATACGCAGATGGGGCATGTGATTGATGTTATGGCAACCTGCCTGGATATATCGGGAACCCAATATCCGGCAGAATATCATGGAAATAAAATTCTCCCGCTGGCAGGAAAGAGCCTGCTTCCGGTCTTCCGGACCGGTGTGCGCGATGGGCACCGCGAACTTTGCTTCGAACATTTCAACGAAAAGGCGCTGATCGATGCCTCCGGCTGGAAGATTGTATGGCCTAACGCCAAAAAGGCTTGGGAACTGTATGATTTGAATAACGACCGCAGCGAAATGCATGACCTGTCCGCACAATATCCCGAAAAGGTGAAGGAAATGGCAGCACGTTATGAGATGTGGGAGAAAGATTATATGGTAGAGCCTCGCCCCTGAAACAAATATTCTGAATCTAAACTTATTAATGTCAAATGGAGAGATTCGCAGCAATCGATTTTGAAACAGCCAACAACCAGCGCAGCAGCATATGCAGTGTAGGCATCGCTATTGTAGAGGACAACAAGGTTATAGACTCGATCTATAGCCTTGTCCGTCCTACTCCGAATTTTTATACCCGGTGGACGACAGCCGTGCATGGTATTACGATGCAGGACACGTTCGATGCGCCCGACTTTGAAGAAGTCTGGGCCGGTATCGCCGCCAAGTTGCAGGATATTCCGTTGGTGGCCCATAACAGCCCGTTCGACGAGGGTTGCTTGAAAGCCGCCCATCTTGCCTACGACCTGGCCTATCCCAAATATCAGTTTTATTGCACCTGCCGCCTGTCCCGGCGGATGTATCCTTTCCTGGTCAACCATCAACTCCAGACCGTTGCCGCCCATTGCGGATACGATCTGACTTATCATCACCATGCGATGGCGGACGCTTATGCCTGCGCCCATATCGCCGCAACCATGATGAGGGAAAAAGGGGTGGAAAGGCTGTGCGATCTTTAGTTGGCAGACGGTTCGCCGGCTATTTTATCCACAACGATGGCGATCGCCCCGTCACCTGTTACGTTGCAGGCGGTGCCGAAGCTGTCCATCGCGATATAGAGGGCAATCATCAGGGCTTGAAGTGTCTCATTGAATCCTAACATACTCTGCAGCAGACCAAGTGCCGCCATGATAGCCCCGCCCGGAACGCCCGGAGCGGCAACCATCGTCACGCCTAACATCATGATGAAACCGGCCAGTGCTGTGAATGTGACCGGCTCGCCCGACATATACATGATGGCCATTGCGCAGGCCGTAATCTTCATCGTACTGCCGGACAGGTGGATTGTGGCGCAGAGTGGAACCACGAAAATCGCGATTGTTTCCCGCACGCCGTTCTTGACCGCCTGTACTAATGTCACAGGGATCGTGGCCGCTGAGGACTGTGTCCCTAAGGCTGTCGCGTAGGCCGGAAGCATATTCTTTAACAGCTTGAGCGGGTTTTTTCCGCTGACGCCTCCGGCTATGGAGAACTGGATAAGCAGCAGTAACACATGCAGAACGAATATCACGATGATGACTTTCAGGAACATGGTAATCACGCTCAATACCTGTCCGCTCACCGTCATATTCAGGAAGATACCGAAGATATGGATCGGCAGCAAAGGAATGATTACCACCTCGATCAGTTTGATAATGATCTTCTGAAAATCGGCGAACGCATCCCGCAGAGTAGTCCCGTTGATATAGGAAAGGCCGAGCCCGATCGTGAAAGAAAGTAACAAGGCTGTCATAACGTCCATCAATGGCGGCATGGCAACCGTGAAATAGGGTTGCAGCATGAAATCTTCGGGGTTCTCCATCGCGGTCAGCTCCGCATTGACCGGAAGGATATGCGGGAAGATGGCCGAGCTGCTGAAATAGGTGAAGAAGCCGGAAAAGATAGTCGAGCCGTAAGCGATCAGTGCCGTTATCGCTAACAGTTTGCCTGCCCCTTTGCCCAGATCGCCGATGGCCGGCGTGACCAATCCTAAGATGATAAGCGGGATCGAGAACGACAGGAAGTTTCCAAACAAAGAATTAAACGTAACAAAGATGCGGGCGATCCCGCCGGGCAGGAACTGCCCGAACACAACACCGGCTGCAATGGCAATGACGACCTTAGCCAGTAACGACACTTTCTGCTTTTTCATTTTTCCTTTTTATTTTGAACCCGAGCGCGGCAACCGTGATGCTCATCAACGGGCTGATTAGATTAAAGAAACAATAAGGCAGATAGGTGAATGTCGCGACCCCGAGGATCGTAGCCTGTGTCATACCGCAGGTGTTCCACGGGATCAGTACGGAAGTGACGGTGACCGAATCTTCCACCGTACGGCTCAGCAGGCGGCTTTCATAGCCCTTCTTTTCATAAATATCTTTGAACATATTTCCCGTCAGGATGATGGAAATATATTGGTCTGCCGTACAAATGTTGAGGAACAGCCCCGATGCAACCGTCGATGCAACCAGTCCGACCGTTCGTTTCATGAAGCGCAGGAACACAGATGTGATGCTTCCTAACATACCGCTTGCCGCCATTGCCCCGCCGAAACACATGGCACAAAGGATCAGCCATATGGTGTTCAGCATACCCGACATTCCGCGTGTGGAAACCAGGTCGTTCAGTTCCGTATTGCCTGTCTCGATCCCGGTACTGCCATAGAATGTCATCAATAGGCCTTTGAAGTTGGATTGCATGTCCTGTACCGGTAAACCGGAAATCTCCTGCAACAGATGTGGCTGGAAGATCAAGGCGAAGAGTCCGGCTAATGCCGCCGAAATGAACAGCGTGACGATAGACGGAACCCGCTTTGCAATCATAATACCGGTCACGACCGGAACGATCAGAAGCCAGGGTGTGATATGGAACGTACGGTCGAGCGCTACCGAATATTGTGCGATCTGGTCGGTTGCCGTTGCCTCGTGAGAAAGACCGGCAACGGTAAAGATGATAAGCGTGATTACCAGAGAGGGTACCGTTGTAATCATCATATACCGGATATGTTTGAACAGAGGCGTGTCCGTCACTGATGAGGCAAGAATCGTCGTGTCGGAAAGCGGGGATATCTTATCTCCGAAGTAGGCTCCCGATATGATCGCTCCGGCAATCCATCCGTCGGAGAAACCTTGTGCCTGCCCGATGCCTAAAAGGGCGATCCCGATGGTGGCGATCGTCGTCCACGAACTTCCCGTCATGACTGAAACGACTGCGCAGATGATGCACGTGGACGTAAGGAAAAAGTTGGGGTGGATAATCTGCATCCCGTAATAGATCAGGGTCGGGACGACACCGCTGATCATCCAGCTTCCCGACAGGGCACCGATAATCAGCAAGATGATCAGAGCTGTTGCGACTCCGGTGATATTGTTGATCATTGCCAGTTCCAGCGCTTTCCAGCGCACTTTACTGTATGCCATGGCGATCAGGCAGCAGACAGCAGTGGCTGTAAGCAATACGATCTGGCTTCCGCCGCTGAGGGCATCGCTGCCGAACGTGCGTATTGTTACGAATAAAAGGGCTACCAAAACAAGTATGGGAACCAGGGAAAGTAGGGGCGAAGGAATCTTCGTCGGATTATGCTCCATTCTCAATAATACTTATTCTATGTGTTTACTCCGCAAATTTAATAGAAAAGCAATGAATTACTTCTATTATGTAAGTGATTTTAAGAACGTATTAATGATTTTGCAGTAATAATCCCTTTAACTCTTTTACGCCTTCCGACGCTCCTTTACGGATGAAATGGATATCGTCACGATAGGCTTTCACCTCTTTCGGGTCAATCAGGTAGATCGGCTGGCCCCGGCGGACGTAGTTAAGCAGTCCGGCTGCCGGATAGACATTGAGCGAGGTGCCGATCACCACGAAGATATCGCAGTCTTCCACCAGGCGGATGGCCGGATCGATCATCGGGACCGCTTCGCCGAACCAAACGATAAAGGGGCGGAGTTGCACGCCGTGCGGGTCCTTGTCGCCGATATGCAGGTCGGGGTTCTCGGGCGAGATATCGTATGTCGTATTCAGGTCGCGCACGGAGCAGGCTTTCATCAGTTCGCCATGCAGGTGGATGACTTGGCTGCTTCCTGCCCGTTCATGCAGGTTGTCTATATTCTGGGTGATGATCCGGACGTCGAATTCTTTTTCCAGTTCGGCAAGCCCGATATGCCCGGCGTTGGGTTTTGTGTTCAGCAATTCCCGGCGTCGCTGATTGTAAAAGTTGAGCACCAGTTCCGGATCGGCGGCAAAACCTTCCGGCGTCGCCACATCTTCCACCCTGTATTTCTCCCACAGTCCGTCCGAATCACGGAACGTCGAAATACCACTCTCGGCACTCATCCCTGCACCGGTCAGCACGACTAATTTCTTTTTCATAAGGCAGTTGTTCTATATTCCTCACAAATATAGGAAAGAAAAATCATTCCGGCTTCCCAACTTTGCCTGCAAATAGGATGGCGCCCGTACTTTTTTCTTTCAGCACGTAGCCGAAGGGGTGGTCGAAACGGATTTCGGCGGGCTGGGAAGGATTTGCAGCATTTGTTTCTATTCCCGTTATCGTGACGGCTGCCGCTTCCGTGCCTGATTCATTCAGCTCGATGTATGTCTTCTGTTTCAGCATCCCAATGTAGAGCTCTTGCGCTGTTGACATATTGGCAAAGTTCGCAAGAAAAGAATCGAAAGCATCATGGATACCGAGGGTTTTCATTGTCTCGATCAGGTCTTTCTCTGTCTTGATCAGGAAGCGGGGAAGATATATCGTCACACCAGCGGGATGCATATTTTCGTTCCAGTTGAGCCATGTTTCCACATCCAGGTCTGCAATCACTTTATCGATATCTTTTTTCTTACGGTCGGCTGGGATGAAAAGGACCATGCTAAAGCGCCGTTCCCGTAAGGCAGTTCTATGACCTGCACGTCTTCGTCGGCGTAGTAATTGTTGCTTTGCGTCTGTCTCATGGTCGGGACTCTTACTATTCCGCCGCTTGCCAGATAGAATGTTTCGTCTTTCGTGTCCGATTCCTTGAACTCGTTTTTCCAGAGGCCTTTGAAATAGATTGCATTGATCAGGTAGCTAACAGCTTTGTCAGGTATATTATTGATGATCTCCGGGATCAACCCGTTTGTCTTTTGATTGCACCAGCTGTTGATCTTTTCCACTGTACTGTTGTCAAACGGTTCGTTGCTGACTTCCGCATTATAATAGGTCTGATTGGTCTGGATAAACTCCGGCAGCAGGGGAAAACCGTTTCTTACCCACAGGCTGTTGGCATTCGTGAAGATCGTTCGCCCGTCCAGTTTGGGTAGTTCGGTTTGCATCATTTGCACATATTCGTTGATTTGCTGGTTGGTGAAACCTTCAAAGCCGAGTGTTTTCTGCATCTCTGTATAGGTCTTGCCATCCGCTCCGTTCAGGACCATGCCCAGGCAAAGGCTGGCGCTCAAGGGCGAGATACAAAAGTTTTCCTTATCCTTTTCCGTTTTTGCAATTTCCCGGTAAAAGTCGAAGGAAAACCTTTGTACTTGTGTATTGATCTCACCAGATTTAGTTGACAGCGGAATGTCATAACGCGGAGTGTCTTTCCCGAAATCCCCGCCATCGTCATTTGTACAGGACAAAAGACAAAAGGTAAATAGAATCGCTGATAAGAGTGTTGTTTTCATAGGATAGATATTTTAAGTGCTTACTATTATATAGATGCACGCAGAAAGGAAATAGTTGCACGAAAAAGACAATAACCCCTCTTTTTGCCTGTTTTTCTATTTCGTCCGAAATCTTGATCGATTTTGAATTGACTCTTTTCACGGTTTTCGTCTTCTTTATTGACAACAGATGGAGCGACGTGCGCAGGCAGTTTGAAAAACCGTGCAATTTGATTGCCGGAAACCGGAAACACCGGCAAAGTGATAAAGCTTAACTCCCGGAGAATCGCCTGTAGCAAAACGAAGACGGACGGCGTTCCAAATATTCAAAGGAAATTTTAGGACCTTGTCGCCATGACGACCGTCTTCATCGCCGTCGCGACCGTGTTCATTTAAATGGCGACCGTCTTCATAGGGTATGACGACCGTCTTCAGGGCGATAAAGTGCCGGGAAAATGAAATAAAGGTTGACTTCCCGGCAATAGACTCCCAGGAAAGAGTAAAAAGCCCCTTTTTGGCGACTGAAAAGTGGATCAACATTCGTTTGGTTTCGGGTCTCTTCCGAAGCTAAAAAAAGTGTTTTATACAATAAGCCCTTGGATATTGAAAAAATATCCATGCCCATCCATTCAAAATTCCATGCCCATGCAATCTGATTTCCATGGGCATAGAATCCGGCCTGTTTACATTTGTGAGAACGCAGGCTTGCAATTAAGAATATTTGAATGCTTCTCTTATTTAAAATGAAGCTGAAGGAATTTGCTTCCTGTTGTCAATGCAACTTTGTTTTTATATACGATGCGGACGGAGATCGGATCGATGTCCCATTCCCGTCCAAAGGTTGTTCCCTCTTTTTCCAGATAGATACAATCGTTTTCCGGGTCGAAGATATCTTGGACGAAGATAGATGCGAGCTCTTTAGATGGCAGTCTGACTACTTTTTCCCATTTGTTGTCGTAACAGAAAAAGGTCTTTAATGAATCTTCCGTTTGATAAGAAATTAACAGTTTATGCGGGTGTATATCGTGTGTGGAAACCTGATAGGTGACGTAACAAGGCTCTTCGCCTTGCTTTCTGTAGGTGTTGCAAACCAATACCAGCAGCAATAGGAGCGTGGCGCTTGTCAGTATAGGAATTTTTCTCATTATGTGTTTTTTGCAAAGAAAGGCAGAACCGGGAATAGCGCGGATCATTAGGACTTGTGTAAAATACACAGGAGCAGGTGTTTTTTACTACATATTTTTGGGTGCCGGAAAATATTCTTGTCTTGTTATTTCCCACGAATAGATAAGAATGATATAAAAGTTCTTATATTTGTTTCATCCTATATATAAATAGAAGCGAAATGGAAACAG
The DNA here is from genome assembly GCF_003479205.1 of Parabacteroides sp. AF17-28. Classification (NCBI taxonomy): domain Bacteria; kingdom Pseudomonadati; phylum Bacteroidota; class Bacteroidia; order Bacteroidales; family Tannerellaceae; genus Parabacteroides; species Parabacteroides sp. AF17-28. Next base: position 136,482 of record NZ_QUGV01000010.1, on the reverse strand, counting down.
AAGATATCAAAACAGGGAACGTACATCAAGGAGCTAACGTCAGAAAGTTTCGTCAATTAATTGGTATGAAACAGGAGGTCCTTGCAGATTTGTTGGGGATTAACCAGCAATCCGTGTCCCGTATAGAGCAGAAAAGAGTGATTGAAGAAGATCTCTTGGTTAAGATTGCGAATATCTTGCATATTTCCCCCGAAATTATTCAAAAGCTGGAAGAAAACCCGACTTCGATCGTGATAGAGAATAATACTTTCCAGACAGGGAGCAGTAATGTCGGTGTGGTAGAACAAGATCATAATATAGAGAACCAAATTCATCCAGTCGACCAGCTAATGGAACTAAACAAAGAACAAGCCTCTCTTTACGAGCGGATGCTTGCTCTTGAAAAAGAAAAAAATGCGCTTTTGGAGAAGTTGCTGAAAGAAAAATAGGCAGTAAGGGCGTTTATCTATAAATAGTTGTTTATAATTAAATGATGATTTAACGAGGTGTGGGGATGTGTCAAAACACCCTTGTCCCCGCGCTTGACGCGGGGCCGCAAAAGAACAGACCTTATCAATCAGTTGCTTATATGGTCGGTTTTAATGCGATCCCGCGTCAAGCGCGGGAACAGGACAGTTTTGACACACCCCCACGGTTAAACACCCTTTATATCTTTGTTATCCCAGATTATTCAGAATATCGACCTTTCCTTCCTTCACCAGGCGATAGATCATTTCTCCGAACAATGTGTTTACCCAGGCAAACCACGAGCGGGTGAACTTGGCAGGATCGTCCTTGTAGAAGGATTCGTGCATGAAGCCGGTATCTGCATCCGTATCGCGAAGCATCTTGACACATTTGCGGATTTCGTCGTTGTCGTTTGTTGTGTTGCAACGCATGATGATACTCATCGGCCAGATGTAACCGAAACCGATATGCGGTCCGCCGATACCTTCGCCGGCTTTTCCCTGGAAGAAGTAAGGATTGGAATCGCTGAGCACCAGGCGGCGTGTGTTCTGGTAGATCGGATCGTTCATATCCACGCATCCTAAATAGGGCAGTGCGAGCAGGCTCGGCACGTTGGCGTCGTCCATGAAGACATGATTATGGAAGCCATCTACCTCGAATGCATATACTTTTCCGTATTCAGGATGTTCGACAACTCCGTATTTGTCTACGGCTGCCTGTACTTCATCGGCAAGCGAGTCACACTTGCGGGCAAAGTCGTTATCGCGTTTGATCTCGCGCATCATCTCGGCCAACTGGCGAAGTGAAGTGATGGCGAACAGGTTCGACGGGATCAGGAAGCCGAACAGTGTGGCGTCGTCCGACGGACGGAAAGAGGAGACGATCAGGCCGACAGGTTTTACCGGGCTGCCCCAACCGTCGTTCAACAGCGTGTCGCCCTGGCGGTCTGTCTTGCGTCTGAACTTGTACGGGCCGAGGTCGTCTTTACGTTGCTGTTCGATGAAAGTCTTGTAGACGGTTTTCATCGCCTTGTCCCAGTCTGCATCGAAAGGAGAGGTGTCGCCTGTCGTTTTCCAGAAATGGTAAGCGAGGCGGATCGGATAGCAGAGGGAGTCGATTTCCCATTTGCGTTCGTGCAATTCCTTTTTCATGTCTGTGAAGTCGCTTTCCCATTCGCTGCCGGTCGGACCTTCGTTGAATCCGTTTGCATACGGGTCGATGTTGATGCACCAGGTCTGGCGGTTGATTACGCCGGCAAGCATAGTCTTTACTTTCGGATCGTCGTTAGCAAACTGGATATGCGGGAAAACCTGGGCGGATGAGTCGCGCAGCCACATAGCGTGGATGTCGCCGGTCAAGACGAAAGTGTCGGGTTTGCCGTTTACCATCTTGTGTTCGCAAGTCGTATCCAGTGTGTTGGGGAAACAGTTTTCAAACATCCAGGCGAGTTTCGGGTCCTTCAACTTCGCCTTTGTGGTGGCGATCGCTTTTTCCACTGCTTCGGATGTGAACTGACGTTTCTCCGGTGCCGGACGTTTGCAAACATATTGCATGGCGGAAGCATCGCCGGTAAGTCCGCTTCCGGCTTTTTCAGCCATACGGGCAAATGAGTTCTGTCCTACCATCAGGCCTGCTAATGAGAGGCCGCCTGTTTTCAGAAAGTTTCTGCGTGTTGTCATCTTGTCTGTTATTTATTTGATGTTATTGATTTCAGAGAATAGTTCGACCATGCAGGCATTGTCTAACAGCCATTTGTGCTTTTTGGTCTTGACGCCTGTCCAGTCGTTGTCGAGGAATCCGTTCACGTCGCGGGTATGATCCCAGGCGTAGCGGGCGTTGTCGGCCATTGTCCGGATATATTCGGGATTATGGTCTACTTCATAAAGTGCCACCAGGCCGCGCAGCAGGATCACGTTAAACCATGGGCTGGCCGTGTAGAAACGGCTTTCCGTACCGTCTATGGCTTTGCGCACTTCGGTGAAACGCTGATAGGCGCCTTTGGCCGTTTCCTGTGCGTCTTTCAGATAAGCTTCGTCGCCCGATTGCTGGTAGAGAAGGACGCCGGCCTGTATCATCTGCCCGCTGTTGTACGTGTATTTCTCTTTGCCGATGCTTCCGTCCAGGCGGACATTGTCCCAATAAACGCAGTCTTCCGGGTCGCGGAGGTTGTTCTTGGTCCAGTCGTATGTTTTCTTTGCCTGTTCCAGATAGGCGTTGTCTTTCGTCAGGTTGTACAGCTTCATGCAGAGAACGGTTGCCGGTGCGTTGGAACAGGTGTTCTTGGATGTTTTTTTCTGTTCGCACCAGTAGATACCGCCGCCGAGCACATCGTCCCAGCCGCTATATATATAGGTATAGAGGGCCTTTGCCTTTTCCAGATATTTCTCGTTCTTAGTCAGCGCATACAGGTCGCAAAAGTCGATTGCCAACCAGTCGTTGTCATCATAGAAGCGGTCGCTTTCGCCGTTGAACATCGGGTAGCTCTGATAGCAGTTCGGCTCGCGAGTGTTGTCCCAATACAGTTCCAGTCCCGGCAGGATGCGTTCTTCCAGGCTTTGCAGGTATTTGGCATCTCCTGTCGTTTTGTAAAGCGCAATCCCTCCCGATAGCATTCCGGAATAGGGCCAGAGGAAAGATACTTCCTGATCGCGTTTCTGCTCCGATCCTTCTGCCAGGTAAGTGACCTGGTTATTCGGATTGGCGGGATAGGTCTCCTGCAGCAAACCATATTTTTCAACGTTGTACTTGGTCAGGATATTGGCGTACATCGAGTCGGCGATGGAGATGTCGCGATCCGCACCGGAATCTTTTACTGAATCAGAACAGGCTCCGCATAGCAAATATCCTAAAAGGATGATAAGTGTCAATTTAATTCTCATGGTCTAAAATATAATGTATTTAATTTTGAATTTTCCAATAACCACCTTTAGCAGGGCCAACGCGAAGAATAATGTTTCGCCCTTGAAGTGAATCCAAACGGCGTTTTACACTACTATCATGAATATTCAAAAAACTTGCTATTTCCTTCCTTGAAATAGATGGATTCTCTTTAATTAGTTCAATGATAGCATCTTCTTGTCTTTTCTGGTCGCTTTCTGGTCGCTTTCTGGTCGCTTTCTGGTCGCTTTCTGGTCGCTTTTGGATCAGAGACAATAATTTTTTTTGATAGTTTTCGCTGAAATAAAAAGTTGTCCATAGACCTCCACCCTCGTATTGAAACTCGGGAGCAGGAGATCCGGTAGTCTTACAAGCTGCAATGATGCGTTCTATTCCTCGTCCCCATGCTTCTATTTCTCCCGCACGGAAGAACACATTTGCTATGTCTGGATTGTAAGGCCGGCTACGGTGTTTGCCTAATAGATTGCTTATCGTCCATTCTTCAGGCAATATTCCGCAGTTCCAAATTTCCAACCTGTCATCATACACTCCGATTTGTATAGGTGTCAGCGATTCATACGATTTGTGGACTATCGAATTCAGAAGTGCTTCGCGTAACGCTTCTCGTGGTATCGGAAATGATTCGATCCGATGAATGCCCTCATAACTTATCATAGCACGAAGATACTTTGTTGTCAGTAGATCCATTGCTGCTTTTACTTGCTGGAATAAGTTGCCATGCACTTCATCTTGGTATATCAAATTGGCTTCCTCTTTGAAGTAACCAATCTTTATGAAAGCACCTGTAACGAACTTTTCCGGATCAGGGTGAAAAACAAGTGCAGCTGCACGTTTGAGATAATTCCCCTCTATAAGACGCAGTTTGTCAAGAAGTTCCCGATTATTGTCTTTCAAATCGGTATCATCCATACGTCCACCTCGCTTGGCATATTTGCGAAATAGATCGAATGTGGTGTTATCCAGATCCTCTGTTTTTAGAGATGGTACAGGCACGCCATCCCAAGTGCGCCCTTGCTTGCGGAGCATGAAGCGGTCGAGTGCTATTCCTTTTAATTCTTGATTAGTAGCTCCGCTTCGTAGATAATAATGGCCGCGATAGCTAATAGGATAAGGATAGGCTTCGGTAACGATTTCTATATATTCTTTGTTGTCGTCTACCAACCGATTGACATCTACAAGAATCCCCATCAGGTCACGCACCTTATTGGGAATGTCTTCCAGCAGTTTTTTTGCATCTGCAATACCGCATACCTCACCACTATCACGCACACCGACATATAACTTGCCACCCTGCGCGTTGGCAAAGCCGGATATCCATTTCAGATATTCGTCTCGCCAGTTCTCTTTGAACTCTATATTTTGTGATTCGGTAATCATCATATTAATTTTACTTTAATCACTATACCAAAAGCTGAAGCAATATATTTTATGTTACGCTTCTTGGCAAAGACATTACTGTCAGTCAACTACTGTTTTTGTAATAGCTGGTAAAATTAATACTTTTTTCTCATATTTTCCTATTAGATGGAACTCCATGAACGATTCTTTTGTTTGCGCCTCATATTACTGATTCTTCATTTTAGATGAAAAGAGGGAATGTCTGATTGTCGGACACTCCCTCCTCTATTTTACCGATACTTATTGTTCTATATCGTTTAACTGATCCACATAGGCATTAGTAGTAACCTTCATTCTGTTCTTCGTTTATCGGGCCTTGCGGGTCCAAACGGTCGATATGGTTTTGCGGGATTGGACGTAATTTGTGGTATTCCTTGATGTTAGGAGCAGCCAATACATTGTATTTTTTGACTCTTTCAATCAGCTTCTCACATCTCACCAAATCTTCCCAGCGACAGGCTTCACCCAGGAATTCCCGGCCGCGTTCATCAAGCATGAAATCAATGAAGTTTGAACTGATATCGCTTGGTGTAACCATCATTTCCGTTTGGGTCGATTTCATCCGGTCTTCATATTTGCCATCTTCTATTGTCCAATATTGGGCCGGTTTCAGTTCTCCTTCCTTATAAGCTGCACGGGCACGGACGATGTTGATATATTCTGCCGCCTTGGCAAAATCATTTTTCCTTCCGTAGGCTTCTGCTGCCATCAGGTAAGTTTCGGAGAAACGCATCTTCACCCAATTCCGGGAACCGGTCTGATATTGCATGTCGGGCCTTGTCGGATCCAGCCATTTAATCAGTGTCGGATATAATAACTCCGTGTAATTGTTGATTGGAACAAACGTATAAGGCTTAGCTGCACAATAGGCCGTAAGTGCATCGCCGGAAAGCGGCAATTCTTTCGGAATAAAATAGGCGGCTGTGTCTCCCTGTGCAAATTTCGGTTTCCCTTCCAAACTCGGATCGGGGGCAAAGATGACGTTCCCGTTTTTGTCTGTGATTTTCTCCCATGCCGGAATCGTAGAGGGGTTGTTCGCTTTATAAACCCACTGGAAAGATTTGTAGAAACGGGAGTCGTTCTTATGATCGAATAACTCGTTGAATACATAATCAGTCGGTTTCAGGCGCTTCCAAGACCTGCCATTCTCGATATCGCGCGTCATGCCGGGAAAGTTCTCATAAACGCAGACATAATACATGTGCATTTGGTTTCCGTTCCCGTTGAAAACTTCATCCTGGCTGAACTGGACGGAGAATATAAACTCCTGGCTTTTCCGGTTGTTAATGTCAAACAGATCCGTAAATTCATTTTCCAAAGCAAATCTTCCGCTTTTGATGACTTTATCAGTATAATAGATGACGCTGTCCATATCGGAAGGTTGCTGTCCTCGCTGGTCTTTGACTGCGGAACCTCTGGTCAGATAGACTTTGGCCAGGAGATGAGAGGCAGCCCATGTCGTAGCATAGCCGGATTCGTTTCCTGTTTCAGGTAAATTATCAACTGCATACCGCAAATCATTGATAATTAATTTGTAAACATCGGCTACCGGAGAACGTTTGAAGTCAGTCTTTACATCTTTTATTGCTTCGGTATTGATGGGGATCGGGCCGAATTGCTGTACTAACTCAAAATAGAAATTGGCCCGTAAGAAGCGCAGGTCTGCCATTTTCCTATTCTTAAATTCCTCGCTGGAATTCATCTGTGGGATAATCTCGATCCCGGTATTTGTCGCATTAATCGCTTTATAGTTGTTTTGCCATAAGGAATAGAGCAAACCTAACGTAGGCTCTAATGTTGATTCATACCGGTTAAACGACTGCCGCAAATTACCGTCACCACCTTGCGTAAAACAATCCGTTCCCAAATCCTGGTAAGCATAGACACGTTCTTCTCCGACTCCGAAGCGCAGGTTGGCATAAGAGGCGGCTATCAGTGTTTCCATTCCTTCCTCCGTCTGATAATAGTCGGTTGTTGCTCCGGATACCATCTTTTCTTCTAAAAAGCTGGAACAGGAATAATTCCCTAAGATGCATATCGACGCAAGTATATAATTAAATATTTTTCTTTTCATAATGGATATTATTAAGATGAATAAAATTAAAAACTAATATTGGCTCCGAACATGAATGTTCTTACACTCGGATATTCTTTTCCTCTTGCTCCTTCCGGGTCTACGCCGGGAAAGCTTGTGAACAGGAACGGATTTTGCACGGATGCATAGAACCGAAGCCTTTCTATAAATGCTTTTTTAGTTAATACGTCAGGAAGCGTATATCCAAGTGTGATATCCCTTACGCGCAGGTAAGTCCCGTTGCAGTATTTGATGGCACTGATGTATTGCGGAGTCTGGTTTGCATTGGGGCGTGGGCATTCGTTGCTGGGGTTGGACGGTGTCCAATAGTTTATATTGACGTAATTTTCGCGTCCGTTCAGGTTCAAAGGCGGATCGTATGTAATCTTCTTCCCGAATTCTCCATTGAGGAAAACTGATAAATCGAAGCCTTTGTAAGAGAAGTTATTCGCTAAGCTCACCACCAGTTTCGGACGGGAATTACCGATGATCACCTTGTCGTCAGCCGTTATCTTATAGTCGTTGTTCTGATCGACCAGTTTTATTGTTCCCGGAACAAAGCTGGAACCGTTCGCATTGAACTTCGCCATTTCCGCCAGATCTTCGGGCGTGTCTTGCCAGATGCGGTCGAACTGGTAATCGTAGATCACGTCGATCGGTTGTCCGATGAACCATTTGTTTCCGATGTCGTCTTTTTTACCATTATACAATTCGATAATTTCCTCTTTATTGGCATAAACCATCAGGTCCGTAGTCCAGTTTAGCCCTTTTTCGGATTCAAGATTGACTGAGCTAAGAGCAATCTCGATACCTTTGTTCTGTGTCTTCCCGATATTGGCCATTACGCTTTCGTAGCCGGAAACTACCGGTAATTGCCTACTCATCAACAAGTCTTTTGTCCGTTGCAAATACAGGTCGATGCTACCGGATAGGCGGTTGTTGAAGAAACCGAAATCAATACCCAGGTTCGTCTGTGCAGTCGTTTCCCATGTCAGGTTTTCATTCGGCATGATATTGGGATAGTAGCCGATCGCATTCGTGCCTCCGAAATTGTATTTTTGCAGTAATAGTCCGCCCATTGTCTGGTATGGATCAACGGCTGAATTACCTGTTTGACCCCAGCCTAAACGTAACTTCAGGTTGGTCAGGAAACTGGTTTCGGGTATGAATGGTTCATCAAAGATTCTCCAGGCGAATGCCGCACTTGGGAATAGGACCCATTTGTTCCCTTTTGCCAGCCTGGAAGAACCGTCATAACGGGCGGAAACTGTAAACAGGTAGCGATCCTTTATGTTGTAATTAACCCTTCCCATAAAAGAGGCAAGTGTCCATTTCAAGTAATCGCTGGATACTCCTGAGATCGTCGAGGCTGATCCTACATTAAAGAAATGTTGGTATTCGTAAGGTAAATCTTTTACTTCGATACCATATTTGTCCTGGGCGAATCGTTGGATGGATTGGAGCAATGTTACGCCGAGATCATGAGTCTTGTTGAATTTCTTCGAGTAAGTAAGCATATTCTCCAATGTGAACAGGTAACTTTTCTCTCCGGCATTTTTTGCCGTAGACAATCCTCCTTTGTTTTCTGTTGTCATGGAACCTCTAAAGTCCAGGTCCTGCACTTGTCTGAAGTCTGTTCCCAGATTGGTGCGGAATTTTAATCCGTCGACGATATTGACTTCTGCATAATAACTACCCAGGTAACGGTCTATTTTTTGCAGGCTGATAGCGTTATCCAAGTCCATCAGTGAGTTATACAGCATAGCGTCACCCCCAGGGTTCAGTATCAATTCCCCTTTATCATCGTAAGGAGAACTGACCGGATAATTATTCATCGCATTTACATAGATTCCGATATCTTTGTTTTCATTGCTATGCATGTATTGTGTCTGCAGGCCGACTTTCAGGATTTTCCCTATTTCCTGGTCTATATTCAGACGTACGGTATATTTCTCGTAATCCCTGTTCTTGATCACCCCGTCATTATAAAGATAAGAGGCGGAAAGCGAATACTGTGTTTTCTCCGAACCACCCCGGATATTCAAGTTGTGATTGTGGATGAGGCTTTCATGGAGCGTGTTTCCCTGCCAGTCGAAAGATCGGACCTTCGACGGGTCGTAGTTGCCGTTTTCATCATAGGCCATTAAGACCGATTCCAACGAATAAGGGTCGGCTGCCAGGCGAGGCATCTTCGCATCTTCTTCTGCCGAGGGTGTCGGGCTTTGGTATAGGCCTGTTGCGCGGTATGCCTCCCGTAATGCTTCAGTCCATTCGGCTCCATCCATTACATCGAGGCGTTTGGCGACAGTTTGCACGCCGACATAGCCGTTATAATCGACTTGGACTTTTCCTGCCTTTCCCTTTTTGGTCGTAACAATGATAACGCCGTTTGCACCGCGCGCTCCATAAACGGCTGTTGCAGATGCATCTTTCAGCACGTCGATAGATTCGATATCGGAAGGGTTGATCGCTTCGATGCCGGTGGTTAGCGGCATGCCGTCCACAACATACAACGGATCATTGGATGCTTTGAACGAACGGTTTCCTCTGACGCGGATTTTCAAACCTCCGCCCGGTGCATAATCTGTTTGTTCGACCAGCACACCCGGGATGCGTCCCTGAAGCGCTAATGCCGGGTTGGTAACTGCAATCTGTTCGATCTTTTCAGCATTGATAGAAGCAACGGAACCTGTCAAGTCTCTCTTTTTGACTGTTCCATACCCGACAACTACAATTTCATCCAGCTTTTGAGTGTCTTCATCCAGCAAGATGTTGATAACTTGTTGCCCGTTTACCGGGATATCTTTTGACAGATAACCGATATAGGAGATGGTTAGGATGTCATTATTCGATACATTGCTTAAAGAGTATTGTCCGTCAATATCCGTAATAGTTCCGTTTGTGGTTCCTTTTACAACAACATTGGCTCCGATAATGGGTTCTCCGTTTTTGTCTTTTACAATGCCGTTCAATGTTTTTCCTTCCTGCTGAATCCTGTCGGAAATATCTTCTTTTATCTGGTTGTGGACAAGGACGATATGTTTTCCTTCCATCTTAAAAGAGATATTCGTGCCTTTAAATATTTCGGAAAGCACGTTTGAAACAGTCTGATCGGACACATGTATGGAGGTCCGGCGATTAACGTTCACATTTTGTTTGTTGTAGAGAAACAGGAATTCGGTCTGTTCTTCTATGGCATCCAGAATATCATGTACAGCGACATTCTGTTTGTTTAATGTGACTTTTGCATTTTGAGAATTTGCATCCCTGGCAAAAACTGAAAATGTAATACATAATAGTAATAATGATAGTTTCATGATGCGATTTAAACTATTTTGTTTGTGCTTTTTAGGCATAAAACAGGTCTGACAAAGAATATTTATCATAACTTTGTAAATGATTTAATGTTAATACTGGGAAAATTAGAGAAGTTGTCTCGGGTTGACATTCCGGCCGGAAGATGTGGGGACATTTTCCGGCTGTCTTTTTGTGACTTATGGGCCGTTCTTCATGATGTTGTGATTATAAGGTTAATAAATTATTTGATTGTGATCGTGTTTGTTTCATCATCCCGGATGAATTGGAAGTCCAGGTCTTTTTGTATAACCCTCAATGCATATCCGATCCCGTCGCTCTGGCGGAATTTACCTGTACAGCGGTAATCCAATACTTTGGGGTTTTCGATCTTGATCGTGATATCATAATAGATAGAGAATTTCTTCATCAGTATCTCGAACGGTACATCGTCCAGGCAGATCAGTCCGTCTTTCCATCTAAAGCGATCGAGGTTGTCTATTGCAACTTTCTGCAACAGACCGTTAACCTCGCTCACTTTCTCTTTGGTCTTAAGAATTATATGGTTATTTTGATTCTCCCGGGATAGGACGTCTACGGAGCCATGCAGCAAAGAAGCCTCGAAAGTACTCGCCTCGTGGTCGTAGGCATATACATTAAATGTAGTTCCCAGCACTTTGATATCATATTTCTTTGTCTTTACGATAAAAGGCTTTTGTTCGTTTCTGGCCACTTCAAAATAGCCTTCGCCGTTCAGTTCCACTTCGCGGGTTTTGCTGCCGAAAGCAGTCGGGTAGGAGAAAGAGCTGTTGGAGTTCAGCCAGACTTTGGTCCCGTCCTCCAGGACAAGCTGCACGCGCTGGCCGGCTGGAACCAATACGGCTTGATGGCCTTTTGATTCGCGTGACGAAGGGTTTAACAACATCCATGACAAGGAGAAAAGCAAGGCGATGGAAGCGGCTATGCTGACTGCTTTCCATAAATTGAATGAATGTTTGGAGAAATGGGCGACCGGCTGGCTTTCGGCCTGTTTGTAATTGACCAATATCGCGTTCCATATCTTACGCTCCTTTAAGTACGCGCGATAGTTTTCAGGCGATGCGTCCGCCCAATCCATGATTTGTTTCTCTTCATTCGGATTGGTGTCTCCTCTAAAATATTTGTGTAATAATTCTTTTTCCATCTGATCGGATTTAAGGTGTTTAATGCCCTTTTGTTATAATAACACGGCATTCGGATGATACCCTAAACCGAAAATGTGTTTTTTTCTCCGGCGTGCAATTTTACTGGCTGCTGCTGTATAAAAGGAGTAGAAGCGGTAGGTAATCTTTCAGGCGGGAACGCAAGAGTTTCAGGGCTTTGGAAATATGATATTCTACCGTCTTGATATTTATATTTAGCTCTTCGGCTATTTCCCGGTTGGTTTTGTTCTCGTAGCGGCTTTTGCGGAAGATCAGGCGCGTTTGCTCGGGAAGTTCATTGAATGTGCTCCGGATGATTTCTTTCATCTCGGCGGTAAATAGTTCCGACGGATCGCACGCTTCCAGTGAAGAGATGCGGAAATTTAATTCCCTGGCATTATGACTGAACAATTGTTCCTCTGCCTCTGTTCTTACATTCAGATGCCGTAAATGGTTTAATGCTCTGTTTTTTACCGAGGTAAGGATATAGGCCGGAATATTCGTATCGGAAGGAAGTTCATGGCGTTTTTCCCAATATTGCATCATCGCTTCCACATAAATGTCTTCGGCAACAGCAGTGTCGCGTATGTAGGAGTTGGCAAACAACGTAAAAGGCTCTTTGTATTGTTCAAAGAGTATTGCAAAGTGCCTTGTTTCTGTTTGTCGTTCTCCCATAACTGATACAAAAGTAATAAAAAAGTGTTGCCGTTTGCTGTTTGTCTGGTTAAAAGCATTACTTTTGTGGTTCATAATTAGTTGAAAAGAAAAAGAATGGATAAAGTTAGTTACGCACTGGGCTTAAGTATCGGAAATAATTTCCAGAACTCAGGCATCAATAATCTTCAGATTGAGGATTTTGTAAAAGGATTGAAGGACGTGTTGAGTGAAGCACAGCCGGAAATCAGTTACGATGAAGCAAAACAGGTTATCAACGATTACTTCATGAATCTTCAGAAAGAAAGACTGGAGCTTAATAAGAAAGCCGGAGAGGAGTTCCTGAATATTAATAAAGGAAAAGCCGGAGTCGTAACATTACCCAGCGGTTTGCAATATCAGATCCTGCAGAAGGGTGAAGGCGCAACGCCGACTGCTTCCGACAAGGTAAAATGCCATTATCACGGAACGTTGATCAACGGTACGGTATTCGACAGTTCCGTACAGCGCGGCGAACCTGCCGTATTCGGTGTGTCACAGGTGATCCCGGGATGGGTGGAAGCTCTTCAGCTGATGCCGGTTGGTTCCAAATGGCGTCTTTTCATCCCCGCAAACCTTGCTTATGGCGAACATGGTGCAGGTGATGCAATCGAACCGAACAGCGCGTTGGTGTTCGATGTCGAATTATTGGATATAGTAAAATAACATATTAGAGAAAAATGAAAAAGATTAGTGTATTGGTTGCTACAGCGATTGTAGCTATGGGCATGGGTTTCACCTCCTGCGATTCGCACAAAAGTGCATCTTTGAAGACTGCCGCAGATAGTGTGAGCTATGCGATTGGTATCAGCACAGGTGCTGGTTATAAGGAAAATCTGAAAACGCTGCCGGGTGATCCTGCAAACGTTGACGATCTGATCGCCGGTTTCATCCAGGCTATCAAGGGCGATTCTTCTGCGATGAAGATGACTCCGCAGGCCGCTCAGGCTTACATCCAGACTTACTTTACCGAAGCATCTGCAAGAGATGCAAATAAGACGAAAGAAGAAGGCGAAAAGTTCCTGGCTGAAAACAAAGCGAAGAAAGACGTGATCACAACCGAAAGCGGTTTGCAATATCAGGTTGTAACAGAAGGCACAGGTGCAAAACCGACTGCTGAAGATGTCGTGAAAGTTCACTATACAGGTACTTTGTTGGACGGAACAAAATTCGACAGTTCCCTTGATCATGGTGGCGAACCGGCTCAGTTCCCTGTTGGCGGCGTGATCAAAGGTTGGACGGAAGTTCTGCAGTTGATGCCGGTTGGTTCTAAGTATATCGTTTGGATCCCTTCTGAATTGGCTTATGGCCCACAAGGTATGGGACGTGATATTAAACCGAACAGCACATTGAAATTCGAGATTGAATTGCTGGATATCGTCAAAGATAGCACGGCTGAAAAGAAATAAGAAACTGTCGTTTTATACATAATTGGGCGGGCGAAATATGTTAAATAGCATTTTTCGCCCGCTTTTATTATTTATTTCATACTTTTTTCTTTCAGAATGATATAGTATTGAATTTTATTATATACTTTTGATACATTAAATCTAAAAAAGGAAAGTAAAGTAGACAAGCGATGGAAAAGATAGACAAACTGGACCGGCAGATCTTGAACATTATTTCAAAGAATGCCAGGATTCCTTTCAAGGATGTAGCCGAAGAATGTGGCGTTTCACGTGCCGCTATTCATCAACGGGTGCAACGCATGATTGATATGAATGTGATCGTTGGGTCAGGCTATCATATTAATCCGAAGATATTGGGTTACAACACTTGTACTTATATCGGGGTGAAACTGGAACGCGGTTCGATGTACAAAGATGTGGTTCCTGAATTTGAGAAGATACCGGAAGTAGTGGAATGTCATTTTACAACCGGTCCGTACACGATGCTGATCAAATTGTATGCACGCGACAATGAGCACTTGATGGAATTGTTGAATGCACAAATCCAGGAAATCCCGGGAGTGACGGCAACCGAAACGCTTATTTCCCTGCGTCAGAGCGTGAAACGTGAAATTCCTATTTGCGATATTTTCGAATAGTAATGATATAAGGATATAGGCCCGGCCTCGGATGAGTTGCCGGGCTTTTTTATATGCCGTACAATTTGTATTTTTGCGTAAAAAGAGGAATGTAAAAAGAATGTCAAGGTTTTTATCAATCATATTCTTATGCTGTCTTCCTGCCTGGCTTTGGGCGGGGGAAAACTATCGTTTTCGTGTTTATCTCAAAGATAAAGGCGATGGCGGCTACCGGGTGGAAGAACCGGAAGCCTATTTGTCCAAACAGGCAATCGAACGGAGGACTAAAAATAATATTGCGGTGACAACCGCCGATTTCCCCATATCCCGCTCTTATATCAACATGCTGTCGGAGACGGGTGTGAAGCCGGTTGTGGAGAGTAAATGGTTTTCGACTGTCGTGGTTGAGAGTGCGGACAGTACTGTCGTCGGGCAGTTGCAGCAATTGTCCATTGTCGATTCCGTCAAGTGGATATGGAAAGGTAATCTGAAAGTTCCCGCAGAAGAGACGGGAGAAGAGCGGTTTGTGTCTACGGACAAACCGCAGGATCGTGAATATGGCTATGCCGAGAAGCAGATCAGGATGCTGAACGGAATCAAATTGCATGAAACGGGTTTCCAGGGCGAAGGTATGCGGGTGGCTGTTATCGATGCCGGTTTTATGAATGCAGACCGGATATCGGCTTTCGACTCGTTGCGCTTGCTGGGTACACATAATATTGTTTTCCCCGGTAAAAGTGTGTTTGTCGGAGACGATCACGGGACGAAAGTTCTTTCCTGCCTGGCAGCCGATATTCCGGGCGTGATGGTCGGGACGGCTCCCAAAGCTTCTTATCTTTTGCTTAAGAGCGAGGATAGTGATTCCGAATATCCGATAGAGGAGGACTATTGGACGGCTGCGGTCGAATATGCGGACAGTGCCGGTGTGGATGTGATATCTTCTTCCTTAGGCTATTTCTCTTTTGATGCGGACGAGCTTTCTTACGACCAGTCGGCTCTGGACGGGAAAACAGCTATGATTAGCCGCGCGGCAAGTCTGGCTGCCGACAGGGGAATCCTGGTGTTTTGCAGTGCCGGGAATGAAGGTAACGGCGATTGGGAAAAGATAACGTTCCCTTCGGATGCGGCGGGAATCTTTACTGTCGGTGCAATAGATGAAGATAAAAAGAAAAGTAGTTTCAGTTCTGTCGGCTTTACGGCTGACAGTCGGGTAAAGCCGGATGCGGTCGCTTTGGGAACAGGCAGTTGTGTGATCGGGCCGAATGGAAATATCCGATATGCAAACGGCACTTCTTTTGCGACGCCTATCCTGGCGGGAATGGGCATTTGTCTTTGGCAGTCATTGCCTTGGCTAAACAATCGGGAAGTGATCAGTTTGATGAACCGCTCATCTAACCGCTATAAGCATCCGAATAAAGAATTCGGATACGGTATTCCTGATTTTTATAAAGCATATAAAAAGGAAAGAAAGAATGGTTTACGGTCAAAATAATATAAACCGGGAACGGCAGGAGCTTTCTTTGCTGGAACTGAATAACCGGGTGAAAGGGGCGGTGTTGAACGCATTTCCGGAGACGTGTTGGATACGTGCCGAAATGAGCGATGTGCGCACGAATGCTGCATCCGGCCATTGCTATCTGGAATTTATCGAGAAGAATCCGGTAACCGGACAGCTGGTCGCAAAGGCACGCGGCTCTATCTGGGCAAAAACGTTCCGTATGTTGAAGCCTTATTTTGAGATGGAAACCGGACAATTGTTTGCTTCCGGGCTGAAAGTCCTGGTCAAAGTTTCGATCGAGTTTCACGAATTGTATGGCTACAGTTTGACGGTATTGGATATAGACCCGGCTTATACAGTGGGTGATATGATCCGGAAACGGATGGAGATTATCTGGCAATTGAAGGAGGAGGGCGTCTTTACGTTGAATAAGGAATTGCCGTTCCCGACCTTGCCGAAGCGGATAGCGGTAATCACATCGCCTACGGCTGCTGGGTATGAAGATTTTCTGAATCAGCTGGCAAATAACAAAGCAGGCTATCCTTTCTACACGAAACTGTTTCCGGCTCTTATGCAGGGAGAGCGGACGGAGGAATCTGTGATTGCTGCACTGGACCGCGTTTATCGGCATATTGACTGTTTTGATGTTGTGGTCATTATCCGGGGCGGTGGCGCAACTTCAGACTTGAATAGTTTCGATTCGTATCTGCTGGCGGCTAATTGTGCACAGTTCCCGCTTCCGGTCATAACCGGCATCGGACATGAGCGCGACGATACGATCCTCGATATGGTGGCGCATACCCGGATGAAGACGCCGACTGCCGTAGCCGAGTTTCTGATCGGGCAGATGGATAAAGCGGCCGGGGAAGTGGAAGAGCTGCAACAGGACGTTTGTTCGTTGGCAACCGATATCCTGTCCAGACAAAAGAACTTCCTGCAATCGTTAGGGAGCCGTCTGCCTGTCTTGGCAATAAACCGGATCGAGCGGAATCGTTCGCTGCTCCAACGGATAGGCATGCAATTGCCAACGGATGCCCATGCATTTCTAAACCAATGGGCATCGAAGCTGGAAGCGATGCAAGTGCGTTTGGCGAATCGTGTGGAAAGCAGTTTGGCAGAGCGTAACCGCTTTGTCCAGTTGACCGAACAGTTTATCAAGATGGCTTCCCCGGATTATGTGCTAAAGCGCGGTTACAGCCTGACACTGAAAGACGGTAAAATCATCAAGCAGGCTACCGGATTAGAGGCTGGGGATGAGTTGGTAACCCGTTTTGCCGATGGCGAAGTCCGTTCAATCATATCGTAAGAATAACAAAAACAACAGAATATGTCACAAAAGATAGAAACATATAACGAAGCCGTAGAGAAACTGCGTAAGATCGTAGCCGACATAGAGAACGGCGACTTGGATGTGGACGTCCTTTCCGAAAAAGTAAAGGAAGCGACGCGGCTGATTAAGCTGTGTAAGGAAAAGCTTTATAAGGCGGACGAAGAGGTGAAAAAAGTATTGGAGGAACTGGAGTGATGAAGAAATACGTCCTGATAGTTGCCGGAGGCCGGGGACTGCGTATGGGGGGCGATTTGCCGAAGCAGTTTATTCCGTTGGAGGGAAAGCCTGTCCTGATGCATACGTTGGAAGCGTTTCACCGTTGGGATGCGTCGGCCGGCCTGATCCTGGTTTTGCCGGAAGATCATCAGCCGTATTGGAAGATGCTTTGCCGGGAGATCGGCTGTAAGGTGCCGCATCGGATTGCAAATGGAGGCGAAACGCGTTTCTATTCCGTTCGGAACGGATTGCAGTCCCTTTCGGAAGAAATAGGAAATGCATCCGGAAGGAATGAGAAAGTCTTGGTGGCTGTGCACGACGGGGTGCGTCCTTTTGTCTCTCCTGAAGTCATAAGCAAATGTTTCACGGAGGCGGAAATTTCCGGTGCCGCAATTCCGGTTGTTCCGGTTGTCGATTCGCTCCGTGAGTTTACCGGAGGGACGAGTCATCCGGTCGACCGTTCGCGCTATCAGGCGGTACAGACGCCGCAGGTATTCGACTACGATCTGTTGATGAAGGCATACGAACAACCTTATACGGACTTGTTCACCGATGACGCATCGGTTATCGAAGCGTTTGGACACGGTATCGTTACAGTTCCGGGAAACCGGGAAAATATCAAGATTACGACTCCGTTCGACTTGTTGGTGGCGGAGGCGCTGTTATCAAGTTCCAAGAAATAAACTCTTTGCGCTATGGATGAACAAAATATCATTATATACAACACCATTGATGGCAAGGCCAAGGTTACGCTGATGGCTAAAGACGGACAAGTGTGGATGAACCAGGGTCAATTGGCCGAACTTTTTGCCACCTCTGTGTCCAATATCAATATCCATATTGGTAATATATTGCAAGACAGGGAATTGATCGCCGAATCAGTTATTAAGGATTACTTAATAACTGCCGCCGATGGCAAGCAATACAACGTGAAGTTCTATTCATTAGACATGATCTTGGCTATCGGTTTCCGGGTACGCAGCAAACGGGGCGTACAGTTCCGCATTTGGGCTAATGAGCATCTCAAAGAGTATATGATAAAGGGCTTTACGATGGATGACGAGCGTCTGAAAAACCCGAATGGGCGGCCCGATTATTTTGATGAATTATTGGAGCGCATCCGTGACATACGTGCTTCAGAAAAGCGCTTCTACCAAAAAGTGCGCGACCTCTTAATGTTAAGCAGTGATTATGACAAGACCGACAAAGGTGCGCAAATGTTTTTTGCCGAAGTGCAAAACAAACTGCTCTATGCCGTTACCGGGCAAACCGCTGCTGAAATAATTTGTTCGCGAGCTGATGCCTCCCAGCCCAATATGGCACTTACCTCTTGGAAAGGAGCCATTGTGCGCAAAAGTGATGTATTTATTGCCAAAAATTATTTGCAACAAGATGAAATCGATTCGCTCAACCGCCTCACCGTACTTTTCCTTGAATCGGCAGAAATGCGTGTGAAAGAACGGAAAGACCTCACCCTCGATTTCTGGCGTAAAAACGTGGATGCCTTGTTGGAGTTCCAAGGTAAAGAAGTGCTTAAAACAAAAGGTTGCATCTCCAACAAACTTATGGAACAGATTGTTGGCAAAGTCTATGACGAATTCAATGAGCGCAGGAAACATGAAGATGCTCTCCGGGCAGACGAAGATGACCTGAACGACTTGAACAGACAAATTGAAAACCTAAAAAAGTAACAAACAAAAAACGATATGCTCGATCTCGACAAACGTTCCATCATGTATCTGCCGGGCGTAGGCCCGAAGAAGGCAGAGATATTGCAGAAGGAAGCCGGCATTTCTTCGTATGAAGATTTGCTGTTCTACTTTCCGTATAAATACATTGACCGGAGTCGTTTCTATAAGGTCGCGGAGGTGACCGGCGATATGCCCTATATACAGATGAAAGGACGTATCCTGTTCTTCGATACAGTCGGTGAAGGGCGTGCAAGACGGTTGATCGGGAAGTTTACGGACGGAACCGGGACAATCGATCTGGTTTGGTTTAAAGGGCTTAACTATGTCACGGATAAGATTAAGACGGGAGTCGATTATATCGTATTCGGGAAACCGACCGAGTTCGGACACATCTATAATATTCCTCATCCGGATATAGACCCGGTGGATCAGGCGGATAAGGTGGCCAACGGCCTGACGCCGTTCTATAACACCTCCGAGAAGATGAAGAAGTCTTTCCTTAACTCGAGGGCAATCCAGAATTTGCAATATACCCTGTTGAGCGGCCTGAACTGGACGTTGCCGGAAACACTTCCTCCGGCTGTGTTAAGCCGTATTCAGATGATGTCGTTTCCGGAAGCGATCCGGAATGTGCATTTTCCCGAATCTGTGGATAAACTGCGGAAAGCGCAATTGCGCCTGAAGTTCGATGAACTGTTTTTTATCCAGCTTAATATTCTCCGTACGGCCAATCTGCGGAAAATGAAGCTGAAAGGGATTGTATTTCCTTCTGTCGGAGATTATTTTAATACATTCTATAAAGAGTATCTGCCGTTCGAGCTGACAAATGCCCAGAAACGTGTCGTTCGCGAAATTCGTGCCGATATGGGGAGCGGGCGACAGATGAACCGCCTGTTGCAAGGAGATGTCGGAAGCGGTAAGACGCTGGTCGCTTTGCTTGCTATGCTGTTGGCGGTCGATAACCATTGCCAGGCTTGCATGATGGCTCCGACGGAAATCCTGGCGACCCAGCACTATGCGACTGTCATGGGTTTCTTGAAAGACATGGATATTAAAGTGGCCCTGCTGACCGGTTCGACAAAGAAGAAAGAGCGCAACCGCATCTTGCCTGCCATTGCTAATGGCGAGATACAGATTGTAATCGGTACGCATGCTTTGATTGAAGAGACGGTTGTTTTTTCTTCCCTCGGTCTGGCGATTATTGACGAGCAGCATCGTTTCGGGGTGGAACAGCGTTCCCGGTTGTGGACGAAAAACGCGGTTATTCCCCATGTGCTGGTTATGACGGCGACGCCTATTCCGCGTACGCTTGCCATGACGCTGTACGGCGACCTGGATGTATCCGTGATTGACGAATTGCCACCCGGACGTAAGCCGATTCAGACCGTACACCGGTATGACAATAAAAAAGCCCAGCTCTATGATTTCCTTCGGAAGGAAATTCAGCAGGGGCGGCAGGTCTATGTTGTTTATCCGTTGATAGAGGGCAGTGAGAAGCTGGATTATAAGAATCTGGAAGAGGGCTTCGAGACTTTCAAAGAGGTCTTTCCTGAATATCGGGTTTGCATGGTTCACGGAAAGATGAAAGCGGCGGATAAGGAAACTGAAATGCAGAAGTTTATCTCTGGTGAAGCACAGATTCTGATGGCGACAACCGTGATAGAAGTCGGCGTAAATGTGCCGAACGCCTCTGTGATGGTCATCGAGAGTGCCGAACGTTTCGGGCTTTCCCAGTTGCACCAGCTTCGCGGTCGTGTAGGACGTGGAGCCGAGCAGTCGTATTGTGTCCTTGTCTCTTCCTATAAGTTGAGCAACGAAACCCGCAAGCGTCTGGAAATAATGGTGAACAGCAACAACGGCTTTGAGATTGCCGAAGCCGATTTACGTCTGCGTGGTCATGGAGACTTGGAAGGAACCCGTCAGAGCGGAGAAGGAATCGACCTTAAAATCGCCAACCTGGCGGCTGACGGACAGATCCTTCAGTTTGCACGCGATATCGCACAGGAGGTTTTGAACGAAGACCCCGATTTGTTATCCGAACCCAACCGGATATTGAACGAAAGGCTAAAAGTCCTCTTTTCCAAGAAGGTAAATTGGGGTATGATAAGCTAATATGTTGTGAAACATGTTTTGTTACAGTTGGTTGTAAATCAACGGATATAAAGCCTTGTTTTACTTTTCTTTATTTTCATTGCGGAAATTTTTCCAGATTGAATTTTGTCGGCTTGGTCAAAATTACGAACTTTGACGAGATGACAATGAAACAAGCCATTCTATTTCATGGCCTTTGTCACGGATTACTGATTGAAAGTGATAAAAATAATGAAGATACAGGCATTACTATTTATTTGTTGTACCACTATTTTGGTATCGGCCGTAGAGGTAAAAGCACAAAAAGACAAAGACGCTCCAACGCAAGTCGTACATATAAAGAAGCTGGACAAACGTGTTTCCGAGTTAATGGCGGATCGCGTTGGTATCCGTAAAAATATGGAACTGAAGGAACTGGCTACTTTTGATGAGAAAGCAATGGAGGAAAGGGAGAGTTTAATGTTCCCCGCGGAAGAATTATACGGCTCCAATTGGGAAAACCAATGGGTAGACCCGTTCCGTGGAACGGCAAAGGTCAATTTCCCGGATTCGTTTGCTATAGATTGTTCTTCTTTCGTCTATCCGATAGCCATGGATTCCATGGCGCGAATCACATCCAAATATGGTCCCCGTCGTCGTCGTATGCACAGGGGAATCGACTTGAAAGTCCTCGTTGGAGATACAATCCGTGCTGCATTTGACGGTAAAGTCCGCATTAAGAACTTTGAACGTCGCGGATATGGTAATTACGTCGTGATTCGTCATCCGAACGGCCTTGAAACCGTTTATGGCCATTTATCTAAAATACTTGTTACCCCGAACGATATTGTCCACGCAGGCGACCCGATTGCTTTAGGTGGTAATACAGGACGTTCTACCGGTTCCCATCTTCATTTTGAAACACGCTTTTTGGGACAGGCTATTAATCCGGCCGAAATTATAGACTTCGAGAATGGTGTTCCCCATCAGGATACATATGTTTTCCATAATGTAAAGATTAACGGACGCAGAAGCAATATTTACACCTCTTCTTCCGACCGTCTGGTTTATCACCGTGTGAAGTCCGGCGATACATTAGGTAAGATCGCCCGTATGTATGGAACAACAGTCAATGAATTGTGCCGCTTGAACGGTTTGAAAGGAACGACGGTTTTACGGATCGGCCAGTCTATCCGCTGTAGTGCGGGTGCCACTACCTCTACGAAGGTGGAAAAGACGAAACCGGTTGCTTCGGCTAATGTGACGAAAACAGTAAAAACGACTGTCGCCGCCGATGCAGCAGCAGTCGCTTCCATAAGCCAGAATAAAAATACGGTTTCCCAGCAGGAAGGAACTCCGCATTATCATCGTGTGAAATCCGGTGATACGTTAGGTGCTATCGCAGCCAAGTATGGCACGACAGTTTCGAAACTTTGCGAATTGAACGGTATTACCAAGACTACGGTTCTGAAATTAGGCCGTTCACTTCGTTGTTCATAATAGAAAGATTTGATATAATGTTAGTAGCCGTCTGTGTTTCACAGGCGGCTTTTTTCTTTATTCCCGGCTCCGCTTCCTTTATATTTGTTGTTTGCCGTATTGAATTTGTAACGGACGGTAACGGTCAGGCTGCGCGAATCACTGTAGTTCCAAGTGTCGAAAGTGATGGAATCGGCGTAATATCGTCCGGAATTTCGGAAAGCTTTCAGCAAATCGAATGCCCGTATTTGCAGGGTCAGCGCTTCGTCTTTCAGGAAACTTTTGGACAGTCCGATGTGGACACTGCCGAAGCCCGGACGCCAGGCTTTGCCTTCGTAGGTATCGCTTTTGCACATCCCGTCTACGTTCAGTATGAAGTGGTGCGGCAGGTTGAACATGTTCTGTATGCCGGCATACAATCGTGGATGATAGGGTTTCCGATCCGGATTGACGGTCCATTCATCCATAAACTGGCGGATCAGGCTGACTGAAAAGGAGGGATGCCAGCAACCGATATTGGGAGAGGCATTCAGCATGACCCATAGATCCTGTTTCTTCTTTACATTGCGGGGAATCCATATGCAAAGCTGCGGATCGTCTTCATATGGTTCGATGGAAGAACAGATCGCATTCTTATTATATTGGTAAGAGGCAACGAAGTATAGCCATTTATAGCTCATGTTGAGCGTGACATCGTGGGTGGTTGTCGGTTGCAGGAACGGGTTTCCGCCCTGATAAGTGAAACGGTCGTTATATTGCCGGTTGCTGCTTAGCGAGCTATAGGAAGGACGCGAAGTATAAGCGCTGTAACTCAAGGACGTCTGTACGTCTCCGAATGCCTTCGAGAGAGAAAGATTCGGGAATATATTGTCGTAATTCCTGCTCTGTGTCTCGTTGTAAACATTGTCTACATAATAGCGGTTGCGGATATGTTCGTAACGAAGTCCGGCCGAGAGATACCAGGATTGCAGCGGGATACTGTAACTGACAAAGGCTGCGCTATGTGCCTCTTTCAGACTGTTCCTGCTGTTCGGCAGGATATGTTCGGGATTGACATAACTGTCCCGGTGCTCCGTCCAACTCATTTCGGTCCCGGCTTTCAGAGTTCCGTTTCCTGCGGGATGACTGAGCGTGAGTTTGAAGGCATACAGGTCGTTATCCGCTTCGTACCGTGTGTTGACGATACGGTCATTCCCTATCTGGCTGTCCTCGACGGATTCCTGCTCTTTCCCGCTTTTATTTTTGATATAATCGAAATTCATATCTATATCCAGATTCCGGACCTTTCCCTGGTAATAGGTATTTACCGAATGGTAGCGGGCAGGGTTGGCGGTTTCCGTAAAAACATTATGTATGTGGTCGTCTGCCGTTCCATTGGCTGTGATATCCATATCGGACACCCATCCGCCGTTTCCTTCCATACTGAAAGTACCGGAATATTGAGCCCCGAATGAGTGGTTTTCATTCAGCTCGTAGTTGAAGCCGGAGGCTGAATAGGTAGAGCCGCCGTCCGACTCCAAATGCAGCCGGTTACGGATATTCCATGCCGTGTCCGCCTTGATAGTCTGGTTGTTTTCCTGCTGCTGCCAGTCTTTCCATTGCTGGAAGGAGAGGCGTGTGAAGATGTCCAGTCCTCCGTGCCGGTAGTTGAGGTTCAGTTGCTGGTAATGGCTGGTCCGGTGTGCCTGGCTCAACTGGCTGGTCGCGTTGACACTGAATCCGTCACCTTTTCTGCGAATCAGCCGTATTTTCAGGACGGCTTTCACTGATGCGTCATATTCGGCTCCCGGATTGTTAATCAGGTCGACGGAGCGTATCTCATCCGAAGTTATCTTTTCGAGTTCCGAGACATCGTAGACTTTGCGTCCGTTGATGTAGATAATCGGCGTCCCTTTCCCGAAGACCGTGAATTTGCCTTGTCTCCCTTCTATGCCGGGAATCCGTTCCAATACATCGTTGGCCGTACCCAATTTACTTAACAGGCTTCCTTGTACCTGTGTGACGAACTTGTCTCCTTTAAGTTGGAATGTCGGCATCTGCCCTTTAACCTCCACCTCGGAAATCAGATGTACATCTTCTTTCAGTGTGAGAGTGCCGATTGCGCCGTTACCGTTCCGGTATTCGGTCTGGTAACCGATGCAGGAAACCTTGATAATATAAGCTTTTTCGTCGGGGACAGCAATGCTGAATGCACCCTTGTGGTCGCTTGTGGTCCCCTGTACGAATGCCGAGTCGGCCGGGTTGAGCGCTATGATATTGGCATATTCGATCGGTTGGCGGTTGCTGTCTGTCACAATTCCGCTGATGTTTTGTGCCGACAGCCTGCAAAAAGGAAGCATACACAACAGTAAGATAATTGCTTTTTTCATTGTTCTTCTATATTTGTTTTATGCTCAAATGTAGAAGGAAAAGACCGGAAAAGGTGCATGCATCGCACCTTTTCTGATTTGCAATTATGTGTGTAAGATATTGGTATCCAGATGTAAAATTAGCGAAAAGTCTGCTTCTCCTCTTTCTGCCTCTGCAAAAATAGAAGTTTGGCAAAAGGGGATCAAAGTTTATCCTTCAAATACTTTCCTGTATAGGACGCTTCGCACATCGCCACCTCTTCGGGAGTCCCGGCACAAACCAGGCTGCCACCGGCGTTACCGCCTTCTGGCCCCAGGTCGATCAGATAGTCGGCGCATTTGATTACATCCATATTATGTTCGATGATCACAACCGTATGGCCTTTTCCGATCAGGGCGTTGAAGGCTTTCAGCAGTGTCTTGATATCATGGAAATGCAGACCGGTGGTCGGTTCGTCGAATACGAATAGCGTCGGTTCCTGCTTCTCCTGCCCGAGGTAGTAGGCGAGTTTCACACGTTGGTTCTCACCGCCGGACAGTGTGGATGAAGTCTGTCCGAGCTTGATATAACCTAACCCGACATCCTGCAAGGGCTTCAGTTTCTTGACAATCTTCTTTTCCTGTGCGCCCGGATGCTGTTCGAAGAACTCGATCGCCTGGTTGACGGTCATTTCTAACATGTCGTAGATGCTTGCCCCATGATATTCGACGTCGAGGACATCTTGCTTGAAGCGTTTGCCGTGGCAGTTCTCGCATTCGAGGGTGATATCGGCCATAAACTGCATTTCGACAGTGATTTTCCCTTCCCCTTTACATTCTTCGCAGCGGCCGCCTTCCTTGTTGAAAGAGAAATAGGCTGCCGAATAGCCCATCTGCTTGGAGAGAGGCTGGTCACCATAGAGTTTACGGATCTCGTCGTAGGCGCCGATATAGGTCACCGGATTCGAACGGGAACTCTTACCGATGGAGTTCTGGTCGACAAACTCGATGCCTTTGATCAGATGCATATCGCCTTCCAAGCCGGAGCAATCGACCATCAGGCGCGCCGCGTCGTCCAGATAATGTTTGACACCTTCGTAGAAGATATCGCGAACCAGCGAACTTTTACCGGAACCGCTGACACCTGTCACCACCGTCATCACATTCAGCGGGAACTTCACGTCGATTCCTTTCAGATTGTTCTTGCGGGCCCCTTTCACCTCTATATAGTTGTTCCACAGACGGCGGAAGGCAGGGACTTCAATCTGGTCTTCGCCTGTCAGATAGCGGACTGTGTAACTGTTACTGCTGGTCCGCAGGTCGTTGACATCCCCTTGATAGACAACTTCGCCACCTAAGCGGCCGGCCTTCGGACCGATATCGATGATATAGTCGGCGGCACGGATGATCTCTTCGTCATGTTCGACTACGACAACCGTATTACCCAATGCCTGCAATTGGCGGAGCACCTTAATCAGCAGATCCGTATCGCGCGAATGGAGTCCGATACTCGGTTCATCCAATATATACAAAGAACCGACCAGACTGCTGCCTAACGAAGTCGCCAGGTTGATACGCTGGCTTTCACCGCCGGAGAGAGAGGCGGAAAGACGGTCGAGCGTCAGGTAGCCCAACCCTACATCCAGCAGGAATTGCAGGCGGTTGGTGATTTCCGTCAACAGGCGGCGGGCGATAGCTGCCTCGTTCTCGTCGAGTTGCAGATTGTCGAAAAAAGCTTTTGCTTCCGTGATCGGCAACGTGACCAGCTCTGCAATATCTTTTCCCCCGACCTTTACATACAGCGCTTCCGGACGCAGGCGGGAACCTTTGCAGGTCGGGCAGATTGTTTTGCCGCGATAACGCGCCTGCATCACGCGGTATTGTATCTTGTAGAGATTCTCTTCCACAAATTTAAAGAAGTCGTCGATGCCGTGCAGTCCGCGTGCGCCATGCCAGAGCAGGTCTTTTTCCTTCTGCGTCAGGTCATAATAGGGACGGTGGATCGGGAAGTTATATTTCTCGCTCTTGGCGATGAACTCCCGCAACCATTCGCCCATGACCTCCCCTTTCCAGCAGACAACAGCTCCCTGGAAGACGGACAGGCTCTTGTCCGGCACCACTAAGTTTTCGTCGATACCGAGCACTTTGCCGAAGCCCTCGCAGGTCGGACAGGCACCCAACGGATTGTTGAAGCTGAACATCATATCGTTGGGCTCTTCAAATGTTATGCCGTCCGCCTCGAACTTCTTGGAATATTCTTTGATGACGGTCCCTTCGGGTGCATAAATACGGATGATACAGGTGTCGTGCCCTTCAAAGAACGCTGTTTCGGCAGAGTCGGCCAGACGGCTTTTCAATGTCTTGTCGCTAGAAACGACCAGACGGTCGATCAGCAATTCGATCGCGGGGGACGAGAGTAAGGCATCATCAGCCAACACTTCGCCTATCCGGTAAATGGTTTCGTTAATGGACAGACGGGTATATCCTTCCTTTTGCAGGATTTCCAGTTGTTCCTTTATGCCGCGTCCTTCCGGCAAGACAACGGGGGCGTAGACGGCAAAACGGGTTCCGTCGGGATAGGCGAGCACTTCCTTCACGATGTCGCTCACCTGGTGTTTCTTCACCTCCATTCCGGAAACGGGAGAAATCGTTTTCCCGATACGGGCATAGAGCAGGCGAAGATATTCGTATATCTCCGTAGAGGTGCCGACCGTCGAACGGGGGTTGCGGGTATTGACCTTCTGTTCGATTGCGATTGCGGGAGGAATGCCTTTTATATAGTCGCATTCCGGCTTGCTCATACGTCCCAGAAACTGGCGTGCATATGCCGAAAGGCTTTCGACGTAGCGTCGTTGCCCTTCGGCATATAACGTATCAAATGCTAATGATGATTTTCCGCTACCGGAAAGGCCGGTGATAACGACCAACTTGTCTCTGGGAATCTCGACATCAATATTTTTCAGGTTATTGATCCGCGCTCCCTTGATAAATATAGAATTGTTTTCGGACATAATCTTTTCCTTGATTACCATCCTGCAAAGTTAGGAAAGTAATGCCGTTTTGCCAAGTAAACGATTGGTATTCACATTCGGAAACAATCAATTCACACTTTCTATACAAACCGGACCGATCAGGCCGGATTTCTGCAAAGCGTCGGTCGGTTTCCAGATGTTACAGGGCGTCCACGTTTTCCGTTCCTGCTGCGGTAATCCGCTATCACCGATCAGGCGGTTCATCCAGGTGGTGACGACTTCCACTTCGACCTTGTTTTTACCTTTCTTTACCAAATCCGTGATATTCACCCGGTAAGGAGCCGTCCAGACGCCACCGGCATATTGTCCGTTGATCTTAACTTTGGCTATGACGCCGACATCGTTCAGGTTCAGATACAAATCCCCGTCCGGTTTCTTTTTCAAAGCGAAATCCGTTTCGTACCAGATCGTACCGGAATAATGGCTGATGTCAAAGTTTTCATTTTTGGTGATATCTTCCAGCCGTGTAAAGGTCTGGGGTGTAGCCGGTCCACGACGCTTCGCCTCGAAAGAGACTTTCCAGGGAGCATCTAACCGGACAAGGGTTTGCGGAGCCGGATAGTTGAGTTGCAAATCCGTTCCTTCCGGCTTCTGCGCCGGTTGGCGGAAGACTATGAAAGCGCTTTCGTAAGGATGCAGTTTCAGTGGGACAACCGTACCTGTAGCTGTCTGCCGGTAAGCCGGAAGCGTCCGAACGCGGCCAGTCATCGCATCCCATAATTCGGGTTGCCGTGAACGGACGCGCAGTTCGGGACTGACCTCTATCGTTTCCTCTTTCTGGTTGGAGATAAAATAGATCTCCGTATCTCCTGCCGAACGGTGTCCGTAGAGGACAGGTGCATCTGCCGGCACTCCGCAGTCGGGCACACATCCGATGTGTTGCAAAGCCTCTGCCATGCTCATCCCGTACAGCAATTCTCCTTTCCCTCTTTTGACCGCTTTCACGTTTTGTCCGTCCAGACCGGCCCAAAGCTCACCGGCCATCGTTTTGACTTGCCGGTCTGCCCTGCCGTAGTCTTGCATACTGGGCGAACGCTGTGGAGCAGGTCCCATGACGACGGCGCCGTCTTCAATCAGTTTCTTTATCTTGGCAAGCAATTCGGGACGCATCGTTTCCAGTTCGGGAAGTACTAAGATACGGTATTGGGTGCCGTGAGGCAATGTCAGCAAGCCGTCTTTGACAAAGAGATCACGCTCTATAACTTCGGCATTGATATAGTCGAACTGATACCCTTTTGGCAATTCCGGTTCAGTGATTCCGGTCATCTTGGGCGCATCTTCTCCGATAAAATAGGCAACATCGGCTATGTTCAATCCTTGTTGCAGCATATAGTTGACGCGTTTCAGATAGGAAGTGAACAGGTCCATTTGCGGATACCAGGTGTTCAGTCTGTTAAATTCGCTGCTGAACCAGGCATTTACGCCCGGCTCTCGCTCTTCCGTCGGTTGCGAGATATAGACATGCAGCAACGTATTGTTGATCCCCTCCGTAAAGAAACGGTCACCCCGTTGCTTCATCATAGCCGGATAACAGCTGAAAGGCGTTCCTCCGCTTGTAAAGGATTCGGCAGAAATTTTCTGCTTCCCGTAAATATGCCCGCAGGATGAAGCGGCGCGGTTTTCGATATTTCCTAAATCGCCGAAGCTCCAGAACTCACCGCCGATCTCATCCGACTGCCCGCCGTATTGCAGGAACTCACCGGGGAATCCCCAATGCCCATAGTTCTCCAACCAGGTCGTCAGGCCATATTTATGGCAGACATCACGCAAACCGCCTACATAATCATAAGCGATCTTATCTGCAATCAGCCGGCGAAGATCCCAGAGGAAGCGGTCGGACTGATCCTGGCTCTTGACCACGTAGCCTTCATAAACAGGGAGGAAAGGAAGCGGATCGTAACCGTAGCGTTCCTGGAACTCGCGCAGGAAATCATCCGTAAAGTTTTGTCCGCCTGTCTCGTAGCTGTCCTGCACGACAACTTTCCAGCACTTGCGGTCTTCAGCCGGGATACGGCGGTATATTTCGCCCATATAGGCCTCAAAGTGGGATTCTATGTGTTTACGGCTCATTTTGTCTGTTTCCAGTCCGGTTGCTTCGGGATCGGCAGGGCTGTTTGTGACGCCAGTCGGCAACATACCCGTGCGCAAGATCGTCCAATCGCCAACCGGAGCTTTCCAGACCAGGCGGTCGCCTTGCAGGCAGGAGGATATATCCAATACCTGGTCCGGATCGACCGTCAGGGATGGATCGTCAGCTTCCGGCTGTACCGGCCACTGATATTCGTGCCAGTAGGGGAGCGGTGTCTGGAACATCTTGGCCAATGTCTTTTCCGGATAGCGTTCCACCGCCGGGCAGGAAGAAAAGACCACTTCGCTCAAACCGCTTTCGGGAGCAATTCCGTTCAATTCCAGCCGGAACTCGCCGGCGGTTGTTGCCGGGACAGACACCACGACCGGTGCATAGGGGTCAAAGCCCACATTCGGGTTGGCATTGAAACGGTCTATCTTAAATTCGGCTATCGTCCGGAAACTGTTATTCTCCTTCACCTGCAGCCGTGCTGTGCTCTGAATGGGATGGTGAGCCGGATAGACCTGAAAACTGCGCAGGGTAAACGGCTTATCCGCTTGAAAGTCGATTGTGACGGGCTGATCGTTTTTCTCTGTAAAAAGCAAAGCCGTCTTCTTATCTCCGTCCAACAATCCGGACAGGTTTTGCAGGGCAGGAGAGGAAGATACTTTCGTGTTTGAAGCGGACAGCCGGGCGGTATTCTTATCGACAGAAGGGAAAGCGATCACCTTCACATCCTGAAAGTCTTTATCGGGTTTCGCCAAAATGACTTCGACCTGTTTGCCGCCGCTCACCTCCGCTTTCACCGAGGTTAGGTAGCGCATCGCCTGTTCCGGTTTTACCCAAGGACCACCGGACTGACTCCAACCGGGCGAGTTGAAAATACCGATCTCGATGCCCAGTTCGGTTGCTGTTTTCAAGGCGGCATGAAGCACTTTCCACCATTCTTCACTACCGAAAGGAACTGTTTTATAAGGCGTTTTAACCTCGTCTAACCCGATATTCCCGATAAAAGCCCGGTTAATCCCGGCTTCCTTCATCGAATACAAGTCTTTTTTCACTCCTTCTTCCGAGATATTTCCCGAAATCCAATACCAATATACGGAAGTCTGCACCTTTTCCGACGGATTCACAAAACCACTCTCGAGTGCACTTTTATCCTGGGCGCTTCCCATAGCGGGAACTAAAAGCGAAAGGCAAAGCAATGTTTTAAGCAGAGGTTTTCTCATGGTCTGTTCTTTTTTAAGATTCCGGAGGTAAAAGTAGCAAGATTATCAGTGCCCCTGTTTTCTATATTGATTTATATCTTTTCAAAAATGCTTTTTTGAATGACGATTCCCTGAAATCGACAAATCCGTGGAATCGTAATTACATTTTGATAATTAATCAGCGAAAAGAAATAGCCAGTCATTTCCCTACTTTTAAACTTTTATTATCTTTGCCAATGATTGTAGGGACAATAAATAGCAAGGAATCTCAAACTCAATAGACATTCATGATAACAAAACACCTTCATTGGTTCTTGATAGCATTGCTTTGTGCGGTGACATCTTGTAAGACGACACAACAAATACCACAACAACCGACAGGTAAAGAGGCGAAGCGGGAGTTCCGCGGAGCCTGGATACAGACCGCATTTCAGGGAGAATATAAGGATATGACCCCTGCGCAGATGCGGAAAGACTTTGTCCGCAAGCTCAACTACCTGCAAAAATGCGGAATCAACGCCATCGTCTTCCAGGTGCGCCCGGAGGCCGACGCTTTCTATAAATCGGATATCGAGCCCTGGAGCCGCTTCTATACCGGACAGCAAGGGCTTGCACCGGCCGGGAACTTTGATGTGATGGCTTTCCTGATCGAAGAATGCCATAAGCGGAATATGGAGTTCCATGCCTGGTTGAACCCGTACCGGGCAAGCACAGCCGGGAATACCCGTTTTGCCGATTCACATATATATAATAAGCATCCCGAATGGTTCGTGACCTATAATAAACAAATCCTTTTTGACCCGGGATTGCCGGAAAGCCGGCAGTTTATCTGCCGTGTCGTGCGCGATATCGTAAGCCGTTATGATGTCGATGCTATCCATATGGATGACTATTTCTATCCTTATCCGGTGGCCGGTATGCCTTTCCCGGATGATAAGAGTTTCCGGAAATATGGTCTGAACAAAGGCTATACGGCTGCACAACGCGGCGATTGGCGGAGGGAGAATGTGAACACGCTGATACGCGAAATCAAACGTACCATCCTGCTGGCCAAACCCTGGGTGCGCTTCGGCATCAGCCCGTTCGGCATCTATCGCAATAAGAAGAGCACTCCCGACGGTTCGGGCAGCGAGACAAACGGCCTGCAAAACTACGACGACCTGTATGCCGACGTCACCCATTGGGTGAAAGAGGGCTGGATCGATTATAACATTCCACAGATATATTGGGAAATCGGGCATTCGGCAGCCGACTACATCACCCTCATTAAATGGTGGGACAAGAATGCCAACGGCGGACATCTCTATATCGGACAAGATGTTGCCCGCACCATGAAAGCCGGACAGCTGACGCGCAAGATGCGTTACGAGCGTGCCCTGCCTCATGTCAGCGGAAACTGTTTCTGGCCGGCAAACGAAATCCTGTGGAATAACCTGGGCGTGGCCGACAGCCTGAAGCGGAATTATCACCGTTACCCGGCGCTGATCCCGGCTTATACCCATATGCACAACCGCGCTCCCCAGGAAGTCCGGAAGCTGAAAACGGAATGGACGGCACAAGGCTACCTGCTGCACTGGCAGGCCGAACAGAGTAAAACCAATCCGGAACTGGCAAGTTATTTCGTCATCTATCGTTTTGAAGATAAAGAACCGGTCAACTTGAGCGATCCGTCAAAGATAGTCGCTATCACGCGGGAAACAGGTTACCTGTTGCCTTACGACAACGGAAAACGCAAATACCGCTATGTCGTGACAGCCGTAGACCGTTTCCATAACGAGAACCAGGGTAAAAGCAAAAAGGTCAAACTCTAAATCCGGGCACGCATGTCTGATTTTATTTGTCAGAAATATACTGACTGTTCTTCTTGTTCCCATTACCAGAAGCAACTGTTCAAATACCGTTCTTACATCAAGGGAATGATACTCCCGAAGGAACGGTGTTCGCAGAATACGATCTATTTTCTGGTGAGCGGGCGCGTGCAGGTCAACAGCGAAGAACATCCGGGAACCATATTCCATGACGGACAGTTCATTATGCAGCCGATCGGTTCGCGTGTGGAATTTCGGATACTGGAAGCGACGGAATGCATCCTTTACCTGTTTGAAACACCGAAAAATATTTGCACCGATCGCTATAACCGGGGATTGGAGCTGGCAAAAGAAACCCCCATGCAACCCATCGTGATGGATATGTGTTTCCCCCTGCGCCTTTTCATCAACGGGCTGAAAATGTACCTTAACAATGAACTTCTGTGTGCGGAGCTTCTTGAGGCCAAGCGGACGGAATTGTATTTCCTGCTCAATTGCTATTATACCATCAAAGAAATAGCGGCTTTTTATGCACCTATATATAGGTATAGTAAAACATTCCGCTATTTTGTCATGCAAAATTACCTGAAAGCAAAAGACGTGGAGTCTTTTGCTCAATTAGGGGGGTACAGTACCCCGACTTTTCGCCGTCTTTTCAAAGACACTTTCGGCGAACCGGCTTACCAGTGGATGCTCAAGAAGAAATGCCAGGATATACAAAGCGATTTGACCACTACCGATATCAGTATCTCTGAAATCTGCTATAAGTACGGTTTCGAGTCATTATCGAACTTTTTCCACTTCTGCCGGGCCAATTTCGGCAAATCTCCACGCGCTATCCGCAACGAAAGAGGCGAAAACGCATAAAAATCAACATTTGTTGCAAGTTTTGCAACTCTTTGGTCAGAAAAAACAATTCTGCCGGTCTATAATCCCTGTACATTTGCATCATAACAGAAAGCAAGTTTTGATTATCAATCACTATTGAGCCAAATGGACATTCGGAGGTATTTAGAAACAGGAATCGCTTTTATGGTCTGCTGCATCATCGTCACACTGGTTAAGTGTAGCACAAATGACACGCCGGAGCAGAATGAGCAGGGAAACATAGAATACTCCTTTAAATGGGATAAGTTGCTGAAAGGGTTTCCCGCCCCGGAAAGGCTTCGATACTGTTTTTATCCGATGGACGGAGGATCGATGATCCAAATGGATAATGATGCGGATCGGTTGCGTTTCGCCTTGCCGCCCGCCCGTTACAAGCTTTTGATCTTTAATTGTGATGCGGCAAATATTGCTTTCAAGAATACGAACAACTTCGACACTGCCGAAGCGTATCTTGTAACAACGAAAGCTGCCGACGGGATACAGAGCGGGACGATTCCTCTGTACGGAATCGCAGTCGAGGAGTTAGAGGTAAAAAGAGGTAGCAACGAATTGATCGAATTCAAGCCCGAACCTCTGGTCCGCAACCTCTCTATCACAGTGAAGGTGGAAGGAATGGAGCATATAACGGGCTGTAAAGGAACTATCAGTGGCCTGTCGAGCGCCATCAACCTCAGTAAACAGGAGGTTGTGGCAGACGCAAAGGCAGACCGGACTTTTGAAACCACCCCTTCGGAGGAAGGAGTAAGTGCAAACATTCTGATGTTGGGAAAACCGAAAGAAAAAGGAGAAGGCGAAGAGCAGCCGGGTACGACTCCGACCCACGAGGTAACATTAGACTTTACCTTATCCGACGGGAGTAGCAGTTCTTCAACGATCGACTTAGGTACATCCCTCAACGAGACCGAAGGGCAAGACATAGACATCGCGATAGAAGCCGACGTCACCCCCGGTCCCAATTTCACAGTAACAATCAACCGGTGGAAGGTAACATCCGGTGATAGTTTAATTATCGAATAGACAACGAATATTTAATTAACGATTATAGGGTATAACAATTTAAAAATTTATAATTATGAAGAATCTATTATTTGGTATGCTTGCTATGGCAGCAATGGTTAGTTGTTCAAGTGAAAATGATCCGATAGACGACGTAACTGGCGGAAAGCAGGATAAAGTGGAGATCAAAATTGCAGCTGGAGTTCTTAAAGCTGAAACAAAAGCTCCTGTAGATGGGTGGGGAGAAGATGGAAAATATGTACAATTTGTAAAAGGAACAGCCTCTGGAAATTATACAGATGATTGGTTTGCTAAAATCACAGGGACAGCAGGAACTGTTCAGTTTAAAGATGCTTCTGGAGAATTAGCAAATGACAAATCTTATTATTATGAATCAGATGGATCTGACACATATTTAAGAGGATTTTATCCGCAAGGGACAAATACATCTGGTTCTGTTACTTTTACAATCCCAGAAGCTGCCGACATAGATATCATGGTTAGCGATGAGCAAAGTGGGAATAAAACAAACGCATTTGGCAAATTTACTTTTGGGCACTTATTGACACAAATCAAATTTAGTTTAAAAGCTGGTGATGGTTTTCCAAGTAACTATGTCCTGAAATCGATAACGCTTAAGGGAACAAAAAAGACTGCTACATTAGCATTGAAAACTGGACAATTAACATTTACAGGGGCGGATGATGATAAGATTGATATAAAAGTAATTGAAAATGGAACGAGTTCAATCTCAACAGCTGCTACAGATATGGATCGAACTGTGATGGTTCAGCCAGGAGTGGCAATGACATTGGATATAGTTGCAGGAGTAAGTGGAGATAACACCCAAGATAGAACATATACGGGCATTCCGTTTACAACAAAAGGCGGAGAAGGTACTGAGGAAGAAGCAAAAGCCGGTACAGCTTATACTGTTACGTTAACATTCTCTGACAAAGCTGTTGAAGCTACAGCAGGAATAACTCCATGGGCTACAGGAACGGGAGAAGGAACTGTTCAATAAAAGTAGTTTATATAAATGTAAGTGTGTATCAAAAGCATTCTAATTTCCCTTCATGAGAGGGCAGAGGGTGTGTCAAAATAATCACCAGCGCTTTAGCGTGTCATTGTGGGCTTGCCCGCAAGACACCGACGCGAGAGTTTTGACACACCTTCAATAGTTTCCTTCTGGCACTCTTTCTTTCCTCTCTTAAATTTATAAAGAAAATAACTCACAGCTTTATGCGGAAATCAATTTACTATTTATCCCTCTTTATCTGCTGTTTAGGTTGTACAGAAAGCACAGGTGTCATCCCAACAGAGATAAGCGATCCTATCCATTTCTCCACCCGCATCCAAACCCTTACCACCAAAGCCATTATCACCGACGCCACCCTTCCCGACAATTCCCAGATCGGAGTCTTTTCCTGGGGGCATCATAAAAGCGACGGAAGTGTGAACACCACGCTACGCAAGGATTTGACAAACACTCTTTATACCCAACAGGCAGGAAGCAACGAATTGATCGCCTCCGTGGACGGCCATTATCCCATCAATCCCGACACCCTGCTTAATTTCTACGCCTATTATCCTTATACCCAATCGGGAACCAATACGTCAGGAAGTATTCCGTTCGATCTAAACAAACAAGAAGATATTATGTGGGCAACTCCCGTCCTGAACCGGGGCAAAGCCACAAGTGCAGAGACGGTAAACCTCGCCTTCAACCATTTACTCTCGGCTATCACGGTCAAATTTGAGAAAGCCGACGATATCAAAGAAACGATGATCCTGCAAAGTATTTCCCTCGCAGGCTATTCACCCGTCATACAACTCGACATACAAACAGGCAAGCTGACACAAGCGGCCACCGAAAGCAACTATACCTTTGTCAAAAGCCAGAACATCGAGATCGGTCCGACGCAAAAGACAATCACAACCGATTGCCTGCTCTACCCGGTTGCCAAACCCGTTTTTATTGTCCGCATAAGCGATAAAGACTACCGCATCGAATCAACCAAAGCATTCGAAGCCGGCAAAAAACAGACATACGAATTTACGCTACAGGCCAAAGACATCCACCTCTCCGGCAGCATCAATCCCTGGGAAGAGGGCGGTTCAAGTAACGAAACGGTTTACTTTTAATAACAGCCGGATATTTCTTCCCTTCAGACAACCGGCAGGCCTTTTGCAATCAAGCTGAATATACAGACTGGATGAAGTCTGCGAGCCCCTTAGTCTCGTCCAGGTCCATCTTACGGCGGATATCTATCTTGCGGTGGTAGATGGTCGATATGCTCTGTCCGGTGACGACATTGATTTCCTTCGTGGTGAAGCCGGCGCATAGCAGACAGCAAAGCTGAATCTCCTTCTCGTTCAGCAACTCGCCGTAACGGTTGGTCAGTTTCGTATAGAAACCGTTATAAGACGCGTCGATGATCGGATAAAGCTCTTCCCATGTCAACAGGCGGTTGCCCTTTTCTGTTCCCTCTCCCGGATTCGCTATTTGCCGGAGAAGTTCCTGGTTGGCGCTGGTCGGCGAGGAGGCAAGCAGGCGGATCAATCCCAATTGTTTCAGCAGGATGCGGCGGAAGAATGCACCGTCGGCAGCCGGTTCTTCAGCCGTATTCTTCCGGGCTTCGTTCAACAGGTGCTCTAATGCTTCAGCCTTCTCTTCGGAAGCTACCCAGCGTTGCCTGCGGTTGCGGATGTAGAGATACAGGATACCGCCTGCCAGGATAACGGCACAGAGGATTCCGGTCAGCAAGAGTTTGAGTTGCTGTTGGTGCAGGTTGAGCGTATATTGCTTTTCCAGAAGAACCTGCTGGTTCTGGACGTGCTCGCTGTTGATCAGTCGCTGGCGGAAGGATGCTGTGTTGATCGAGTCGTTGTAGATAAACTCTTTTGTCCGGATGTCTTTGGGCGACAGGGCGTAGCTGGTCGCTGCATATAAAGTGCTGAGTGAGTTATGGGCGGTCGGGTAGTCTTCCTTTATCCGGATAACTTCTTTTTTATAGGCCTCCGCTGCCCTTTGGTAACATAGCAGGGCAGAGTCCGGTTTGCCCATCGCTAAATAGATATAACCTTTCGTGCTGGTGCTGGAAAATAAATAGCGTTCGGGATTGATGGCGATTGCTTCGTCGGACAGTCTCAATGCTTCGTGGGCATCCAGCCCGATCATATTGGCACAGTTACTCAAATAGAAAGGACGTTGCTGCAAGGGCATTTGGTAAACCAGTTCCAGGCATTTGTAGGTATAATAAACAGCCGAATCCGGATGCAGTCCCTCGAAGTTGTAGCTGGCGGCCAATTCGTAGTATGTATCCGCCCGCCATTCCGGATCGGTGGTTATGGATAGCAGCTTGTGGGCATACTGCCGGGCAAGCGGATAGTTTTTCGGATTGATATGGTCGTTGTACAACAGGATAAGTTTGCTGTATAGGGCCGGAATATGGTTCTGCTGGTCGTGAGGACAGACTTCGATGGCACGGCGGTAGAAGGCATCCGCCCGGTCGAACTGTTTCAGCCACTCCTGCCGTTGTGCCTCTAAGCGGTAACAATCACGCAAGCGGGCGGAGTCATGGACGGCGGCGTAGTAGTCGATAGACACCTGCAACAGCGAGTCGGTCACGTACGACCGGTCTGTGTTACGGCGTCCCGTTGCGTGCAGATACCAATAATCGGCCAACTCTTTTCCCGTCAGCCGTTCGGGGAAACGGATCTGTTTGAGGAGAAGGAGCGTACTGTCTGGGTTCTTCCGCAGGCAGCTTTCCGCCCGGTCGAGCAGGTCGCGGTCCGATGGCGCCGTGCATGCGCCTGACAGGAGGACGAAGAATAGTAAGATATAACCCGTTATCGCGGAAACGTACCTGTTCATGGAAGTGTCTGTTTGAAAAAATGTTTCCACAAAGCTAAGAAACTTTACTTGTATAAACAACTCGATGGATTTATCTGTATCTTTGTTGCTGCGTTAATGATAAGAAAGCATGGCAGATACGAAGGAACAATTTGAAAAAGTAATATCCCAGTGCCGGGAGTTGTTTGAAAAGAAGTTGAAAGATTACGGTCCGTCGTGGCGCATTATGCGTCCGCAGTCGGTGACCGACCAGATATTTATTAAGGCAAATCGGATCCGCAGCCTCGAAATAAAAGGCGTGAGCATGGTGGACGAAGGCATCCGCCCGGAGTTTGTGGCAATCGTCAACTACGGTGTGATCGGGCTGATACAGTTGGCAAAGGGATTTGCCGATACGACCGATATGAGCAATGAAGAGGCGCTTGCCTTGTACGATAAATACATCACGGAAACCAAAGAACTGATGTATGCCAAGAACCATGATTACGATGAGGCATGGCGCGGTATGCGTATCAGTTCCTACACGGACCTGATCCTGATGAAGCTCTATCGTACGAAGCAGATCGAGAGCCACGGCGGCAAGACGATCGTGTCCGAAGGCGTCGATGCCAACTATATGGATATGATCAACTACGCCCTGTTCGGACTAATAAAACTTGAATATGGTGAAGAAGAAGAAGGGTGCGTCAAAAATAAGTTCTAACGCTTTAGCGTGTCATTGCGGGCTTGACCCGCAACCTCATCCTAAACGGATTTACAGTGATTAGGATGAGATGGCGGGTCAAGCCCGCCAGGACACAGACGCAGTGAATAGAACGACACACACCTGTACTTAAAAAATAAGAGACAAGTGAAAAGTAAAGATACCGTTATAAAGATATTGGCAGAACTCTGCCGCCTGCTGATCGGAGTCGTGTTTATCTTCTCCGGCTTTGTCAAGGCGGTCGATCCGGTGGGAGGGGCGATCAAGATAGGTGATTATCTGACTTCCTTCGGGCTGGACAAGTTACAGCCTTTTACGGTATTGCTGTCTTTCAACCTCTCGGCAATCGAGTTTGCATTAGGTGTCTGTATGCTGTTAGGCGTGTACCGGCGGTATGTTTCTTTCCTCGTGCTGGTGTTTATGGCGTTTATGACGCCGCTCACCCTGTATCTGGCCCTTTTCGATCCGGTGTCGGATTGCGGATGCTTCGGCGATGCGCTGGTTATCACCAATTGGGAGACATTCTATAAAAACATTGTCCTTTCTGCTGCGGCCGTTACCGTGTTTATTTATAACCAACGGTTGTTCCAGTGTTTTACTTACCGCGCTTATTGGTTTGTCGCCCTCTATGCTTACCTGTTCGGGGTGGGCTTCGCTTATTATAACTACAACCATCTGCCGGTAATCGATTTCCGTCCTTATAAGATCGGCGCGAATATCCCGCAGTTGATGGAGATACCCGACGGCGCTCCCGAAGATGAATATAAATACTCGTTCGTCTATGAGAAAGACGGGGTGAAGAAAGAGTTCTCGCTCGAAGACTATCCGGCAAACGACAGTAGCTGGACGTTCGTAGAGTCGAAAACCGAACTGATCCGGAAAGGATATGAGACGCCCGTTGCCGGCTTTAACATCTATAACGGCGAAGGCGAGGATGTGACGGATGAAATCATCCGCAATCCCGGTCCGGTTCTCCTCCTGATCTCCCCGAAACTGGAAGATGCCGACGACGAACGGATGGACGAGATCAACAGCGTGTATGACTATGCGCTTGAACACAACATACCGTTTTACTGCGTAACCGGTTCATCGCCGGAGGCAATCGATACGTGGAGCGACAATACCGGCGCCGAATATCCTTACCGGATGGCGGACGAGGTGTTGCTCAAGACAATTATCCGTTCCAATCCCGGACTGGTGCTGCTGAAAGACGGCACGATACTGGGTAAATGGCATTACAACGACATCCCGGCGGAAGAAGATGTGAAAGCGGTGATGGACGGCTGCCTGGACGGGCAGCGTATAAAAAGTAAAGAAGATGTTGCGCTCGCAACCAACTTATTGACTTTTACCGTACCTTTGCTGCTTGTTTGGGTGTACGACCTGTTGCGCTTCCGGCGCAGACGCAAAGAGAAGAAATAACTATTGTATTACATATTTAATTAATTAAGTCATGAGAAAGAATATTGTTGCAGGAAACTGGAAGATGAACACTACCCTTCCTGAAGGTCTTGCTTTGGCAAAAGGTTTAGACGAAGCTCTTAAAGGTAAAACAATCAACTGCGATGTGATCATCGGTACTCCGTTCACTCACCTGGCAAGCGTTGCTGCCGCTATCGATACTGACAAGATCGGTGTTGCTGCTGAAAACTGCGCCGACAAGGAAAAAGGTGCTTACACAGGTGAAGTTTCTGCCGCTATGGTTGCTTCCACAGGTGCAAAATATGTGATCTTAGGCCACTCTGAAAGACGCGCTTACTATCACGAAACTCCGGAAATCCTGAAAACAAAAGTAGAATTGGCTTTAGCTAACGGCCTGACTCCGATCTTCTGTATCGGTGAAGTGCTGGAAGAAAGAGAAGCCGGCAAGCATTTCGAAGTGGTAGACGCTCAGATCAAGGGCTCTCTGTTCGACCTGTCTGCTGAAGACTTCGCTAAGATCGTATTAGCTTACGAACCGGTTTGGGCTATCGGCACAGGCAAAACCGCTTCTTCCGACCAGGCTGAAGAGATCCACGCGCATATCCGCGCTACATTGGCTGCTAAATATGGCCAGGAAATCGCTGACAACTGCACAATCCTTTACGGTGGTAGCTGCAACGCAGGCAACGCTAAAGAATTGTTCTCCAAACCGAACGTAGATGGTGGTCTGATCGGCGGCGCATCTTTGGCTGTTGATAAGTTCATGCCGATTATCGAGGCGTTCAACTAATAAATTAAGAATTGAAAATTGAAAATTGAAAGTTGTTTCGGCTTTCAGCCGATTGGGGCTCTGTCTCCTTTTAATTTTCAATTTTCAATTTTCAACTTTCAATTAACATGAAACGTATCCTATCCTTATGTATGTTGCTCGGCGCATCCGCCCTGTCCGCCCAGACCGGTGGTGACGGATCGGCGGTGACTATTGTCGATGCCCTGCAGGAAAAGGTTCCGGGAAAAGGAACTGTTGTGGTACGCCAGCCGGATGCTCTTCGCACGATGATGGGCAAACGTTTGCATGGCGAAGGTGTAGAGAAGACCGACAGTACGGCCTTTTTGAAGATACAAGGCTATCGTACACAAGTGTTTTCCGGCAACAACCAGCGTAAGTCAAAAGACGAGGCTTTCCGGAAAGAAAAAGAAATTAATGAGCTTTTCCCCGATGTCCCGACCTACGTGACTTATAACGCTCCGTTCTGGCGCGTGCGTGTCGGCGATTTCCGTTCGCACGAAGAGGCTTATCATATGCAACGTCTGTTGATGGATGCATTCCCCGCCTACAAGAAAGAGATGTACATCGTAAAGGAAGAAGTCAAAATCCCATTGAATTGAA
Source organism: Parabacteroides sp. AF17-28 (assembly GCF_003479205.1). Taxonomy (NCBI): domain Bacteria; kingdom Pseudomonadati; phylum Bacteroidota; class Bacteroidia; order Bacteroidales; family Tannerellaceae; genus Parabacteroides; species Parabacteroides sp. AF17-28. Next base: position 94,489 of record NZ_QUGV01000010.1, on the reverse strand, counting down.
ATGAGTGAAGAAGTAAACGCTAAGACTTTGCAGGCCCGCGAAGAGTTGGCCGGACACTATAAAAGTATTATCAGCCTGCTTGGCGAAGACGTGGACCGCGAAGGCCTGTTGAAAACTCCCGAGCGCGTTGCCAAAGCCATGCAGTTCCTGACAAAAGGCTATCAGGAAGACCCGGCAGCCGTGCTCCGCGGCGCTATGTTCAAGGAGGAAGACTATAAGCAGATGGTCATTGTGAAGGACATCGACTTCTTTTCCCTTTGCGAACATCATATGCTGCCCTTCTTCGGGAAAGCCCATGTCGCCTATATCCCTAAAAAATATATCACAGGATTGAGCAAGATTCCCCGTGTCGTGGATATCTTCGCCCGCCGCCTCCAGATCCAGGAACGCCTGACGATGCAGATCAAAGAATGCATCCAGGAAACGCTCGACCCGCTTGGCGTCATGGTTGTCATCGAAGCCCAGCATATGTGTATGCAGATGCGCGGCGTCGAGAAACAGAACTCCCTGACCACCACTTCCGACTTTACGGGATTCTTCCAGCAAGCCAAGACGCGCGAAGAGTTCATGAATCTGATCAAACATAACCGGTAGCCGTCTCTCCGGTCGGCACCTGATTTCCGTGAGCCGGCATGTAAATACGGTTTTATACCGTCTTAATCTTATTCCTCCGCCACATAATCCTTGTCCGACCCGGGTCGGACAGTTGTTCGACGAAGGTCAGACAGCTGTTCGACGGGGGTGGGACAGCTGTTCGACCCGGGTCGAACAAGGTTTGGATGCCTGCTCTTCCCTAATTACATGGCTTTCGACGGAAAATATCTTCCTCATGGGCAGAAAAAAGACCGTCGTCGTGTAATATACTTCCCTATTGTGCGACTAATTAAATAAAACGATGAGAGAATGAAAGCTACCCGACAACAGGAAAAAGAGTTTATCGCACTTGTGGAGGAATACAAGCAGGTCATCTACAAAGTCTGTTATGTGTATGCATCCGATGCCGACCACCTGAACGATTTGTATCAGGAGGTGGTGATCAATCTGTGGAAAGCTTACCCTCGCTTCCGGGGCGAATGTAAGTCGTCCACCTGGGTGTACCGCATCGGCCTGAACACCTGCATCTCCTTTTTCCGCCAGTCGAAGCGGAAGCCGGAAGTCGTCCCGATCTCGGTCGACCTGGAAGCTTTTGCCGAAGATGAAGACAAAACGGCGCAACTGCGTGAACTCTACCGGATGATCAATCGGCTCAGCCAGCTCGAACGCGCGCTTATCCTGCTCTGGCTCGAGGAACGAAGCTATCAGGAGATAGCGGACATCATGGGTATTTCCAAGAACAACGTGGCAGTCAAACTCAATCGTATCCGTGAGAAATTGAAAACAATGTCGAACAGTTAAACGTAATAAATATGGAACTGGAAGAATTAAAAGCGAGCTGGAACGTCTTGAACGAACAGCTTGAAAAGAGTGAGATGCTGAACAAAAGGATTATCAAGGAGATGATAACCAACCGGACGCAATCGGCCTATGAGCGGCTGTTCCGGTATGATATATGGGGACTTATATTGGTGCTTGTCTTTTGTCTTATGTTCCCGATATTGACTTTTACCGGGCAGTTGGTGATGAGGCCACTTTCATTTGTGGTGTTGGAAGGATGTTTAGTTATAGGTTTTATTATGCAGGTCTTTTTCCTTTCTATTCATATAAGGTTTGATATGGAAAAGAAAAAAATTTGCGAGCTTGCCAGGCTGGAGTTCGTGTATAAATTGTGGATGAAAAGGAATCATGTGATTGGTACAGGAATAGCCATTGTCGGCATAATTGCTTTTCTGTTTATTGAACAGGATCGGCTTGTTGCAGGATGGGAGCTGCGAATGGTTGTGGCACTCTTTGTGGCTGCTGTTATTGCCTATTTCCAGATCCGTTTTTACCAGAAGAATATCCGCGTCATCGAAAAAGGCTTGGAAGAGCTGAAGGAGTTTGAGGAGGAACCGGGTTAGTACAGGTCGGAATGGGTTCCGGTATCGGTCATAATCAGGATAAGTTCCGTATCATTTTGTTGCCATATCAGAAGCCAGTCGCCTTTGATATGGCATTCCCATAACCCTTCGTAGGTTCCGCTTAGTTTGTGCGGATGGTAATAATCCGGAAGAGTCCCGGTTGCTTGAAGGATATCGATGACTGCTTGTAATAAGTCCAGATTATATCCTCTCTTTTTACATGTCTTAAGGTCTTTCTTAAAACTATTGGCAAATTTTAGTTCGTATTTCATCCTAAAATTTGTTTGAACATGTCTTCCGCGTTTTTGGCCTTATGCACCCGTCCGGCTTTGATATCCTCTAATCCTTTTTCAATTCTGGATTTCTTTTTGCTGACACTCCAGCCGAACTTTTTTGCCAGTTCTTTCAGTAAAGCCATGTCTACTTCCGGAATGGAAAGTTCTACTTTTTTGATTGCCGTATCCATATTGCTATTTAATTGACTGTTATTATCGAATACAAATGTAGCTAATTTCTTTGAATCAGCAAATTAAAGTCTATTAAACCGTTCGTCAACCGATCCGGACCGTTGGTCATAATAATTTGACGGGGAGCCTTTGGGAGTGTAGTTTTGAAATAAAAATGAGATGAACAGAGGCTTTTTTATAGGGATATTCTTACTGGTGGGATGCGCAGGCATGAACGTTCTTGCCCAGACGGACACGATTGCGGATCAGAAGATCGAGGAAATTGTTATTACGGCGAAAGTGCCGGTTGTGACGATTAAGGCGGACAAGATGACGTACCATATCGAGTCGGCTGTGGCGCGGGGGCAGGGCAGCCTGTATGAAGTGCTGGAAATGCTTCCGGGCGTCATGATCAGCAATGACGGGAAGATTTACCTGAACGGGCAAAGCGGCATTAACGTCCTGATGGACGGGAAACAGACGTATCTTTCCGGACAGGAGCTGGTCACCCTGCTCAAGTCCACTCCGGCGGCAGCGGCGGAAAAGATCGATCTGATCACGCATCCGTCCTCCCGTTACGACGCGAGCGGCAATGCCGGGCTGATCGATATCCGGACGAAGAAGATGCGGCTACGGGGCATGAACCTGACGGCTAACGGCAGTTTCCGGCAGGGGAAGTATGGCGTCGGGAACGGGAGTCTGTCGATAAACAGGCGCGAGGGCTTATTCAACTTTTACCTGACTTATTCCTATTCCCAGGGGACGGATTGCAACGAACTTCAGATAGACCGCCTCTTTACCGGCCTGCGGGAACCGGACAAGGTGGAGCTGTCCGTCCGGCAGGATTCCTACCGCAAATATCCTTATACCTCCCATTATTACCGGGCGGGGATTGATTTCTTTGCCTCCGCGCGTACCGTAGTCGGCGTGTACACGAACGGCAATCTGCATCAGAGCCGGATGCCGGGCGATATGTTTACTTATTTCAGCGCTCCTTCTTATGCGTCGCCCGACTCCATGCTCCACACCTCGAATGTGGAGGACCGGAAAAAGAAGAACTTTACTGCAGGAGTCAACCTGACTCACCAGTTGGATACGGCAGGGAAGGTGGTGGATGCTTCCTTCGACTATCTCCATTTCGGCTATACGGATAACCTGGACTTGCATAGCTCTTCGCAAAACCGGCCCGGACGGGTGGATTCCGTAAAGGGAGATGTCCCGGGCGCAATCAACCTCTATACCGGACAGGTGAATCTTACCTTGCCTTTTGCCGGGAAATGGGAGTTGGAGGCAGGCGCCAAATTCTCTTTCATCTCGATCGACAACGAGGCGTCGTATGCGGATAACAAAGGAAACGGCTGGGTGCCGAATGAAGCCCTGAGCCAGCATTTCGTTTATGATGAAAACATAAACGCCGGGTATGTCCAATGTGGTGCGACTTTCAAACCCTTTTATATCCGGGCGGGGCTGCGTGTGGAGAATACGCGCATAGACGGGCGCTTGACAGGCGGGGAGGCGCAGATAGACTCTTCCTTCACCAGCCGCTATACGAATCTTTTTCCTTCTTTGTTGCTCGAATATGCGTTCCGGCAAAACAAGCTGTCCCTCTTTTACGGCAGGCGGATCGTCCGGCCTAACTATGGAGACCTGAATCCTTTTGTCTATATCTTCGACGACTATACCTTTGAACAGGGGAACACGGCGCTTAAGCCGATGAAGTCGGATCGTCTGGAACTGACATTTATCTATAAGAACCTGTTCCGGGCCGGCTTTCTCTATTCCCGCACGCATGATGTGATCGTGAAAAGCTTTTTCGAGAAAGACAACAGGCAGGTGTATGTCACGCCGATGAACCTGTCTACGGGAACCAGTCTCGGGCCGCGCATTTATACCGGCAATCTTCCCCTGGCCTCTTTCTGGACGGTGAATGCGAATGTGGCTTGTGTCTATAACCACTATCGTTGGACGGATACAGCCGGCGAGCGGGTCAACAAGCGGGCGACCTTGATCGGCAGCCTTACGAACCAACTCGATTTCGGGAAAGGGTGGAGCATGGAGCTGTCCGGCTCTTACAACGGCAAGATGGCGGCCGGACAAGCCACGCTCAGTCCGATCTGGCAGGTTGACGGAGGCATCAGGAAGAAAGTCTTGAAGAATAACGGCACGATCCGCCTGTTCGCCCGCGACATTTTCCATTCCTACCGGGAGAAGATGATGCTGACGGTGCCGGGGCAGCAGGCTTTTACCAATGAACGGCAGGACAATACCCAGGTCGGCATCTCCTTCACCTATCGTTTCAGTAAAGGCTACGAAGTGAAAGAATCCCGTCGGAAAAGTAGCGTAGATGAGAGTAAAAGAATAAATTTGTAGGAAATAACAAGAGCAGCCATGAAGATATTACCCCGTTTATATCCGTTGTTTTTAGGAATCGTGATGTTCAACTTCATCCGGTTGACGACCGACTTGGCGAAGAATGAAGCGTTTTGGGCTAATTCGATGCGGTTTCATCTGCAGGCGTTGGCGGTAACGGTCTTTATGTGTTACGTCTTTGATTATGAAAGCCGCTACTTCCTCGATAAGGTTAAGCCCCGGTTGAATCTGTCTCCGGCTGCCGAGTACTTCTTAACGTTTCTCAAGTTGTTTGTGATGGTTAACCTGCTTATATTTGTCGGTGATCATGTCGGGCTTCTGCATTTGGGAAACACCTGGGTCGATTATGTTATAGCCGATGTGATTTATATCCCTCTTCTTTTCATGTATTACATCCTGCTTCGCAGCGGGAAGATGGAGAAAGAGCTGCAGAACCGGATCTTGCAGTTGGAAAAGATTAAGGTGGATCAGTTGGAGATGGAATTGAAGTTCCTGCGTTTCCAGTATCATCCGCATTTCCTGTTCAACGCTTTGAATACGGTTTATTTCCAGATCGACGAGACAAACGAAGCTCCCCGGCGGACGATCGAAATGTTGTCCGACCTGCTGCGTTACCAGCTCTACGGGGGAAGCCAGAAAGTCCCGGTGCAGAAAGAGATCGACTATCTGCGTACCTATATGAATATGCAGAAGCTGCGGATGAGTGAGCGGTTGAGGCTGGACGTCTCTTTCTCTCCTTCGCTCTGTGAACAGCCGGTTTATCCGCTTTTGTTTCTGCCTTTGGTGGAGAATGCCTTTAAATATGTGGGCGGTGACTACCGGATCGATTACCGTATGACGGATGAGGCAGGGAAAATCCTGTTTGAGATTACGAACAGTCTGCCTCCTCTTCCGCCTTCTCCGTCCGGGAAAAAGGGGATCGGGCTTGAAAACCTGAAACGGAGGTTGGAGCTTCTCTATCCTGAAAAGCACAGTCTTGTCGTTAAGAAAGAACCGGAATTGTATTCCGTAAAACTCATGATAGAAATCGATACATTATGAATATAAATTGTGTGATAACAGATGATGAACCGGTTGCCCGGAAAGGCTTGCAGTCGTATGTGGAGAAGGTGGATTTTCTAACCTTGACTGGCGTATGTGAAGATGCGATCCAGTTGAACACCTTGTTGAAGGAGCAGCAGCCCGATTTGCTTTTCCTGGATATCGAGATGCCTTACCTGTCCGGCCTGGACCTGCTTTCCACGCTGGCGAATCCTCCGAAAGTGGTCATCACCTCCGCCTATGAGCAGTATGCCCTGAAGGGATATGAGCTGGATGTCGCCGACTACCTGCTCAAACCGATCTCTTTCGAGCGTTTCCTGAAAGCGGTGAACAAGGTGCATGCCACGTTGCAAAAGGAAGCTCCTGCCACCGGCGATGATCCTTATCTCTTTGTGAAAAGTGATAAGCTGATGAAGAAAATCTATCTGAAAGAAATCCTGTTTGTCGAGGCGGTCGAGAACTATGTCTGTATTTATACCCCTGCGGGCAGGACGCTGGTGCATTCCACGATGAAGAACATCGCCGCTTCCCTTCCCGAAGACACGTTCCTGCAATCCCACAAATCCTACATTATAAACATCGCCCGCATCGATCTGATAGAAGGAAACATGCTGCATATCTCCGGCCATAAGATTCCCGTCGCCCGCAACCTGCGCGAGGCGGTGATGAGGCGGGTGTTGAGGAATACGTTGTGAGCCGGCTTAGAATATGAGCATATAGGCCCGGTATTTCGTCTCTTTCGTTACCGGGCAGAGGGGGACGTAGCCTTCTCTTATTTTGCCGTCTTTCATTTCGAGCGGGTAGGCTTTCTTCATGAAGCAGTGATGCTCGTAGGCTTCTCCCGGTTTGCTTTGGTATGTGATGTGCATATCGCCGCGTGCGTGTGGCGCCAGATATTTCTGGCTGATGCGCAAGGCGACCATGCCCATTGTGTACCGCATGTTGACTTCTATGCAAGGATGTATGGCGAATGAATTGTCGGAAGCTTTGCGGTAAACCAGCATATCCACTCCCAGGTAGCCGGAATAGATCGAGCCGTATATCTGCCGGACTGCTTCGCGCACAGACTCTTTCAACCGTTGGAAGGTGTCGTCTCCGAAGTGCTCGATAAAGAAACTTTCTAAATGTGACTGCTCTCCCAATACATTACCGGAATAGGCTCCTTTTTTTTCTGCTCCGAATACGGAAAGGCCTTCGTAGCGTACATTCCCTTTTCCGTCCGAATGGAATTCCATGGCAAAGTCGAGGTGTTTGTCGAGTGCGCATTCGATGCTGACGCATCCCTGTTTGTTGAGCGCCCCCTCTATCCAGGTGCGGTCTTTAGCCGTGAGTTTGCGTTCCGGCAACCAGAGGAGTCCTCTGCCGGAGGAAGAATAAGGGGTTTTCAGTACAAAAGGAGCCCTTTGGAGAATCAGGTATTTTTCCACTTCCCTTATCTTTTTGCAGAATTTCGGTGCAACGGGGAAAGCCATCTCCGGCATCAGTTCCCGTATTTTGTCCAGACATTCGGCTGCGGTCTGACGGCCTGTCAACCGGGTATAATCATCTTTCCATTCGGGGATGGCAAGATCCAGGTTGCCATTTTGCTTGAGCTTGTTGAAGAGATGGAGGCTTTGAGGTGAAACACCCCAGGGAGCTGCTTCCATTTGGGGCAGATTGTTCCCTTTTCCTTCAAGCTCTTTCCGGGAGATAGGGGTTGCAAAGGGTTTGAGTTCTTTTGGTTGCAAAGAGAAGAAACGGGGAGAGATGAGTTCTTCCGTGAAAACAAAATCTTCCGGGTCTGCATACCAGACAGGAAGATAGGCCAGCTCCCGAATCATTCTTTGTACGTTGGTCGGGGGAGTATAATTTTCAGAGCCTTGGAGTATGGCTGTTTCGTGTCCCGGGTTGAAATAGTGTAATTTAGATCTCATATGCAAAAGAAAAGCAACGAAGCCGTCCGGTTAACGGGCGGCTTCATATGTTTTATTCCAGATTCTCATCGATGGCATCAATCTTTTTGACGATAAGTGCCATCTCGTCTTTTAGTTTTTCAATCTTACGTTCCATCTCTTTTACCAATCCGCCGCCGCCTTTGGAGGAGATGCTGAGGAATCCGATGTTGTTTTCGTAGGTCTGAAGTTCGTTCTTCATCCGTTCGAACATACGCATCAGTTTTTCCCGTTCGCCGTAAAGCTTTCCTTTTCCGCGTTCACCGCCGCTCATATCGCTCAGGTTGTTGCGGAATGTCTGCATCTTGCGGTCGTTCTGGTCGACTTTGAGGCGGTCGAATTGTTTGTCTACCGCTTCATGATATTCTTTGTATATCTTGTCTTTTTCCTTGAACGGGACATGGCCGATGGTGTTCCATTCCGCCATGAGTCCTTTTAAGGTGGCAAGAGCTTCATCATGGTTAGTCTCTTCTATTGCGTTGATCTTCTCGATCAGTGCTTTTTTAGCAGCCAGATTTGTCTGTTCTACGCTCTTTTGGGAAGAAACATTTTTATTCTTTTGTTCAAAGAAATAATCGCAGGCCGAGATGAAGCGTTTCCAGATGGCATCGGAATGTTTGCGGGCAACCGAACCGATCGTTTTCCATTCTTTCTGCAAGGCGATCATCTTTTCGGTAGTGCTCTTCCATTCAGTGCTGTCTTTCAATGCTTCCGCTTTTTCGCACAAGGCTTTTTTCAGTTCGAGATTCTTTTCCATCTCTTCCTTGATGCCTTTGTAGAATTCGCTTTTGCGGTTGAAATAGACATCGCAGGCGGCACGGAAGCGTTCGAATATCTTCACGTTGGATTTCTTCGGTGCGAAACCGATTGTTTTCCATTTTTCCTGCAGGGATATCACTTCTTTGTTCTTCTCTTCCCAGTCTTTGAATGATTTCAAAGCGGAGTAGTCGATGCCCTCTATTTGTTCGCAAATAGCTGTCTTTGCTTCCAGATTCTCCTGCTCTTTAGCTTTCAGACCCTCGAAGTGTTCCTGATGGCGCTTGTTGATAATTGTGGAAGCGGCTTTGAAGCGGGCCCACAAGTCTTCGCGCAATTCTTTGGCAACCGGACCGATCTCGCGCCATTGCTGGTGCAGTTTCTGAAGCTGGTGGAAAGCGGATACGACGTCCGGTTCTGTCTGCAGTTTCTCGACTGTTTCGCAGAGGGCGGTTTTCAATTCCAGATTCTTCTTGAAGTCGTAATCGCGGAACTGGTTGTTTATCTTAATGATGTCGTAGAACTTTTCACTGTATATCTGATAGTTCTTCCACAGTTCGCTTACATGCTCCTGCGGAACAGCTTTCACTTCTTTCCATCTCTGCTGGATGTCTTTGAAGTCGTTGTATAGCTTGTTGAAGTCTTCCTGGCTTTCTGTCAGGGCTTTCAGCTGGTCGATCAACTGGAGCTTCAAGGCGTAGTTGGCAGCCTTTACGCGTTCTTCTTCGGCAAGGATAGCGGCCCGTTTTTCTTTGTAAACAGCAAGCAGGTCTTTAATCTTGTTTTCTGTTTCATCTTCGGGAGCAACGAAATCTTTTTCTTCACCTCCGTCTTCCAGAAATGCTTTCTTCAATTCGTCCACTTCGCTCCGGTGGATTTTGTAGTAAGCCTGTTTGAGGGCTTCCACCTCGTTGCGGGTTGCATCGGCTGCCGCTGCAACCAATCCGGTCAATTTCTCCAGAATTTCTTCTTTCGATAATTTTCCCGCAGCCGTAGCCACATCATCGCCTGCCGCAGTTTCGTCAGTGCTGACTTCTGCTTCAGCAGATGTCTCTTCCGCTACAACTTCGGCTTCCGGTGTTTCATTCGTTACAACTTCTTCCGCCGTGTCTTCCGGTGCCGTCACCGGGGCTTTAGTTTCTTCCAATTTGCCGGTTTCTTCGGCAGGCAAATTAGTTTCGTGAGTGTCCATCATATTCAATCGCATTTAAGAATAAGGATAAATGTATCCTATATCAAGTCACAAATTAAAGTAAATATTTTTGGATTTCAGCATTTGAAAGCGATTTATTTGCGAGAAAATGTTAAAATAATAAATAAAAGGCAGTATTTACCGGACGCAGATAACGCAGACGAGCACAGAATAACGCAGATATTATCAATTCAATAAATAAATCTGCGTTATTCTGCGCTCGTCTGTGTAGTCTGCGTCCAGTTTATGGCTTATCCCAGGAACGAGATCAGCACGCCGGCAGCAACGGCAGAACCGATTACGCCGGAGATGTTACTGGCCATGCAATATTGGAGTACATGGTTCTTGGGATCGTACTTCAGGGCGATTTCGTTGGCTACGCGCGATGCCATCGGCACAGCGCTCAGTCCGGTCGCTCCGATCAGCGGATTGATCTTCTTTTTAGTAAAGAGGTTGAACAGCTTGACAAAGAAGATACCGCCTGCGATGGAGAGGGCAAATGCGAGGAAGCCGCCGATCACGATACCGATTGTCGTGAAGTTCAGGAAGGCTTCTGCCGTCATAGTAGCCCCAACCGATAATCCTAAGAATATGGTTGCCGCATTCATAATGCTGTTTGAGGCAGCATCGAACAGGCGGAATGTGTTTGTCCCGATTTCCTTTACCAGGTTACCGAACATCAGCATACCGATCAAAGGCACTGCACTCGGTACGAACAACGCCACAACCGTAGTGACCACGATCGGGAAAATGATCTTCAGCACGCGCAGGTTCTTGATCTCCGTGGTAGACGGATATTTCTTTTCCTGCTCCTTCATGTTGATACACAATTCCTTTTTGGAGCAGAACAGTTTGACTACCAAAGGTATGATAACCGGAACCAATGCCATATAGGAATAAGCCGCGATTGCGATCGGTCCTAACAGGTGCGGAGCTAACTTGATTGTCGTAAAGATTGCCGTCGGTCCGTCAGCGCCGCCGATAATCCCTAATGCAGCCGCTTCTTTCGGAGTGAATCCCATCAGGATAGCCACCAGCAAAACGGTAAAGATACCTAACTGGGCAGCCGCTCCGAATATGGAAAGCCGCAGGTTGCGCAACATTGGCCCGAAGTCCGTCAGCGCTCCCACACCCATAAAGATAATAGGAGGAAGGAACCCTGTCTTGATCAACATATAATAGATGAAGTTCATCAATCCCAGTTCATGGGCGATGTCGTGAAGCGGCATTTCCCAGATGTTCTTCATCACTCCATGTATGTTGATCAGGCCGTTCTCGTCTGCCTGTATCACTCCCATATCGCCTCCGGGAAAGTTGGCAAGCAACACGCCGAATGCGATCGGTACGAGCAATAACGGTTCATACTGCTTCTTGATACCTAAATAGAGCAGGATGAACGCAATGGCATACATGATCAGGAACTGCGGTTCAGCAATGATGTTGCTGAACGCAGTCATCTCATACAAATTTTGAAATATCTCGTTCATTATTGTATTGTCATTAATACGTCATCTTCCGAAACCGCGTCACCGGAGGCCAGGCAGATTGCTGTGACAGTCCCGCCAAATTCGGCGCGTACGGCATTATACGTTTTCATGGCTTCCACATAACAGAGCACATCCCCTTCTTTCACTACATCCCCGACTTTTACAGGCGTGTCGGAAGCTCCTTTCACCAGGAAGAACTTGCCTTCTAACGGCGAAAGTACTTCTTTTCCGGCTCCGGCAGGTGCAGCGGCAGGCGCTGGTGCGGCAGCGGGAGCAGCCGGCGTTTCCGGTGCAGGGGTTGCGCCTGCGGTATCTCCGAATGCGACGGTAACTTTGAATGCCTGTCCGTTTACATCGACAGTCATGACCTGGGGTGTGGTCGGCATTGCCATCGTTACGTTGGCTGGAGCTACGGCAGGCGTTGCAGCCGGTGCTACGGGTTTGGCGGCACCTTGTTTCTCCGCTTTCTTCTTGGCGACATCCGCCTTGAATTCCACTTTTGCCTTGCCTGAACGATAAGCTTCGTACTGGGCGGGATGCATGGCATATTCAAACAATTCTTCGTCGTCTTCGCCTGTTTCCCATTGCTTTTCGTTCATCAGCTTGCGGTATTTGTCGAGTGAGTCAGGATAGTTGTCCTGCGGGTTGCCTTCGAAAAATTCGCGTCCTTCGGCTTTTGCCTTCTCGATGATTTCGGGAGCCAACGGTCCCGGCAGGCGTCCTGCCTTGCCTAAAATCATATCCCAGATATCGTCGGCAATCATACTCCAGCGGGCTTTGCCTTTTTCCATCTGCATTACGTTCATAAGGGCCAGATTCTTGACATACTGGCTGAACGGTGTTACCAAAGGAGGATAACCGACACGCGGCCATACATAAGCCACTTCGTCGAACAGCTTGATCAGCAGCTGATCCTGGCTCATAAGCGGCTTATTGTTCTTGATATTGTTTTTGTTGATCGTTTCCAGATTCTTTTCGAGGTCGGACATCAGGCTGCCCATCATGCCGCCCGGCAATCCCGGGCCGATCAGCAATGAGTTCATCAGACGGTTTTTCGGGCTGATATACAATCCTAAGAAGTCATCCATAAATTCCTGAATCAGGCTGCGAACCTTCATGTAGGCTTCCATATTGATTTCCGGTACTTTATAACCGGCGTCTTTCAGCATCGCCTGTACGGTCAGCAGGTCGGCATGTCCTGTTCCCCATGAAAGCGGTTCCATGCCCACGTCGATGTAGTCGCAACCGGCATTACAAACTTCGAGGATGGAAGCCACGTTGAAACCGGGACCGGCATGGCTGTGGTACTGAACCGGAATTTCCGGATGCTTGGCCTTGATGTTAGCCACGATCTGTCCTAACGAGTGCGGCCGGCCGATGCCTGCCATATCCTTGATACAGATTTCGTCCGCTCCCAATTCGATCAGTTCCATCGCCATCTTGGTGTAGTATTCGACCGTATGGATCGGGGAGTGGGTGATACACAACGAACATTGTGAGATCATTCCGGCTGCTTTCGCATATTTAATGGAGGGAGCGATGTTGCGGACGTCGTTCAATCCGCAGAAGGTACGGGCGATATCCGTCCCCTGTGCTTTCTTGACCTGATAGAACAACTGGCGCACGTCGTCGGGCACCGGGCTCATGCGCAATCCGTTCAGTGCACGGTCGAGCATATGTGTTTGTATACCGGCTTCATGGAATGGTTTCGTCCATTCGCGTACAGCCCTGTTAGGGTTTTCACCAAATAATAAATTAACCTGTTCAAATCCTCCGCCATTGGTCTCTACACGGGCGAAGCATCCCATTTCGATGATGGCAGGTGCTACCCGCGTTAGTTGGTCAACGGTGGGAACATATTTTCCGGCAGATTGCCACATGTCACGGAAGACCAAACTAAATTTGATTTCTCTCTTCATGATATTTTTATGTATAAATGCAATTATAATTTCTCGATTTTGACAACCTTACCCTGACCGCCTGTCACAACACTGACGGCCGATACGATAGCGGCAGTTGTCTGGTTTGTAATTCCGCCGGCCGGCGAAGCGGGCACCGCCTGTCTTTGCAGTGTCACCTGTTTTTTTACAATGATCTCTTCGGGTGCATATTTGTTGACCAATACGATCAGCCCCTTCCCAAGATTGATAACGATTAGCAGAATGGCAAAAACGGTGGTCATCCCAACTACCATTAACAAAAGTCCAGTTTCCAAGTTTTCCATACTCATAAATTGATAGGGAGGCGTGCGGTTGGTGTGGCTGGCACAATCCTACCCAAGTTAAAAAATCTGGCACAAAATTAGTAAAATGTCTGAATCCAGCTTTATGCTCCGATATAAAAATACAAAATATAACGTTCCTTTTTTCTGAAAAAGTTATAATTTGTAATGAACTTTGGTTTTTATGTTATGAATGTATATGGTTAACTTGATAATTTGTTTATTTTGAAACCAACTCATCCTTTTATATGCACCGTTCTTCGATGGGTATGGAAGTTGTTCCTGATTTTCGAGGGCTTATTGTATAAAACGTATTTTTTTGGCTCGAAAGGCATCCGAAACAAAACAAATGTTAATCCGCTTTTTTGACCTCAAAAAGGGACTTTTCTCTCTTTTTTGAGCGTTTTCACCAATTGCGACCGTCCTAATCGCCATTACGACCGTGCTAATGTGTAGTGCACTCGGCAGCTCGCGAAGATTAGGACGGTCATAATGGCGATTAGAACGGTCGTAATTGAAAAGAGGACCGTCTTAAGGGCAAAAAAGCCCCTGAATTTCCTTGGGATATTTGGAACGCCGTCCGTTTTATTTTCAAATATTCGATTCTTCGGGAGTTAAGGTTTATCACTTTGACGGTGTTTCTGCTTTCCGGTAATCAAATTGTACGTTTTTTCAGACTGCCTGCGCACCTCTCTCCATCTACTGTCAGTAAAGAAGATTAAAATCGTGAAAAGAGTCAATTCAAAATCGATCAAGATTTCGGACGAAATAGAAAAATGGCTGAAAAAGGGGATATTGTATATTCGTCAGGTTTGCAGGAAGTTTAAAACTTGACATATTTGAAACAATAAATGATCTGCGTTCGTCTGCGTCGTCTGCGAAATCTGCGTCCGGTAATACATACATAGCGATGCACCGATAAATCATCATTTACAGGTTCATTATTTTTTATATCTTTGCCGTTCGAAACTAATAGCAAGACGTTATGGGAAACTTTTTTACATCTTTATTCTCGTCATCCAAGGCTGCAACGCCGGAGGAGGAAAAAGCAAAGAGCGATCAGAAGAAATTCGATATATTGAAATACGATGGTGTCCGTGCCCAAAAGATGGGGCAGGTGGCGTATGCAATCAAATGTTTTACCGAGGCATTGAACCTGCAGGAGGATTTTGAGACGATGACTTATCTGGTTGCTGCCTATACGGTTGCAAATAAGGCGGAAGAAGCGCTCGAAGTGCTGAACCGGATGGTCGAGCTGGAACCCGACCATATCAATACGCGTCTGACAAGGGTAAGCGTGCTTTTTATGCTGGATAAAGATGCCGATGTGATTGCTGATTGCCAGCATGTCCTCGAACTGGAAGATACGAACCACCTGGCATGGTTTCTGATGGGGAAGGCAAAACGGACCACTGCCGATCCGCTGGGTGCGATTGCCGACCTGACGAAAGCTATTGCCTTGAAAGAAGATTTTACGGACGCCTACCTGATGCGTGCCCAGATATTATTATCTATGTCGCAGGCAGCCGAGGCGCTTCCCGATGTCGAAAAGGCGATCGAGCTGGCCCCCGAAGAAGAAACGACTTATCTGCTGAGAGGCCGTATTCATGAAGCAATGGGAAACTTGGATGCCGCTGCTGCCGACTATCAGAATACATTGGAGCTGAATCCCTTCAACGACGAAGCCGCCTTGTTGACCGGCAATCTGCTGATCGCGCAGGAGCGTTTGGATGAAGCCATCTCTTTCTTTGACGAAATGATCGACCTGAAACCCGAATTTGCCAAAGCGTATGCCGAACGTGGTCGCGCCAAGAACCTGAAAGGTGATAAGGAAGGCGCTTTCGAAGACCTGAAGAAGTCGATCGAACTGAATCCCGAAGGTGACGAAGCGCAGAAGTTGGAGGGACAGCATACGAACTTTAATGATATGTATAAGGGAGGGATATTTTAACTGCCTTCCGTTTTCAAGCAAGGTGCGGTTGTCGTTTGCTGAAAGTTTTTTGAGGCAACTCTTTGTTTATTAAAAAAAAGCCTCTATCTTTGCAGCCCAAATTGGTATGAGAATAAGATAATAATAAATAATATACAGAAAGATGAAAAGAACATTTCAACCTTCCAACCGGAAAAGAAAGAACAAGCACGGCTTCCGTTCAAGAATGGCTACAGCTAATGGCCGCAGAGTATTAGCTTCTCGTCGTGCTAAAGGAAGAGCTAAATTAACAGTTTCTGACGAATACAACGGATAATTCTTTCCGTTTGAAGATTTTTCATAAAGAAAGTAGAGGTTTTTACTAAAAAGCCTTTACTTTCTTTGTTTTAACGGCTTTGTTTTCTACTTTTGACCCGCCTACAAATACAAGATAGAAATGAAAGACTTTTTAGTTAAGCTGATAAAAAATCCGTACGTCTTAAATTTGTTGCTGGCTGTCGTCGTAGCCTGTGCTCTGGTATTCGGAACACTGAAGTGGCTCGACTCGTACACCCGGCACAATGAGGCTGTTGTGGTGCCGGATGTCAAAGGACTGAGAATCGAAGAAGCCGCTGAATTTTTCAAGAATAGTAATTTACGCTATAACGTGATCGACTCCGTCTTTTCTAAAGATGTGAAGCCGGGTGCGATTGTCGAGCTTGTGCCGATGGCCGGCTCGAAAGTGAAAGAAGGACGTATCGTGTTCATCACGGTGAACGCGCTTACCTCGCAAATGGCGACGATTCCGGAAGTGGAAGACCTCTCTTTCCGGCAGGCTTATGCCATTCTCCGTGCCCGCGGATTTGAAAAGATCGAGATCGAATATGTGCCCGGTGATTTTAAAGACTTGGCTCTGAGTGTCGAACTGAACGGACGTACGCTCCAAAAGGGCGAACACGTGCCGCTTACCGCTCCGCTGGTCCTGAAGGTCAGCAGCGGCGATGCAGAGATGCCGGCAGACTCGCTCGGGTTGCCGGACGACAGTGTTCCGGTCGAATCGTTGGATAGTGAAGAAGAAAACTGGTTTTAACTATGGATGAGTTTTTGGACGAAATGGATGATGAACAGGTAGATGACCTGTTGCAGCCGGAAGAGGGCGAAGATAAGGCTCCTCAACTGTATGAACACTTCCGCTTCGTTGCCGATCGCGGACAGTCGTTGTTGCGTGTGGACAAATTCCTGGTCGACCGCATGTTTGGGGCTACAAGGAACCGGATACAGTCGGCCGCCGATGCCGGTTGCATCATGGCGAACGGTAAGCCGGTGAAGAGTAATTACCGGGTGAAGCCGGAAGATGTCGTGACGATCATGATGACACGGCCTCCGCGGACATTCGAGATTCTCCCTGAAAATATTCCGATTAAAATCGTGTACGAAGATGACGACCTGTTAGTGGTGGATAAGCCGGCGGGACTCGTGGTGCATCCCGGACACGGAAACTATACAGGCACGTTGGTGAATGCCCTTGCCTGGTATCTGAAGGATGATCCTACGTACGATCCGAACGATCCCGCGTTGGGACTCGTGCACCGCATCGATAAAGACACATCCGGACTGCTTGTTGTCGCCAAAAAACCGGAAGCGAAGGCGCATCTCAGTATGCAGTTTTTCCATAAGACAACCAAACGCGAATACCGTGCATTAGTGTGGGGCATCGTGCGTGAAGACGAAGGCCGGATCGAAGGCAACATCGGCCGCAACCCCCGTGACCGCATGCAGATGATCGTTTTTCCCGAGGGAGACCAGGGCAAGACGGCTGTTACGCACTATTCCGTACAGGAACGCTTAGGCTATGTCACGCTGGTGAAATGCCGTCTCGAGACAGGACGTACGCACCAGATCCGCGTCCACATGAAATATATCGGCCATACCCTGTTCAACGACGAACGTTATGGCGGAAATGAGATATTGAAAGGAACAACCTCTTCTAAATATAAACAGTTTATCGATAACTGTTTTGCCATTTGTCCCCGTCAGGCGCTTCATGCCAAGACGTTAGGTTTTGTCCATCCGACTACAGGCGAGGAAATGTTTTTTGATTCCGAAATACCTGCCGACATGACTGCATTGATCGATAAATGGCGCGTATATGCAAATACTAAAGAACTATAAAGATGAAAAGGAACATTGCTATTGTAGCCGGAGGTGATTCCTCCGAAATTGTTATTTCTTTAAAAAGTGCTGAAGGAATCTACTCTTTTCTTGATAAAGACAAATATAATGTATATATTGCCATCGTTAAAAGAAACGAATGGGCAGTGAAACTTCCCGGAGGGGAACATACGCCAATAGATAAAAACGATTTCAGTTTCCGCGAGAATGGCGAGGTTAAACATTTTGATTTTGCTTATATTACGATTCACGGTACTCCGGGAGAAGACGGACGCCTGCAGGGTTATTTTGATATGATCGGAATGCCTTATTCTTCTTGCGGAATGTTTGTGAGTGCGCTTACTTTCAATAAGTTCGCCTGCAATCACTATCTGAAAGGATTCGGTGTCAATATTGCCCGTTCCATACATTTGTTCAAAGGACAGACGGTTACGGACGAAGAAGTGGTCGGCAGCCTCGGGCTTCCGGTTTTTGTCAAACCGAACGATGGCGGTAGCAGCTTCGGAGTGACGAAAGTGAAAGAGGCTTCGGCGATCCGGCCGGCTATCGAGAAGGCTTTCGGCGAAGGGCGCGAAGTGGTCATCGAAAGTTTTATCGAGGGGACCGAGGTGACGTGCGGTTGCTATAAGACAGCGGAAAAGGAAGTCGTGTTCCCGCTTACCGAAGTCGTAACGGATAATGAGTTCTTCGATTTCGACGCCAAGTATAACGGCCAGGTGCAGGAGATTACACCGGCCCGCATTTCTGCAGAACTAACAGAAAAGGTACAACGCGAGACATTAAGAATATACGATATATTGGGCGCCAAAGGCCTGATCCGTGTGGATTATATTATTCCGGCAGACGGTGAACCGAAACTGCTCGAAATCAATACCACTCCCGGCATGACGGCGACCAGTTTTATCCCGCAGCAAGTACGGGCTGCCGGTCTGGATATAAAAGATGTAATGACTGATATTATAGAAAACGAGTTTAACTAAAAGATATGGAAGTTCCGATTAATAATTTTGACGATATTCGTCCGCTGAATAACGACGAGGTAAAAGATGCGATCGAATCGCTTGTTGCCAACGAAGATTTCGAGCGGGCCTTTCGGTATATAGAGCCGGATGTGAACTGGAAAGAGTTTTCCGAAACCATGCGCTCCTTTAAGACGAAAGAAGACTTTAAGTCTAAATTGGCGTATGAGGCAGTTATGTTAGTGGCAAACAAGACCACTTTCTCGCTGACGATTTCCGGCCGTAGCCGTTTACCGAAGGATAAAAAGCCTTGTACCTTTATTTCTAATCACCGCGACATCGTGTTGGATGCTTCATTCCTGAATGTCATGCTGTATGATGTGGGTTATGGAATGACACAGGTAGCCATTGGTAATAACCTGTTGATCCGTCCCTGGATCGAGACGTTGGTACGCCTGAACAACAGCTTTATTGTCAAACGTAATATCCCGGTGCGCCAGATGTTGGAAGTGAGTAAGGTGCTTTCCGCTTATATCCGCCATACGATCACCGAGACGAAAGAGTCTGTCTGGATTGCGCAGCGTGAAGGCCGCGCCAAGGATTCCGACGACCGTACGCAGGGCAGTATCCTGAAAATGTTGAACATGAGCGGCGATAAGGATTTCCTGTCGAACCTGATGGAGTTGAATATCTTTCCGGTAGCGATCTCTTACGAGTTCGACCCGTGCGACTTCCTGAAAGCAAAGGAATTTCAGCAGAAACGCGACGATCCTGAGTTTGTAAAGTGCCAGCGCGACGACCTGTTGAGTATGGAGACCGGTATTCTGAATAACAAGGGACGTGTCCACTTCACCCTGACTCAGCCGATTAACGACCAGCTTGCCCGGTTGGACCCGAATATGGAGAAGAATGAACTGATCAATGCTGTTGCCACTATTATCGACAAGGAGATTTATAAACATTACCGTTTCTATCCCTGCAATTATGTAGCTTATGATATGCTGACCGGAACGCACCGTTTCAGCGAACACTACGGCTTAAAGGATAAGAAGCAGTTTGAAGAATACTTGCAAGGCCAGTTGGATAAAATCGTATTACCGAATAAGGATGAAGCATTCCTGCGTACAAAGATGCTGGAAATGTACACAAATCCGCTGAAGAATTTCCTGGCTAACCAGGAGTAAGAACAAGTAGTAATAACAAAAAAGGCACGGATCGATATAATCCGTGCCTTTTTTGTTATTACTTATTCTCTTTCGCATAATTCGACGGGCTCATGCCGAACTGTTTGATGAAGGCGGACCAGAAATAGGACTGGGAACTGAAACCGGTTGCTTCCGATATCTCGTATATCTTCATGTTTCCTTGTATCAGGAGTTCGGCCGCTTTTTTCAGACGGCTGATCTTGATCAGTTCATTGGGTGTCAGGTCGGAGATGGCGCGGATTTTCCGGTACAGGGTCGGGCGGCTGAGGTGCATCAGGTCGGCAATCATGTTAACGTCCAGGTTGGGGTTGCCGATATGTTCGTTGATAATCTCGTTCAGCTTTTCGAGGAAGTTCTCATCCGCCTTTGTGTATGCCATCGATTTCATATTGGCAATAGGGGAGTTGAAATAGAACTTGCGTATGTTGTCGCGGTTCGAGATCAGGTTGGATATCTGTGCCATCAGCAGGCTGGTCGAGAAAGGTTTGTCCAGATAAGCGTCCGCCCCTAACTCCAATCCTTCGAGGCGCGACTGCATCGTGTTCTTGGCCGTCAGCAGGATGACCGGGATATGGCTGAATTCTATATCTGTCTTTACTTCCTTCAACAGGGAGAAACCGTCCATTACAGGCATCATCACATCGCTGATAATAAGTTGGATGCTATGTTTCTTCAACAGTCCGATCGCTTCCGCTCCGTTCCCGGCCAGCGCTACGTTATACAACTGGTTGACTTCGTCGGCAATGAAAGTTGCCATTTCCTTATTGTCTTCAACGATCAGGATTGTCGGGCGCGATTCATCGTGGATGAAGTCCGTCCGTTGCGGCGTGGCCTGTGCCGTAACCTCTTCTTCCGTCTGTTTGATGGATTCCGGGAGCTTGACCGGCAAGGTCAGGCGGAACATGGTCATGGACGGGCCATCGGCAAACTTCGCCAGTTGAAGGGTGCCGTTATGCATCTCCGCCAGCGAACGCGCTAAGGGCAGTCCGAGTCCTGTACCGGGCTTGCTGCCGGCATCTCCTGTTATCCGGTAGAAAGGTTCGAATATCTTTTCCCCTATTTCAGCGGGGATCGGCTTGCCGTCGTTGATAAAGTCGATCGTGAATGTCTCGTAGTCGGGTGCGAGCTGCAGGCGCACGATGATACTGCCTGCCGCATATTTGATCGCGTTGGAGAACAGGTTGCTGAATATCTTGGTAATCGCTTCCTTATCTACAAATACATAAAGTTCGGATAGCGACAGGTCGAGGTTCAGCAACAGGCCGTTTGCCGTAGCCGATTCCTGGAAGCGTTTGGCAGTCTCGGTCAGGAGCGTGACGATCTCTGTCCGGACGAAACTGAGGCGATATCCTTCTATCTCCGTTTTGCGGAAGTCCAACAGTTGGTTGACCAGCGACAGAAGGCGCGATACGTTTTTGTCCATCAGTGTCAGTGATTTGCTTTCCTTTTCACCGATCTTATCGGACTTCAGGAGCCGTTCGAGCGGATTCTTGATCAGGGTGAGCGGTGTGCGGATCTCGTGGGCGATATTGATAAAGAAGTCTATCTTTGCCTGATACAGCTCCTTTTCTTTTTGGTCTTCGAACAACTGCATATTGTAGGCCATCGCCCGTTTGGTCTTCAGCCGCCAGGACCAGAACGATCCGGCTATAATGGCGAGTATGACACCGATGTAGGAAGCATAGGCCGTGTTCGAAGCCCACCAGGGCGGCAAAACGGTTATATTTAGCCGTGTCGGCGTGTCGCTCCACGTATTCGACAGGTTGGCGGCGCGTACCTCGAAGGTATAATCGCCCGGATGTAGCTCCGTGAAATAGACCGTGTTACGTTCGCCTATGGGAATCCATTCCGTATTACCCATCCGGTATGAATATTGGATGGATTTGGGCGCGATGAAATTGAGGGCGGAGAAGTTGATGCTGAAAGTGGACTGTTTGTGTGTCAGCGTGATTTTCTTTGGCTCCGATTCGGCGGAACAGTTGATAATCCGTTTCTCGCTTTCTTCATTCTGGATTTCCAGGCTACCCAAGTGCACATTCATCATTTCGGCGGTCGGAATGACTTCGGACGGATTGAAGTGGATGAAACCTTTTACGGAGCCGAAGTAGAAAGTCCCTTCATTATCTTTGAAAGCCGAGTTGTCGTTGAACTGGCGGGTGATCAACCCATGCGACTCGGTGTAGGTCGTGATTTTCCCCGTTCCGGGTTCGAGGCTGACCAGGCCGTTTGCCGTACTGATCCACATATGCTCGTTCTCGTCACGCAGGATACGGAAGGCGACGTTGCTGGGCATGCCGTTCTTTACGGTGTAGTGCAGGGATTCGCCTGTCTGGAAATCATATTTGATTACGCCTTCCACGGTTGCAAACCACATGTTGCCATCTTTGTCTTCGCAGGCGTCGTTCACGAAGTTGTGCCGTTGTGTGTTCAGCTTGTCATATGGCAGGTACATGCCGGAATTACTGATCGGGTTATAGTAGAAACTGCGGTTGAACATACCGGTCCAGATTCTGCCCAGGCGGTCTTCGTAGATACAATTCACCGCGAAAGGCGGAAACTGCGGGGCGTAGAGGAAACGGTCGTTCAGGAAGTCGTATTTATACACGCCGTCATCGGTGCCGACATATATTTGTCCTTCCTGCGAGACTTTGATGCAGCGTATGGCACTGTTTTTCACTGTTACCGAATCTTTCAACAGGTTGTAGTGTTTGATCACTTTCCGCGTCTTGATATCCA
Organism: Parabacteroides sp. AF17-28; assembly: GCF_003479205.1. Classification (NCBI taxonomy): domain Bacteria; kingdom Pseudomonadati; phylum Bacteroidota; class Bacteroidia; order Bacteroidales; family Tannerellaceae; genus Parabacteroides; species Parabacteroides sp. AF17-28. The sequence goes on along the minus strand of NZ_QUGV01000010.1, from coordinate 72,067 downwards.
TCAGGTCGATGCCGTGGATGACATGTCCGATCCAGAGCCGGTCGCCCGATGCGGCCAATCCCCGGATATTGGTGTGCGACAGTCCGTTGCCTCCCGGTACCGGCTGGTAGTTGGTGAAGGTCCCGGTTTTCTTTTCCAGACAGTTGATGCCGGCATCTTCCGTCCCGACCCATATATTCCCATATACGTCGGTACAGATATCCCGGATCACTTCCCCCTTCATCGAGTGCTGCCCGTCCCAGGGATAGTGTACGTGGAATGGGCGGAAGGGAGAATAATAGTTGAGGCCGTTTTGGTGGAAACAAATCCAGATGCCGTTTTCCCTGTCCCGGCAGAAGGCCGAGATGAAATGGCTCGACAGGGCGTATGGGTCCAACGGGTCCTGCCGTATGCGGGTACATTCTCCGGTGTCGATCTTATAAATGAACAGTCCGGAATCCGTTCCGACCCACAGTTCATTGGCGTCTTTTTCCAGAAAGCTGTTGATCAGGATCGTAAGCTGGTTGATCTTTTGGATATTGAGGTCCTGATAGTCGCATGTCGCAGGATCGAATATCTTGACGTCGTCGTGCTCGAAAGCAATGTAGATACGGTCGCTTGTTGGCGAGGGGTAGAGCATGGACAGCTTCCGGGGTGTGTTCGGGGAAGAATGGGTGAATACATTATAAGACTCCGTCGTCTCGTCTTCCGGATTTAGCAGCATGATATGGCCGTCCGAGCTTCCGATCCAGATATTGTTTTCGCGGGTGATGCAGAACGAGGTGTAATTCTGGTTATTCTCGGAGGAGAAGATACGGAACTGGTTGTCTTCCGTGTTATACTGGATCAGGTTTCCATCCATCAGTATCCAAAGCTTGTTCTCCTTGTCGAACTGGAAAATGTCGATGCCCTTGTCTGCGGTAAAGGAGATATGCCGGAATGATTCCTTCTCGTCATTATATTGGTAAAGGCCCGAAAGCGTCCCGACCCACAGGTTGCCGTCGTGGTCGCATCCCAGGCAGGTGATCCAGTTGCTTCCCAACGTCTCGGTTTCGTCGGGGTCGTTACGGAAGACTTTGAAGGTGTAGCCGTCGAAGCGGTTCAGACCGTCCCGCGTCCCGATCCAGACATATCCTTTTCCGTCCTGCACGCAGCAGGTCGCCATATTGTCGCTAAGCCCGTTTTCGACCTGGTAATGGCGGAAAAGGTAGTTGCTGTCGTCGGCGTATGTCCGGGTGAGACAAAATATAAATAGGATTGATAAGATTAACTTCAGGTACTTCATATGCGATTTTGCTATTATGGGCGAAAGATACGGAAAAATGCAGTATGGGTTTTCATTTATTGTATCACGGATTTCATAAATCATCTCAATAGGGGTGAGATTCGCAGAGAATGAGATAAATACGGGAAAGATTGCAACAAGGTCGGACAAACCGGCCTGAGGGAATCTCTACATTTGTATCATGTAAAAACACAGGTCGTAGAAACCTTTTATTCTAATAATCATATGAACACTCTTACTTCAAAACAAGGATTCGGAACAAAAGTTCAGCTCTGCACGATGATGTTTATGCAGTATATGCTGAGTGCCGTATGGTGGGTTCCGCTGGCCGCTTATCTTTCCCATACGCTAAAGCTGGAGGTTTACCAGGTGTCGTTAGTGTTGAGTGCGATGGCGATCGGTGCGATGGCTTCTTCCTTTATCGGTGCGATTGCCGACCGTTATTTTGCGGCGGAGAAGATATTGGCCGTACTGAATATACTAACCGGTGTCTTTTTGCTTTTTGCCGCACAGCAGGATTCGTTTGCCCCGTTGATGACATTCGTGGTGTTGGCGATGCTTTGCCACATGCCGACACAGAGCCTGACCAGTACGATTGCCATGAGCCATACGCCTTCGGAGCAGTTCCCGCGTATCCGTATGTTCGGTTCGGTGGGGTGGGTCGCTTCGGGTATCTTCAGTGTGATCGCGCTCCATGTGATGCATCTTCCGGCTTTCGACGATACGAACTTGCCGATGTATTGCGGTGCCGCCGTCTGTTTCATCGCTGCCCTTCTGAACCTGAGACTTCCGCATACGCCTCCTTCGGTCGATAAGAGTGCCGGTATCTCGGTTATGGATATCACCGGATTCAGCGCCTTCTCGCTGATGAAAGATAAGAATTACCGAGCCTTTATGATCCTGACGTTCCTGGCTATCATTCCGTTCAATCTGTACCATGTATATGGTTCGATGATCCTGGCCGACGAACAGGTACAGAATATAACCGTGACGCTGAACCTCGGGCAGTTGGCCGAGATGTTTTTCCTCGTCATTACCACTTGGATATTGATCAAGTCCGGGATCAAGAATACCCTGATCTTCGGTATGATCGCCTTGGTGGTCCGCTACGCATCGTTCTATCTCGGTGCGGAAACCGGACAGCAGTGGTTCTATTATATTGGAATTATTGTGCACGGATTGATTTTCGGTCTCTTCTTCGTGGGTGGCCAGGTCTATACGGATAATGTGGCGCCCAAAGAGATGAAGGCGCAGGCGCAAGGGTTGCTTTTCTTCCTGGTATGGGGCATCGGCTTCCTGATCGGGACGCTCTGGAACGGTTGGCTGATCGGTCTTTTCCGCGACGGGGATAAGTGCGACTGGCCCGTTGTCTTCGCTATTTCGACAATATTCTCATTCATATTATTGATCCTGTTTGCCTTATTATTCAAACCGGTAGCATTAAAGACTAATAAATAACAATAGAGTAATAAAGTAATAATTTTATCAAACCTTTTAATTCTCAAGATTCATATATTATCACGCCACATTTTTTGAGAAGGGATGACATAACAGTCGTCCCTTCTTCTGTATGGGAATGTGTCAAAAGTATGAACTGACTTATGTTTCTTAACATATGCGTTTTGGTGACAATGTGTTAGCGCAATTTCTTACCTTTGGCTCATGGACGTAGGAAACGCTTACAGTCTGCTAATTTTAAATCTGAATGAAGATGAGACCGGAAGATTACATCACCCGCGAGGGGAAGTATGGTGCACACAACTATCATCCCCTGCCTGTCGTTCTCCAAAAGGGAGAAGGCGTTTATGTTTGGGACGTGGAAGGAAAACGTTATTTTGACTTCCTGTCCGGTTATTCCGCCCTGAGCCAGGGGCATTGCCATCCGAAGATCATTAAGGCGCTGATCGATCAGGCGCAACAACTGACGTTAGTGTCGCGTGCTTTCCACGCCGATGTGCTGGGCGAGTATATGGAGTTCGCCTGTAAGTTCTTCGGGTATGACAAGCTGCTGCCCATGAATACCGGAGCCGAAGCGGTCGAAACCGCTCTGAAGTTAGCACGTCGCTGGGGATATCGGGTAAAAGGGATTGCTCCTGAACGGGCTAAGATCATCGTTTGCAGCGAGAACTTCCACGGACGTACCATCACGATCATATCCATGAGTACGGACCCCAGTTCGTACGCAGACTTCGGACCCTATACGCCCGGTTTTATCAAAGTACAATATAATAATGTGGCGGAGTTGGAAGAGGCTTTGAAAGATCCCGACGTGGTCGGCTTCCTGCTGGAACCGATACAGGGGGAGGCCGGTGTGGTTGTTCCCGACGACGGATATCTGCGTGCTTGCTATGAGCTGTGCCGGCAACATCATGTACTCTTTATCGCCGATGAGATCCAGACCGGTATCGGACGGACAGGTAAGTTGCTCGCCTGTGATTATGAGGCTGTTCATCCCGATATACTGATTCTCGGTAAAGCCCTGTCGGGTGGCGTTACGCCCGTGTCGGCAGTCTTTGCCAACGATGAGATCATGTTGACAATCGCTCCGGGTGAACATGGTTCCACCTATGGCGGCAATCCTTTGGCTGCGCGTGTGGCGATAGCGGCCCTCGAAGTGGTGCGCGACGAGCATCTTTCGGAAAACGCATTCGAGATGGGTGCCCTTTTCCGTAGCGAGATGGAAAGGATCGACAACCCGATGATCAAACAGGTGAGGGGTAAGGGACTGCTGAATGCCGTCGTGACCGAACCGCGCGGAGGCAAGGTCGCCTGGGATATCTGTCTTGCCTTGAAAGAAAACGGGTTGATTGCCAAGCCGACGCACGACCATATCATCCGTTTCACGCCGCCGTTGGTGATTACGCGCGAGCAGATGATGGAGGCTGTCGGCATTATAAAAGATACATTTGCACAATTCTGATTGCCTATGAAGATAAATGTGATAGGAGTTCCCCTGAATTTAGGGTGCGACCGCGAGGGAGTGGAGCGTGCCCCGAACCACTTGCGCGAACGGGGGCTGATGGCTTTGATCCGGAAGAACGGCCACCGGGCTTTCGATCTGGGTAACCTGTATGTCCCGTCCGTTTCGGAAGCGGATAAGTTTGCCCGTGGGCAGAGTATGAAATATCTGGATGCGATTGTCGAGGTCAACAATAATCTGGCGGAGCTGGTCTATGACACCTTGCGTGGCGGCGCTTTCCCGCTGGTGATCGGCGGCGACCATTCGTTGGGATTAGGCAGCGCTTCCGGAGTGGGGAAGTGTTTCGACGATTTCGGTATTATCTGGCTGGATGCACACGGCGATATCAATACGAGCGAGACGTCTCCGAGCGGCAATATCCACGGAATGCCGCTCAGCGCATTGATGGGGATGGGAAGCGAAGAACTGGTGAATGTCTATGCTCCCGGCAATAAGGTGAATCCGCAGAACGTCTTTCTGGTCGGTACCCGCAGCCTGGATGAAGGCGAACAGGAGTTGATCGAACGTGAGCAACTGAGTGTCTATACGATGGACACGATCCACCTGAAAGGCATCGGTTTTGTAGCCGAAGATATCAAGCGGAAGCTGAAGGAACGGAAGATACGCAATGTCCATTTCAGTATCGACGTGGACAGTATCGATCCCCGCTTTGCTCCCGGCACGGGTACACGTGTCTGCGAGGGGCTGATGCCGGACGAGTTCAAAGACTTCGTCGAACATATGCTTTCCACCAACCTGATCAAGTCGATGGACCTGGTAGAACTGAATCCCGAACTCGATGTGAATGACCAGACGACGGCACTCTGTCTGGATATCATCGATTACATAACCTCCAGGCTGTAGGATATTTCTAAAAAAGGGTAGGCATCGCTTTGGAAGAGGCCATACATTTATAAGAAATTGTGAACTTGTAAATGATGATTTAACGGGGTGCTTGCTCGTATTTACCGGACGCAGACGGGCGCAGATTACGCAGAGGAACGCAGACTTATTTTTTTTAAACAATAAACGATCTGCGTTCCTCTGCGTCGTCTGCGAAATCTGCGTCCGGTAATACAAACGTAGCTACGCACCGATAAATCATTATTTATTGTTTCAAATCAGGCAAATAGTGAATCAATAACGGATAAACATCGGTCCTCTATTGCATGTTACGGCTGTATTCCTTTCATGTCACAACTGTCTTCCTTCTATGTTACTATTGGATTTCTTTTGTTTCACGGCTGTGACATGAATAGCGGGTAGGGACGGAGGGGGCACACATCCCGCATCGTTCATTCTATCTGCCGGGTTATTCATTCCTTTACGGCACTATAGCTTCATGAAGTACTGCACTTGTTGACACGGAGGGCGGTTCGCGAACCGCCCCTACGAGGTCTGTTTGTTTCGTATCTGTCAAAAACTGAACCGGGCACCGGCATAGTAAGTACGCGGACTTCCCGGGCCGTAAATATAGCCGGAATCACGTGTCGCTCCCCTGTCGAAATCGCTTTGATAGGAATTGAACATATTCTGTACGCCGGCATTTAACTGTAAGGTCATGTTAGCGGTCAGTTTGAAGTCGTAACTCAGTTTGGCTCCCAATTCAAAGAAATCCGGACTCTTTACCAAAACATCTGCCCTCCCGTCTACCTGTGACAGCAGATGGGGCACATACATCCGTCCGGTGTAATTCCCGTTCAGGGCAATCGTAAAGGGTTTTACCGGTGTATAGGAAGCTGTAAAATAACCATACAAATTGGGGGTACGCAGGATCTTGTCACTGTTGCGTTCGGCATCCGTCAGATGCGCTTTGTCGGCGCTCCACTCTTCCGGGTTGTCGTACAGGCTGTGTTGAACCGTGATACCGGCTTGTAGCTGCGCCTTGTTCCGGTAAGCGATCTTACCTTCCAGAGTCCCTCCATAGACTTTGGCGCCCGAACCGTTAGTACGGGTCTGCACCAGTGATCCGTTGTCTGCCTCCACCGGGGCGGAAAGGACAAAAGGATCATTCAGTTTGGTGTAAAAGCCCTCAAATAAAAGGTTCAACTGGAAGTCCCCGAAGAAGTGATACCAATCCACCGAGCCGTTCACACTCCGCGAACGCTCTTCCTTCAGGTCCGGGGAGCGGACAATGGAAACGCGGTCGCCCCCGACGTTGCTGATATGCAGGTCTTCATCGAAAGCCTGCGGGGCGCGGAATCCTTCGGCATAGCTCAACCGCAGGTTTATGTCGTGTGTCGGATTATAACGCACATTGGCGCGCGGGCTGAAGATGGCTTTATCCATGATGCTGTTCTTATCGATACGTCCTCCGATCAGGAAACTCCACTTTTCGTTCTTCCATTCGTTCTGTGCATACGCACTCCAGATATTGATGATCTGGTGCAAGGGCGCCGGCGTGTATTTATCGATCAGTTCCTGTAGGTGCTGTCCCGTTGCCGTCGGGTCTTCAGCCAGAGCGGCATCACGGTATTTCTGCATATCGGTCGCACGGTCGTCCAGATCGTCATGGCTGAACTCGATACCCCCGGTCAGATCGGCCGGCATGAACAGGCATTTATCGAAGCTATAGATATATTGAGCTCCCAACACTCCGGTGAAATCCGTTGTCCGGCCATAGGCACTGTAATAGCTGTCGCGGTGGATGTGTTGCCCGGAAGCGTACAGGCTGATGTTGTGTTTCTGGTTCGGAGTGAAGATGTTATACTTCAAGCTTCCCGTATTGATGGAATGTTGCAGTTGTTCGACAAGGCCGGCTTCACCTGTCCCGTTCAGGCCGGCATCTTCAGCGATGTGCGGCGGCAAATCCATACCGCTGCCGCCCCGGCGGAATTCTTCCATGTGATGATATTCCAGATTGAGCTTGGAATAGGCGCTGGTTTTATAGAAACCGTTGAACCCGATTGTCTGGTTCTTCAACTTAGGCAGTTCGGAGAAGCCGTCCCCATTCGAATCCCAAGCCGAACGATAGCGGTTTTGCCCGTATATGTAAGCACCCATCTTGTTGTCGGAAGAGACCCACGACAGGTTGAGCGTCGTGTTATTGTCATAAGCCCCGGAACCGTCCATATTGGAGATCGTATGTCCGAAAGTTCCGGAGTTGCGGATCGGTTCCTTCGTGATAATATTGATCGTACCGGCAATGGCAGACGAGCCGAACAGGGCGGAACCGCCTCCACGTATCACTTCGACGCGCTCGATCATATTCGCCGGAATCTGTTCCAGCCCGTACACGCCGGCCAAAGCGGAAAAGATCGGACGGGAGTCGATCAGGATCTGCGTGTACTTCCCTTCCATACCGTTGATACGAACCTGCGAGTAACCGCAGTTCTGGCAATCGTTTTCAACACGTACGCCCGGTTGGAAGACCAATCCTTGCGCCAGGGTCGTGGAGTTTGTCTTTTCGAACATAGTCGGACTGAGCACCTTCACCAAGGTGGGAGCCAGACGGCGTTTCGTCTCGTTCCTGTTTGCCGAAACGACCACGCCTTCCAGCGAGATCAAGTCTTCTTCGAGTTCGAAGTTCAATTCCTGTGTTTTGCCTTTTTGTGTCTTCACTTTCTTCGTTACCGTCTTGAAGCCGATAAAGGACACCTCGACCGTAAATTCGCCTTCCGGCAGGTTCTTCAGCATGTAATGTCCGGAGTCATCGGTTGCCGTACCGATGGTCGTTCCTTTCAATACAATCGTGATTCCCGGCATGTGCTCGCCGGTCGACTTATCTACGACATGGCCGAATATATTGGCATCTGTCGGGTTCATCACTTCTTTATCAATCGCATAGCTGTTGTTTGCCATCACTGCCGAAACGGCACAGCAAAGGCATAAGAAAAGTATAATAATCTTATTCATTGAGTTGTCTTTTAAAATGATTTGTAGTAATAGTTATTGTTACTTTTGGCTTGATCCAAAAGTAACCAAAAGATCAAGGCCGAACCTGCTTCGCTACTCCGTTCCCTCCGTTCGCTGTCGCGTCTGAAACTCGCTTCGCTCAGACAGCAGACGCTCTGGACGCTCACTGCGGTCTCTGCGCTTTACGCTCACCAGCTTAGGCCGGAAGTAGAGCCTAATGGCTCTGTTGAGGATTGTGATACTGTCTGTTTCTTTGCGATTCCGCATCGAGTGCGGGAACGGTTAAGCCTTGATCTTTTGGTTACTTTTGGATCAAGCCAAAAGTAACAGACAAATTATAATTTAAAAGACAAAAGGCGGCGCCCTCAACGAAACACTCCCTAAGACAGGGCGGAGGTGAGCCGGATAGACCGGACGGTTGGTAAGAATACAATAGGCGGTCAGAAGTGCCGCAATCAGCACGTGGGTAAAGGCTGCCCCGCTGATCTGAATAGTCGAAAGCTGGTGCAATAACTGGAACTCGGCATAATTATGTTCTTCCTTGGGAGTTCCGTCGTCATTTTTCTGATAGGGATGGGAATGGACAATCGTTACCCCGTTCACAATATGGACGTGGGTAAAAGCGATCAGACACCCCAAGTACGAAATGAAAAGTACCGGAAGCGCAATCCTCAAATATGTCCTTAATTTATCCATGTATCGCCAACTATACGATATAACAACTATTCAGGTTGCAAAGTTCGTATATTAAGCGATGATATACAATCCCTATTTGTAGGTATATTACACTTCATTCTTACAACATACATCCGTTTTAATCCCGCCTTCTTGTAAGAACAGACTTTTTTCGTACCTTTGCCGCAGTTTTGGTTTCACAGCTCCCAACCGCTACGGGAGCGTGATGAAAAGGGAATCAGGTGCAAATCCTGAACAGACCCGCTGCTGTAAGTTCCTTCCAAATCTTTGAATACGCTATAGCCACTGGCGAGAAATCGCTGGGAAGGCATTCAAAGACGGAACAAGTCAGAAGACCTGCCAATACAGATATAGTTTTAATGCTTTCGGGGAATAAAGCAGCAAAACATCGAGCCTGATCAGTCTTTATCCTGCGTAAAGAAATCGTTCTCTTTGTGTGCATTCTCCCCTGGGCAAGTCATGAATCACTATAACAAGGGGCTACATGAAAGTCTTTGTACACATTTTATTCCTGTTTCTCTGTCTCCCGCCATTCGTTTCGGCACAAAACGAAATCACTTTGTCGGGAAAAGTGACAGACACACAAGGGACATCACTGCCACTGGTCACAATCGCAGTCGAAAATACGACAAACGGTACTTATTCCGACGATAAAGGCCGTTACTCGCTGAAAGTCACACGCGGCAAGCAGACACTCGTTATCTCGTCTGTCGGCTACGAAACAATCCGGACAACTCTTAATGTACAGGCCAACCGGACGCTCAACTTCACATTAAAAGAAAGCGCTGTCAACCTCAACACCGTCGAAGTGTACGGGAAGACAAAGACACAACAACTGAAAGAAGGCGCTTTCGCAGTGAACGCACTCGACATTAAACCGATCGTCAACTCGCTGAACAACCTCAACAACCTGGTGAACCGGGCTGCAGGTATCAAAGTGCGCGAAGAGGGTGGTGTAGGTTCGGACTTCGACCTTTCCATCAACGGATTGTCCGGCAATTCCGTCCGCTACTTCATCGACGGCGTCCCGTTGGACAGCAAAGGGAATGACGTGACGCTTGCCAACCTGCCTGTCAACCTGGTCGACCGGGTGGAAATTTATAAAGGGGTGGTGCCGGCCTCGTTGGGAACGGATGCATTGGGCGGCGCTGTCAATATCATCACCAAGGCGGAAAAGACGAACTTTTTGGATGCTTCTTACAGCATCGGTTCTTTCCATACGCACCGCGCCGATCTGAACGCGCAGTTTGTAGAGCGGCATACGGGATTGATCGTGCGCCCTACCGTCGGCGTTAACTATTCGAAGAACGACTACCGGATGAAGGACGTGGAGATGCGTGATGAAACAGGCGACCGGTTCATCACCGGCAACCCTAAACGTTTCCATGACGGCTATTTCTCGTTATTGACGCAGATAGAAGCTGGAATTGTCAATAAGTCGTGGGCAGACGAGTTCTTTGTTTCCGCCTCCTACTCCAAAACTGATAAAGAGTTGCAGACCGGGTCCGTACAGACCAAAGTCTACGGTATGGCAGAGCGTAATTCGGATGCCTGGAACGTGTCGGCGCGCTACGGCAAATATAACTTTCTCACGGAAGGTATGACACTGAAGGCAACCTTGTCGCACACATGGGACCATTCCATCACCGTCGATACGGCCTATCGCAAATATTATTGGGACGGAGGCTACATTGTGAGCCAACGCAACGAGATCCGTGGCGGCGAACCCTCCATGCGTCATTACAAACGTCCGCTGACCATCGCGCGTGCCAATTTGGATTACCGTCTGGACGGACATCACAGTTTCAACCTGAACTACCATCTGAGCCGCACCGGGAATGACCGCTATGACGACCTGGACCAGAGTTTCGTCCCGTCGAACGACGCTGTGACCAAACACATCATCGGCCTGACCTACAGCCAGTCGTTTTTCGACGGGAGGATGCAGAACGTATTCTTCGCCAAAGACTACGTGAACCATCCCAATATCCGGCAGACCGACCAGTCCACCGTGACAGGCTCGAACAAGGTGCAAGGTTCCACCACCAAGAACTATTTCGGATACGGAACCGGACTGCGTTATATGTTCTTCGAACCGTTGGCCGTAAAGGTTTCATACGAGCATAGCGTGCGCCTGCCCATCGCCCGCGAACTGTTAGGCAACGGAACCACCGTCTATGCCAACGTAGCGCTCGAACCGGAGAAGAGCAACAACGTCAACCTCTCCGTCTTCGGTACCTGGCGTCCGGCCGGCAGACATACCGTCTATTACGAAGCAAACGGTTTCCTACGCTATGTAGACAACTACATACAAACTTCCGTCATCGAAAAAGAAGGCATGATGCAGTATGTCAACGATCCCGCCGTCCATATCAAGGGCGTGGAAGGCGAAGTGCGCTATGACTGGGACGGGCGGCTGCAACTCATGGCCAACGTCAGCTATCAGGATGCACGCGACCAGCAAGAGTTTAAAGAAGACGGAAAACCCTCCGCCACCTATAAGAACCATGTCCCCAACCGTCCCTGGCTTTTCGGCAGTGCGGAGGCGAGCTATACTTTCCGCAATCTCCTGCAAAAGGACAGCAAGCTGCGTTTTGGTTGTACGCTTCAGTGGGTACATTGGTATTTCCTGACCTGGGAAGCCTATGGAAACCGCGATACCAAGGCGCGCATCCCTTCGCAACACATCTGCAATGCCAATGTCACGTATTCATGGATGCACGACCGCTACAACATAGCATTGGAGTGTGATAATTTTCTCGACGAAACGGCCTACGACAACTATAAGCTGCAAAAGCCGGGACGCGCTTTCTTTGCCAAATTCAGAGTATTCATTCATTAATTATCCATATTTAAAAACAAGAAAAATGAAGAAGTTCAAATTCGCATTACTGGCCTTCATGACAGCCTTGGTCACTTTTGGTTTCACGGCTTGTTCAGATGATGACGACGAAGTAAAAGACGTTCCGGTAACCGGTATAACCGTAAGCCCTACTACGTTAGCACTGAAAACAGGAACGACCGGGACACTGACGGCAACCATCGTTCCGGGAGATGCAAGTAATACAACCGTTACATGGAGCAGTTCGGCTGAAAGCGTCGCAACAGTAGACAAAGGCGTTGTCACAGCTGTTGCCGAAGGAACGGCAACGATCACTGTAAAGACGGATGACGGAAGTTTCACTGCCACCTGTGATGTTACGGTGACAAGCGACGCACCTGCCTTCGACGAAAGCAAATACCATTTCGACCTCTTTCTCACAGTCGGGAAACATGGCGGCATGAGCAGCAAGAACACCACGATTGTCAACAGCATCAGCAAACTGACAGCCGATATGGGAACCATCACCGTCAAAGGGGAAGGGACCGAACTGGGAGACTATTCTATGGAGAGCATCTCAAGGGGTAAATATTATTACCAGATTCCTTCAAGCAACGATGCTTTCGTGAAGTATCAGATTAAGGAAAATAAGGTCGTGGAGACAGCCAAAGTCCCGTTCAAGACAAATACCTATAAGGTACGTTCTTATACTCACGCCTGGATCGACGACAATACACTCGTTATCATGGCTGCCAATGGCGATGCAAGCAAAGTCCTCTGGACAAAGCTGAACGCCGGTAATATGTCGATTATCGAAGAAGGTACATTAGATATCCTGCTGCCGGAATCCGAAGTAGAAGGTGAAGTGACAAAGAAGTTCACCACATCGGGCATCTTGACTTATAATGAAAAGGCAGGAAAGCTCTACTACTTCTATTTTGGTAAAAACGGCCTTTCGGGCAAGAGCGGTAAGACGACAACCGCTTTCTACACAGCCGTTCTCGATCCCTCTACGTTGGCTGTAGAAAGCAATAAACGTAACTCGCTTGTACAGGAAATGGCCGGAAGTGCCTACGGAGAGCTGATGCAAAACTGCGTTATGTATGACGAAAACGGCAACCTCTACCTTGCCGCGTTCAGCGATAAAAATGATATCGAAGAAGGACACCTCTTGCGTATCAATAACGGCGAGACTGATTTCGACCCCACTTACGAAGGATACCCGAATGCAGACGGCAAACTGCTCACCCTTCAGTACCTGGGCAACGGTAAGGCTCTTGCTTATGCACGCAATGACGCATCCGGCACGGCGATCGACAGCTACAGCCATTATTACAGCATCATCGACCTTGCCACAGGCGAAAGGACACGCTTAAGTTATAACGGTAAAGAACTGGCATACAGCGGCGGCCGTTTCTCACAGCGTTCTGTTCTCTTCAACGAGAAGGCATATTTTGGTGTAAATACGGAAGCTGACGCCAATGCCATCATCTACGTCTACGACACCAAGACCGGAACCGTAGAGAAAGGTGCGGAAGTGGCCGGCGAATTCTACTTCGACATGATCCGTGTGATTGAAAACGATTGATCCGGTTACAATAATTCGAGGATCGTCTCATGTATCGCCCCGTTGCTTGCCACGACTTGTTCGGCGGAAGGCCAGGTGTCACCGCCGGAGAAGTCGGTCAGTTTACCGCCGGCTTGCATCAGGATCAGGCCGCCCGCAGCGACATCCCAAGGGCCGAGGTAGGCTTCGATGCGTGCTTCAAAACGGCCGCAGGCGACATAGCAGAGTTCTGCGGCGGCAGCTCCCATCAAGCGGGTCCCGCCGGCAAAGCCGTATAGCCTGTCTACCAGTTTAAGGGCGACCGGGCGGTAACGGTCCGAATCGTAGGGAAAGCCGAGGGCGATGAACGCTTTGTCGAGCACGGCGATGTCGCTCACATGGATTTCTTCGCCATTGAGATAAGCTTTGCTTCCTTTCCAGGCGTAGAAACATTCGTCGCGGCAGACTTCATAGACGACACCCAGTAATAGTTCCTCCCTATTGCGTAAAGCGATGCTGACGCAATAGGGAGCTGTATTATGAATATAATTGGAAGTCCCGTCCAGCGGGTCGACCAACCAGCAGTATTCTTCGCCGGCGAGGCTGCCCGTGCCTTCTTCTGCAATAAAACCGGAGCCGGGCAGCAGGGCGGAGAGCTGTTCGATCAGCCGGCGTTCCGATTCTTTATCCACATACGAGACGTAGTTATGCGCACTCTTTTCTTCCACCCGCCCGCGGTTGAATTTACGCCGCTCGTCCCGCAGGAAAGCGCCGGCAGTGCGGGCTATTTGCTGTACTTCCGTACAAAGATTTTCCAGATTCAACATGACTTTATGTTTTATTCCGGGACAAATGTAAGACGTTTATTGGTTTTCCTTTATTTTTCTCCTATTTTTGTTAACGGAATGTCAAACAAAACATCCCTTTTAACCGTTATGAGTATAACGAAAACACACAAGAAAGATACATGAGACGCTGGATGAAACGGATAGGAATCGTATGTTTAATACCAGTTGTATTGGTCATACTGATTTCCGTTCTTTTATATATACCTCCTTTTCAGAATTTCGCTGTGCGGTTAGCTACCAAATATGCCGGCGAAGCTACCGGTATGGATATAGGTATCGGACAGATACGCCTTTCCTTCCCGTTGAACCTGACTGTACGGGATGTGCAGGTAGTGGCTCCGCCCGATACGTTATTATTGTTGGAAAGCTTTCAGGTCAATATCCGCCCGATGCCCCTGTTTAAGAAAGAAGTGTTGGTGGATGCCATCGATCTGCGGGGCGTGAAAGTAAACAGCGGCAAACTGATCGAAGGAATGGAGATCAAAGGTGTATTAGGCAAACTCTACGCAAAAGCCGACCGCATCGACCTCGGCAAAGAAACGGCGAGACTGAATAAAATAGACCTTTCGGACACGGCCATCACTTTGATGATGAACGATACGACAACGAAAGAAGATACCGCTTCGACCGCTGTCAACTGGAAACTGCTGTTGGACGAAATCAATCTCGATCGTGTAGCTTTCGCCATGCAGATGCCGGAAGATTCGTTGCGCCTTTCCACCTATATCGATAAGGCGGGGCTGACCGAAGGATTAGTAGACCTGGGTTTGGCGCGCTACAGTGCCGCCCGCTTCCTTCTGTCCGGTTCTTCCCTGGGGTATGACGGCAGCTACGGCGAGCCGACGCCGGGTTTCGATCCGTCGCACATAGCACTTAGCGATGTGAATATAAAAATTGACTCTCTCCTGTATGGAGGAAGAGATATCAGCGCACAGATCAAAGAGTTTTCGGCTAACGACCGTTCCGGCCTGGTGCTCAGTTCGCTGACCGGTAATATCCACAGCGACAGCACGACGATACAGGTGCCGGGACTTCTTCTGAAGACTCCTTATTCGGATGTCCGCCTGTTGGCAACTATCCCGTGGAGCACATTTGATGAAAATCCGGGCGGCAGCCTGCATACCTTGCTGACGGCTTCTGTCGGGAAGGAGGATGTGTTTATTTTTGCCGGTCCGCTGCCGGATGATTTCAAGCAAGCCTATCCGAAAGAAAGCATCAGCTTGACCGCCGGTGTGGAAGGAAACCTCGCTGCTCTCCGCCTGCGCCAGCTGAAAGGAAAACTGCCGGGTGTGTTCGATCTGAATGCCACAGGCGAGGTGAAGGCCGTCACGGACAGTATCCGCCGGAACGGGAAACTACAGTTGAATGCGGAAACCGGCAATCTCGATTTTATCCTCACTATGCTGCCTGCCTCCGAACGCTCGCGTTATAACCTTCCCGCCATGAAACTGACAGGTGAGGCAGCCTTGCAGAACCAGGAGTACAAGGCCGATCTCTTATTGACACAGGATCAGGGAAAAGTGAAACTGGCGGCACGCTATAATCCGGTGCGCGAATCGTATGAAGCAGACCTTCAGGTCGACAGCTTGAAGCCGACCAATTTCCTGCCTAAGGACTCTCTTTATTATCTGGCCGCCACTATCCGGGCAGAGGGAAAAGGATATGATCCGTTCCTCGCGTCGACCTGGGCGAAGGTGGACGGGAAGATCAGCAATATCGAATACGGAACGTATGCCGTTTCGGATGTCAAGCTGGACGGTTCGTTGGAAAAGAACCTCCTGAAGTTCGATCTGCTCAGCCATTATCCGTTGGCCAAGATGGATATGTCGCTGAACGCCACGCTTCATAAGAAGAAGGTGGAAGCCATGCTGATCGCCGATGTACAAAACTTCGACTTGTACGGCATGCACCTGATGAACGATTCGCTTGCCACCTCCTTCCAGCTTTTTGCCGAAGCGGAAACGGATATGGGCAAGAACAACCTGCTGGATGTAACTCTCGGCAACTGGGAACTGGTCAGCCCGACCGGTAAATTCCATCCGAAGACACTGACATTGCATGCCCGTAGTGACAAAGATACGACGCGCGTCTCTTTCCATGCGGGCGACCTTGGGATCATGTTGACCGGTAATGCGGATATCGAGACGATGGCGGATAAATTCACTAAGATAAACGAAGGGTTGACCCGGCAACTGGAGCGCGATTCGATGATCGACATCCCGGCTTTCCAGCCGCTCCTTCCGGATATGAACCTGAAGATAACGGCAGGCAAGGACAATCCGATCTACAATATCCTGCAACAATATACCATCAGTTTCGACGACCTGAACATCGAGGCCAGTACTTCGCCTGAACAGGGCTTCTTCCTCGATGCCGACCTCGCCAACTTGATGCAGGATACGACGCGCATCGACACGATTTGCTTGATCGTGCATCAGGATTCATTGGGCTTGCTCTATGACACCCGTGTCATCAAGACGAAGTACAGGAAACAACAACCGTTTACCGCAGGTCTGAAGGGACAGATACGGAACACGTTCGCTGACGCCGAACTGCGCTATACGGACGGGCAGGGCAAGACCGGCATCCTCTTGGGGGCACGCATTGACAAGGAGCGCGAAGGCTTTCGCTTGCATCTCTTCCCCGAAGACCCGATCCTGGCATTCCGCCCGTTCAAACTGAATGCGGACAACTACGTTCTGTACAGGAACATCAAGGATATTGCGGCCAACGTCCGGCTGACAGGAGAGAATAATGCTTCCCTCTGGATTCATTCGCTTGCCGGAGGAGACGGGATGCAAGAGATACATGCCGAACTGAGCCAGATCGATCTGGATGCCATTACCAAAGGTTTCCCGGACCTGCCCTCCATGCGGGGAATGCTAAGTGCCGACTTGCAATATGCACCGTCGGACAGCAGCTTTATGGTAGTGGCGGACGCTCACATCGACAGCCTGTTCTATGAAGACGGACGGGTCGGCGAACTGATGTTTAACACCGTTTACCTGCCGTTGAGCGACAAGGAGCATCAGGTCGATATACATCTTTTCCGCGATCGCGAGGAAATAGCGGCTATCAACGCTTATTACAGGATGGGAAAGACGGATTATTTAGACGGGAATATGGACATCACGGCATTGCCGTTGGATATGGTGAATCCGTTCATTCCGGAGAATATGGCGAAACTGACAGGAGACTTGCAGGGGGAACTGGCCATAACCGGAAGCACCTCCGCCCCTGAAGTCAATGGGTATATACGGATGGACAGCTCTTCCGTCTTTGTCACGGCTGTCGGTTCATCTTTCCGTTTCGACAAGCAGGAGATCAAGATAAAGGATAACCTGATCAGTTTCAACCAGTATAATATCTATGCTTCGGGAACGAACCCGTTCGTTATCGACGGGACGATCGATATCCACAATCCCGCGCGGATGATGGCGAATCTGAAACTGTCGGCCCACGATATGCAATTGTTGAATGTGAAACGCAACAAAGAAAGCATGGTCTACGGCAAACTGCTCGTCAACCTCAACTCGACGGTCAAAGGGCCGCTCGACGCTTTGGTTATGCGGGGTGATTTGCAACTGTTGGGAGGGACGAACGTTACCTATGTGATGCAGGACTCTCCGCTTACGGCGCAGGACCGGTTGGCAGACCTTGTCACCTTCACTGACTTCTCCGATACGTTGATGATGCGCCGCCACCGGACGGAAGCGCCTCTTCCCATCGGTAGCCTGGATATGTTGATGACGATTCGTATCGACCAGGCCGTACGCTTGAATGCAGACATTACACCGGACCAGTCGAGCCGCGTAGAGCTTGAAGGCGGCGGCGACCTATCGTTCCAATATACGACACAGGGCGAAATGATCCTGAACGGACGCTATACGCTTTCGGGTGGTATGGTGAAATATGCCATGCCGATCATTCCGTTGAAAGAGTTTACGATACAGGACGGCAGCTATGTCCAATGGAGCGGCAACCCGATGGACCCGATGCTGAACCTGACGGCTACCGAACGGATGAGGGCTTCGGTCACACAGGACGATGGCAGCTCGCGCCTTGTCACCTTTAATGTCGGCGTGGCAATCAAGCAGACATTAGAGAATCTGCAACTGCAATTTATCCTCTCCGCCCCGGAAGACCAGTCCATGCAGCAGGAGTTGGATAAGATGGACGAAGGGCAACGGTCGCAGATCGCTGTTACGATGCTTGTCACAGGCATGTACCTCAATATGAGTGATGTCGGCGGCGGAGGCAAGAAGCCGAGTCTTGACATGGGAGCTGCGCTCAACAGTTTCCTGCAGAGCGAAATCAACAACATTGCCGGCAGTGCCCTCAAATCGGTCGACATCACATTAGGCATGGAGCAGTACGACCAGAACGGCACTGGAGCAGGCGGTGAACGTACGGACTTCTCCTTCCGTTTCGCGAAACGGTTCTATAACGACAGGATCAGCATTATACTGGGCGGACGCGTTTCCACCGGTCAGGATGTCAACGCCGGGCAGTCGCAGCAGTTCATCGACAATGTCTCGATCGAATACCGCCTCGACGGCAGTGGAACGCGTTACATCAAGCTCTTCCACGACAAGAACTACGAGAGCCTGTTGGAAGGTGAGATCACGGAAACAGGCGCCGGTATCGTCCTCCGTAAAAAGATGCTTCACCTCCGTGAACTCTTCATCTTCAAAAAGAACAAGCCCAAACCGGTAGCGGAAGAGAAACATTGAGCCCTGTAAGGGCGGCAGATCATAGCCCGGGGTGTAAACCCCGGGTATAGTAAAGATATAATTAATTTAAGCCCTGTAAGGGCGACACAAAACGATAATGCATTCATGAGAAAAGATATTGTATGGATTAATAATTGGTATCGCCCTTGCAGGGCTCTATTTTATAGGGGAGGCCCTTTTTACCCAAGGCTTACGCCTTGGGCTGAGATCTGCCGCCCTTACAGGGCTTGGAAAATACGAGTTAATAACCCTATTATAATGGAACGGTATTTCCCTTTTGCTTGGAAAATACAGGTTTGATAGCCCTGTAAGGGCGGCAGATCTCAGCCCAGGGTGTAAACCCTGGGTACATAAGAAAACATTTTTATTATTTAAGCCCTGTAAGGGCGATACCAGCATCAACTATAAATCGATATGTCACAATCGCTCACTAAAATATATATTCACTTGGTATTCTCGACCAAAGATCGGTTTCCTTTCATCACTCGTGAATGGAGAAACGGATTACATCGATACATAGGTGGAATTCTAAATCAGACAGATAACGCCCCGGTCTGCATAGGCGGAATCCATGACCATGTGCATATCTTGTTCATTCAGTCCAAATCATGCAGTCTGGCAGATATTATCCGGACAGTTAAAAGTAATTCAAGCAGTTGGATGCAAGAGCAAGGTTGCAGCAAGTTCTGTTGGCAAGGTGGATATGCTGCGTTTTCAGTCAGTTCTTCAAGAAAGGATGCAGTCGAGGAATATATATTAAATCAGGAAGAACATCATCGAAAGGTTACGTTTGCGGAAGAGATACAAGCTTTTTGCAAAGCCTATAATATAGATAATTATGAGGAAAGATATTTCATGGATTGATACGATGTTTCGCCCTTACAGGGCTCTGGATAAGGGGAGGACTACTTTTTACCCAGGGTTTACACCCTGGGCTGAGATCTGCCGCCCTTACAGGGCTTTGAGAGCGATTACTTTTATGGGGCTTTTGATGCTTTTACTGGCATCCTGTTCCACCACCAAGAATTTGCCGGAAGGGGAAGTGTTGTACACGGGGATTAAGAAGATCGAGGTGACGGACGAAGACAAGAGTAAGGAAGGGGAAGAGGCGCTGACGGAAGTGGAGGCTGCCTTGGCTTATCCGCCCAACAATGCGCTGCTGGGAAGTTCGTCTATCCGTGTCCCTTTCCCGTTCGGGCTGTGGGTGTATAACGCATTTGTCAACAAGAAAGGGAAGATTGGCAAGTGGATATTCAACAAACTCGCCGCCAAACCCGTTTTCATCAATACCGTGAATCCGGAAGTTAGGACAAAGGTGGCCTATAACCTGCTACGCGAATACGGCTACTTCAACGGGGCGACCGCTTATGAAGTGGAGCCGGACCCTAAGAACCCTAAAAAGGCAAAGATCAACTACATGGTGACGATGAACAATGCCTATACATACGACAGTATCGCCTACGTTCGCCTGCGCCACCGGATCGACACGCTGATACAGCGGAACATCGGCGAACGGCTCCTGCACGACGGCGACAACTTCAACGTCACGCAACTCGAAGCCGAGCGGCAACGTATCTCTTCCTTGCTTCGCAACAACGGATACTATTATTTCCGTCCTGAGTTCATCAACTACCAGGCGGACACGATCATGAATCCCGGAAAGGTAGCGCTCCGCATCTCCACCCGGCCGGGACTGCCCCGTAACGTGCTGCGCCCCTGGAAGATCGGCGATATATCGGTCAACCTGAGCGGATATAACAACGAACCGCCGACGGACTCTGTCAAATATAAGGATATGACCATCTTTTACGAAGGGAAACTGCGCGTCCGCCCTGCCGTTTTATACAACCGGCTGAAGTTCCGTCCCGGCGACATCTATTCGCAGCAACAGCAGGAAAAGACACAGACAAACTTCTCCCGCCTGGGTATCTTCCGCTATTCGGAAATGCAATATACGCCGCGCGACACATCCCGCCGTTGCGACACGCTGAACCTGCAAATTAACACAGTCTACGATCTGCCGCTGGACGGTGAACTGGAGCTGAATGTAACGACCAAAAGTAACGATCAGACAGGTCCCGGTGCAGTCTTCAGCGTCACGAAACGAAACGTGTTCGGAGGAGGGGAGACATTCGGCGTCAGTATGCGCGGTTCTTACGAGTGGCAGACCGGTAAACGGGTGGCGGGCAACAGTTCGACCATCAACAGCTGGGAGTTCGGCGTCAGCGGGACACTGACTTTCCCGCAGGTACTCTTCCCCAGCCTGTTCAAGGATGACATGAAATATCCGTCCAGCACCTCTTTCCGTATTTATGCGGACCAGCTGAACCGTGCCAAGTTCTTCAAGATGTTAGCATTCGGCGGAAGCGCCTCGTATGACTTCCAGCCCTCGGCTACCAGCCACCACTCGGTGACGCCGTTCAAGCTGACTTACTCGCTGCTGCAACGAAGAACAGCCGAGTTTAATGACATTACCAAGGATAATCCCGCCTTGGGACGAAGTCTTGAAGACCAGTTTATTCCCTCTATGGGATATACTTATACCTATGACGATGCATCCATCACGACTAAGCGGAACCATCTCTGGTGGCAATCGTCCGTCACGCAGGCCGGCCTTATCATCGATGCCGCCTATGCCATCGCCGGAAAGAATTTCAACGAGCGGGAAAAGCATTTGTTAGGAAACAAGTTCGCCCAGTTTGTCAAGGTCACCAGCGAGATACGCTACAACTACGACTTGGGGCATAGGCAACACCTCGTCGGCCGCTTGATGGGAGGAGTCGCCTATAGCTACGGAAACGCAATCACGACTCCTTATAGCGAACAGTTCTATATCGGCGGTGCCAACAGTATCCGCGCTTTCACGATCCGTAGCATCGGGCCGGGCAGTTACCATCCGACGGACTCGAAATACGGCTACCTGGATCAGACGGGGGACATCAAGTTCGAAGCCAACCTGGAATACCGTTTCCCGATCTTGGGCGACCTGCACGGAGCTACCTTCCTGGATGCCGGTAACGTATGGCTGCTCCGCTACGACGAGAGCCGCCCCGGCGGACAGTTGAAATGGGGCCGCTTCCTGAAGGACCTGGCTTTGGGAACAGGTATCGGACTGCGCTACGACCTGACTTTCCTCGTTATCCGCCTGGATTGGGGTATCGGCTTGCACGTTCCGTATGATACCGGCAAAAAAGGTTACTACAACATCACAAACTTCAAGGACGGCATGGGTGTCCATCTGGCAATCGGCTATCCGTTCTAAGGAATCCTCCAGTTCGTGGGCGATGCCGACTTTACACCCCTTTCTTGCCGGATTTCTCCTGGCTCTCGGAAGGGGTGTACTACTAAAAAAATATACAATATCCCCCCTTTTGGGCCGTTTTTCTATTTCGTCCGAAATCTTGATCGATTTTGGATTGACTCTTTTCACGGTTTAAACTCCCCTTTCTGACAATAGGAAAAATGAGGTGCGCAGTCCGTTTCGAAAAGCGTGCAAATTGATTA
>NZ_QUGV01000010.1:0-49831 GCF_003479205.1 Parabacteroides sp. AF17-28 | reverse complement strand
GTGCGCAGTCCGTTTCGAAAAGCGTGCAAATTGATTACCGAAAGACGGAAACGCCGACAATGTGATAAAGCTTAACTCCCGGAGAATCGAATATTTGAAAATAAAACGGACGGCGTTCCAAATATCCCAAGGAAATTCAGGTACTTTTTTGCCCTTATGACGGTCCTCTTTCCAATTACGACCGTCCAAATCGCCATTACGACCGTGCTAATCTTCGCGAGGTGCCGAGTGCACTACACATTAGCACGGTCGTAATGGCAAAGAGGACGGTCGTAAGGGCTGGAAACACTCAAAAAAGCGGAAAAAGTCCTTTTTTGAGGCTCGAAAATTGGATTAACATTTGTTTTGTTTCGGATGCCTTTCGAGCCTAAAAAATGCGTTTTATACAATAAGCCCCCCCCGAAATAGTTGAAAGTTAAGAGTTGAAAATTGAAAATTAGGTTTGTTTTTGTTACCTTTGCGCCCGGATAATGGTGTAACCGCGTTTGCTTCCGCAGGCGGTTAGTAAAAGGGAATCCGGTGTAAGTCCGGAGCTGTACCCGTAGCTGTAAGTTCTGTAAAACCCTGGCAAATCTTGTTGCCACTGATTAAATTCGGGAAGGTAGCCGTAAAAAGGGGAGAACAAGCCAGAAAACCTGCCACTATTCAATATATTCGAGCCCTCGGGTAAAGGGTGCGATGAACCGATTAAGATATGCAGAATTCATTTACCAAACGCTTTTTAGAGCTGTTATGTGTTTGTCTGTTTCCGTTTGCCGTTTTGCATGCGCAAGTGGACACGACGACTTTTCACCAACTTTCGGGTGTTGAAATATTGGGAAAGGTGCGCCCTTCCACCACGCGCGAGAGCACGCCGCTCCAGGTGATGGACAAAGCCGGCATCGAGCGTCTCGGCGTGCAGGATTTGTCGGAAGCCGTGAAGCGCTTTTCAGGTGTGACCGTGCAGGACTATGGGGGGATAGGCGGTTTGAAAACAGTCTCCGTTCGCAGCCTCGGCGCCAAACATACGGCTGTCAGCTACGACGGCGTGACGATTACGGATGCACAGAGCGGACAGGTGGATATCAGCCGCTTTACACTGGATAACGTCGATATGATCTCCCTGTCGATCGGGCAGGCGGACGATATCTTCCAGACGGCGCGGATGTATGCGTCGGCGGGGGCGTTGAACATAAAGACGGCTCGACCGGTGTTTGCCGACCGGCCGTTCCATGTGAAAGCACAGGTCAAGGCCGGTTCGTTTGGTATGGTGAATCCTTATTTGCGCTATGAGCAGAAGTTGGGTAAACACTTCGCGGCGACGGGCCAGGTCGATTGGTTGCGCGCAGACGGGAATTACCCTTATGTTATTCAGAACGAGCAGCAAGAAGAATCGGGGAAGCGGAAGAACAGCGATATCCGGACTTTACGCACTGAATTGAATCTGTTTGGCGATCTTGGCAAAGGTAGCGAACTTGCGGTGAAAGGTTATTATTTCGATTCGGAACGGGGATTGCCCGGTTCAGTGATCCTCTATAACGATTATGCAAAGGAAAGGCTTTGGGACAAGAATTATTTCGTACAGGGACATTATAAGAAACAATTCGATACCCGCTTTTCTTTACAGGCGCAGGGTAAGTATAATTACTCTTGGAATAAGTACATCGACTTTAATAACAACTATGAGACAGGAAAGCAGGAGGACCGGCATACGCAACGGGAGTATTATTTTTCTGTCGGAGGTTTATATACACCGGCCGAATACCTGTCGTTTTCTCTGACAACAGACTTTTCTGTTAATACATTAAAGAACAACCTGCCGGATTGTCCTTTCCCAACCCGCTACACCTCCTTGTCGGTACTGGCGGCTCAATATAAAGACAGCCGGTTGACGGCAACCGCCAGTTTGCTGAATACGTTCATTTCCGAGAAGGTGGAAAAAGGAGATAAACCGTCCGACCGGAAACGACTGTCGCCGAGCATAAGTGCTTCGTGGCGGATTTTGCCGGAGCAGAATGTACGGGTGCGTGCTTCTTTCAAGGATATATTCAGGGTGCCGACTTTTAATGATATGTATTATTTGAGGATAGGCAACACGAACCTGAAGCCGGAGCGGGCGACTCAATACAATCTTGGGGTGACATGGGGCGAACAGCCTTCTTCCTTCCTCTCTTATCTGAATTTGTCGGTCGATGGTTATTATAACCGGGTACGGGATAAGATTGTCGCTCTTCCTACTCTTTATATCTGGAAAATGATGAATATGGGAGAAGTGGCGATCAGTGGAATCGACGCGAATGTGTCTGCCGAAATTACCTGTTCGGAATCATTCAGCTTCTTGCTGCAAGGCAATTATACCTGGCAGAAAGCGATTGACATAACCAAAGAAACGGCAAAGAATTACCGGGATCAAATACCCTACACACCCAGACATTCCGGTACGGCATCTTTGTCTGTACAAAATAAATGGTTAAACGTCTCTTATCTGCTGACGTGTGCCGGCGACCGCTATTCCTTGCCCCAGAATATAAAGGAGAATAGGATCGACCGGTATGTGGAACAGACTGTTTCTGTAAACCGGGAGTTTCAACTGCATAATTGCAGACTTCGTTTGCAAGGCGAAGTGCTGAATGTAGGAAATCTTAATTATGAGATTATAAAGTATTATCCGATGCCCGGGCGTTCATTCCGGGTGTCAGTCTCTTGTTCTTTCTAAATAATTAATATATAAGTGGAATGAAAAAGAAGTATTTATTATTTGCATTATGCTCTTTGATGGCAGTGCCGTTTGTTTCTTGTGATAACGATGATGATCCGAAGCCGGATGTCCCGGCTGAAACTTCTACGACTGGCGTTTATCTTTTGAATGCCGGTAAGATGAATAGTAATAATGCTACTCTGGATTATTATAATCCGGAGACAAAGGAACTGACGACTAAAGTCTTTGCTGCAGCGAATGGGCGTGGCCTTGGCGATACGGCTAACGATATGCTTATTTACGGTTCTAAGATGTATATCGCAGTGAACACCTCTGCAACAATTGAAGTTACAGATTTGTCCGGCAAGTCTTTAAAAACAATCAGCCCGAAGGATGAGTCTAACCAGCCGCAGCAGCCCCGTATGCTTACTGCTGCCGGCGGAAAGGTCTATGTAACATTGTTCGACGGGCATCTGGCTTGTATCGATACTACTTCTATGGAGATCGTGAAGAAAGTGAAAGTCGGTCCTAACCCGGAAGGTGTTTGCGAATTGAATGGAAAGTTGTATGTCGCAAATTCAGGAGGATATAATGAGGTGCAGGATTCTACTTTATCTGTAGTGGACGCAAATACATTTGAAGTAACAGGTTCTATTGTTGTTACAATCAATCCGAAGACTGTACAGAAGGATGACGAAGGCAATTTATATGTTCTTTCTTTGGGTAACTATGGAAATATCGGTAATGAATTGCAGCGTCTGAATGTGGCAACCGGTGACTCGAAGGTGATTGAAAAGAATAGTCAGCTTGTTTCTACCGTATGTGGTGATAAAATCTATATTTATAGTGCCAAACAGGAGAACTGGGTGGTGACAGATTATGATTTTAAAGTGTATGACATTAAAAAGGGCAACCTGGAAGATAAAAGCTTTATCACAGACGGGACAAAATTGGACAATACATATTGTATGAGCTCTGATCCTGTGACCGGTAATGTTTATATTGGAACTTCTGATTATACCAGTACAGGAGATATGTTTATCTTTTCTTCTGAAGGAAAGTTGATCAATCAATTGGCTTTGTCTGGCTTGAACCCGATGGGAGCTTACTTTTTAACTGAACAGAAATAAGATATTTTCCAATGAGGAATCTTGTTTGCTTCTTATTGACTTTTTGGGTTGTGGCTTGTTCGCAACCCAAAAAGCCTCACCTGGAAGAATCCCTTTCCTCCGACACCATCCGCTACGCCCAGGGCTTTACCGTTCATCATTTCAATGATTATACCTCGGTTGATGTGCGTGATCCTTGGGACAGTACACGCTTGTTGCAGCGCTACTTGCTGGTAGACCGGGAGAAACCTGTTCCCGGGAATCTTCCGAAAGGTACAGTCGTGCGGGTACCGGTGCAGAATATAGTGGTCTACACATCCGTACATGCTGCAGTTATCGACCAATTGGGAGAAACCGGGCGGATTATCGGTGTCTGTGAACCCCGCTATATGGACACGCCCTCTATCCAGGAAGGGTTGAAAGCCGGACGGATTGCCGACATGGGAGAGGCGACGGCGCCGAATGTTGAGCTGATGATCGATAAAGGAGCGGAGCTTGTCCTTGTTTCCCCTTTCCAGAATAGCGGTTATGGTCCTGTCGAGAAATTGGGTATTCCCATTATCGAAGGCGCCGATTATATGGAATCACTGCCGTTGGGACGTACCGAGTGGATTCGTTTCTACGGAATGTTGTTCGGTAAGGAGGCAAAGGCGGATTCTATCTTCCGGGTTACCGAGAAAAGTTATCTCGACCTGAAAGAACTGGTGACGGCGGATATGCCTCGCCCAAGCGTTATCTCCGAAAAGAAATTCGGCTCTTCCTGGTTTATGCCTTCCGGGGAAAGCTATGTTGCCAATTTGTATAAGGACGCCGGAGCCGATTATATATTTACCGATCTTCCCGGAGCCGGAAGCACGCCGTTAGCTTTCGAGACGGTGCTCGACCGGGCGATCCATGCCGATCTATGGTTGATTAAATATAACCAGTCCAAAGATATGACCTATGGGGACTTGCGGTCCGAATATACGCCCTATGAGAATTTTGATGCGTTTAAGAACCGTCGGATTTATGCTTGCAATACCGGTGTAGTGCCTTATTACGAAGAGTTTCCCCTACATCCCGATTATTTGCTGAAAGACTTGATTTGGGTGTTTCATCCGGAGCTGTTGCCGGACTATACGCCCCGGTATTATCATAAGATGCAGGAAGAATAATCGCTTTTGTTTATTCTTCCTGTATATTTGTTTCACAAGGCACCCATGCCCAGAATGTAGAGCCGGTACCGGGAGTCGAACTGAAACTGATTGAACCTCCCGCCGTTTCGACAATTGCTTTGGAAATAGCCAATCCGAGCCCTGTCCCCTGCACAAATTCATTGATCTTCTCAAACCGGGCAAACACTTTGTCGTGCGATTCCTGCGGAATGCCGATGCCAGTGTCTTCAACATATATCCGGACACCATTCCCTTCAACGGAATATCCCATCTTGATATGTCCGGACTTCGTGTATTTTATCGCATTGGTGAGGAAGTTCATCCATACTTGGATGAGGCGGTTCCTGTCTAATGTAACCCAGCAATTTGCCTCGGCTTTATCCTGGCAGAGCTTAACACCCGGATTTGTTATCTTCGGCAGAACACAGGCATATAGTTCGTCTGAAACGGTTGCCAGGTTGAACCTTTCGATTTTACGTTCGAGTATTCCTGCTTCTATTTTGGAAAGGTCAAGGATATCATTGATCAATCTCAACAATAACTCGTTGTTGGACTTTATGATGTTTATGTACATGTTTTTTTCTTCCGGATCGTTGCATGATGTCATCAGCTCGGAAAAACCGACGATCGCATTCAGCGGAGTGCGTATCTCATGGCTCATGTTGGCAAGGAAAGCAGACTTAAGCCGGTCGGAAAGTTCCGCCTTTTCTTTCAGCTCTTTGATCATTTCTTGCTGTTCCCTGTTCAATTTCTGAAGTTGCGGGATGTTTTGCCGGAAGCCGGTGAAATGTGTGATATTGCCATTCTCGTCTTTCTCGAAAGGAACTGCGGTAAAGTCGCAGTATTGCCATGACTTGTCGTATTTGGTCTGCATACGGCATGTGAAATAGACTGTCAGGTCTTTCCCTTCCAACATAGGCGCTATTGCGTCACTAAAAGAGGTACGGTCTTCCGGATGTATGACATCCAGATATTCCGACAGGGTTAATAGTCTGTTGGAAGTATAATCGTTTATGGGATCATTGTAAGATTCGAATTTTTGGGTTTTTACATCGAAGTCCCAATGGACGATATTACTGACTTTCATGGTCAGCTCACGCTTGGCAATCAGGTCTTGTGTCTTTTTCGCCATTCGTACCTTCTCTGTTACATCTAACTGTGTGCCGACAACCTGCAGTTTTCCCCAATGTTCGGTGGACAATCGCATCATGCTCTCGTAATAGCGGTATTGCTGTTCCTGTGCGTTGTAAAAGCGCACCGTTATCTGCTGCTGTTCGATTTTCTTATTGATTAGCAGCGTAAGGCTTTGCATTAACAGTTGATGATCCTGGGGATGTAGTATCAATAAAAGTTCTTCGATTGGTGTTGTGCCTTTTATTACCGTATCGCCGTATAATGGCTCGAATACCTTTTTGTGCACATCATATACCCAGGAAGACATATTGGCCGTATTCATGGCCAGCTCTAAGTCTTTTTTAGTCTCTTCCGTATGAAATTCCGCGTCTTTTATAGCTGTGACATCGTTGGATAAGAGTATATGCCCGATAACCGCCCCGTTCTTACTTAGGATGGGAATTATCCGGACATCGTAAATCATCGTATCCTGGTTCTTGGTGGAAAAGTATGCATTGTTCTTTATCCGTTCGAAATCATATTCGAACTCGAGCCTGACAATTTCTTTGCCGCTTTGTATCTTAGCTCTTAGCTGGTCATCGACATAGGGACTCTTGAAAAGATTGACAAAGTTAACAACCGTGTTCCGGTCCTCGACTCCATACATATGTAACGCATGGTCGTTTATGCTGCGTAAAACACCGTTGGCATCATAAACCTCAATGCTTATAGGCAGTCTGTTGTATATGCTTTCCGTGAACAGGAGCTGCTCTTGTATGAGTTTGGATATCTCTTCCTCAAAGGATGCATTATCTTCATTAGAGGAGGTCTCCTTATCTTGTTCCATGATTCCCTATTTTTATTGACAATAAAATTACTTATGTAATAGCTATCGGATGTATTTGCCCAAAGCGTTTTTAAATACTACATATATTTAAATATTTCGACAAATGTATGCAAAAAAAAGGAACAATGATTGGCTTTGTGACTTTGAAACTAAAGGGATTGTCTATTAATTATTGATTTTTAATGAAAAAACAAGACAGGGTATTATAAAATTCCCCCGGACTCTTACAAGCGAGCCGGGGGACTTTCAGTTTGGCATTTTATTATAGGGAGTTGTTTTTGGTTGTCAAGCCCATCCGTTCAACATTCCATAGAAATACATGGGTTTCAGGAAATAAACTTTCAACAGCCATGCTGCCCAAAGTTCTTTTGACGGATTCATCATGGAGAACGGGAATGAACTTTCCTGTTCTTTCTTATAGTTGAACTCGCAGAGCAGGACGTGTCCGTAGTCTGTTACGATCGGGCAAGCTGCGTAGCCGTCGTACTTTTCTACGGGTTCCTTGCCTTCCATCAGCGAGATCAGGTTCTTGGCTGCAATAGGCACTTGCTTGCGGACTGCGGCGGATGTCTTACTGGTCGGGATTCCGGCTACGTCTCCGAGGGAAACGATATTCGGATATGTCTTGTGTACCAGCGTCTCTTTGTCCACCATGACCCAACCGTCGGCAGCTAATTTGCCTTCTGTCCATCCCAAGCCGGCTTCTTTCACGAAATCCGGGGCTGACATTGGCGGTGTGAAATGCAGGAAATCGTAGTCTTCAACAAACGGTGTGTAGACCTTCTGGTCGCCAACCGTCTCTATCTTCTCGAAATGGACCTGTTTAGCGGATGTATCCACTCCTTTTACACGTACGTTCAGATTGATAGGGACATTGCGTTCCTTATAAATTTCCAGCAGGCGGGGGGTGAAGTAGGGAATATCATATAACTCTTTGGAAGCTGTATAATAGTTCAAATCCACTTTATCGCGTGTTCCTTGCTTGCGGTTATAGTGTTCTGTCAACAGACAAATCTTTTTCGGAGCGCCTCCGCATTTATGTTTCGTATAAGTGTCTGTAAAAATGCCGCGTCCGCCGGTCTTGGAGAATTCCTGCAGACCTTTCCATGTTTTCTGTGCACCTTCGAAGTCGTAAATGCTATATGCGTTGCCTTGTCCTAACGTATCGTGCGTGATACCTTCCACCTTTTCCCAGTTTGTCTGGATTCCGGGGGTCAGGACCAGAAAGTCGTAGGCGATCTTTCCGTTATTTTGAGTTGTTACCTGGTTCCATACCGGATCGACGGCGGTAACAGAGTCTTTAATCCATTTGATATCGCTGGGCATACAGTCTTCCTGCTTTTTCCAGACATCGTTCGGTTGGTAAACGCCTGATGCGATCAGGGTGAAACCCGGCTGATAAAACTGACGGTCACTGGGATCGATCAATGTGATATCCGGCTTGTCCAGCCAGCTCTTTAAACGGGCAGCCATGCTGATACCGGCAGCACCGCCACCGATAATAACAATTTTACCTTTCGCATTGCTTGAGAATGCTTTTGCTTTTTGTGTACTTGCAGCGGTCAGTAATCCAGCCATTGCCATTAGTTTGAAAAAATGCCGGCGGTCGATACCTTTTTTCTCAAACGCCTTTAGTTGATCTTCCAGTTCGTGTTTCATCATGTCTAAAAAATTAGATTTTGGATGCAAAGGAAAGATAATTATATAAGCGCGTACAAAAAAGGGCTACTACACTGCTTGCGCAAGCTTTTTGAGAGGGATGAAATAGTACTACAATGCTTTCTCATCACCTTTCTTATTGTACTTAATTATTTAATATATAATTAAATACGGGAAAGGCTTTTCTGAGATTATATTTTTAGAAATTCATTAGAAAATCAACGAGATTCGTGTCTCCTTCCAATCCTAAACGCTTTCTGAGGCGATAACGCCGCAGTTCAATCGCCCGTATGGACACATTCATAAGGGAGGCGATCTCCTTTGTGGAAAGATTCATGCGAAGCAGGCAACAGATACGGAGGTCGCCGGCCGTGATGTCTGCATATTGTTGGCGCAGGCGGTCCATGAAGTTTTGGTGTGCGCTGTTGAAATAGCTTTCAAACAGGACCCAGTCCGCCTGGTCGTTCAGCGTTTCTTCCATTAAGGTTTTCATCCGGCTGTAGAGTTTGTTCGGATAGCGTTCGCCTAATGCCTCCTTTTGCTTTTCGAGTTCTTCCAGCAGGGTTTGGACAGCCTGGTTGCGTTTGACAAGGGCTGTTGTCTGCAATGTCAGTTCATAGTTTTTGTTCTGAAGTTCGGACTCGAGCATCCGGTTTTTCATTTCCTGCATCCTTTGCTGCTCGGCCTGGCGTTCGGCTTCGACTTTTTCCTGTTCTTCCTTGTGCAGGTTCTTCAGGTTATAACGGAGCGCAGTCTGCACGATAGCCCAGACCAAAGCAATATAGAGCAGCCATGCCCATACCGTATTGTACCAGGGAGGGCGGACTTCTATCGACAGGGATAGCTCCGGATACGGACCTTTGATGACATACTTACGCACTTTCAGTTGGTAATGCCCTTCCGGCAGCTGCAAGAAAGAGATTCTTCCATCGTGTTGCCAGGCCGACCAATCGGACGATACGCCTTCGATCTTGTAGCTGATCTGGTGGTTGGAAGTGAATATGGTAGTCCCGATCCAGACATTAAGTTCCTGGAAGTTATACGGGAGTGATATCTTTTGGGAAGAGAGCGGCAAATTATGGCTCCCGGACGAATCGATATATTCCAGTTGGGAAACAGACAGGGGCGCACTGCTGAGACTGTTCCCGATCAGTTCCCGGATGTTAATGAGCAAAGTCCCTTGCATGGCGGAAACCAATACCAGCGAATCATTCAAGGGTATGATCCGCCTGCCTCGTGTGACAAGGTTCATGTTGTAGTTGTCGAAGAGAAGGCGGCATTTTAGTGTTCCGATGCCGTCTGCCACATGGAACAGCGCGGCTTCGTTGCCGATCGATAGCCAGTAAAGATCGTCGCCTGCCGGATAGATATGTTCGGCCTGTGCAAATATGCCCAACGCTTCCGTATCGCGGAATAGCTGTTTGATCGTGGGAATGGGCGCCTTTTCTGTTTTGAGATAAGGCTGTGCTTCTGTTTCGCTGATCGGGGTGAATACATTTCCCGCTATCAGCGGACGTTTGAAGTAGCCGAGATTGGTTTGGATATACAGCTCTTCCCCGTCGAGACCGGCGTTGGTCAGTTTGCCTATCGAACTTCTTTTACCCAACAACGCGATTGGAGGCTCGAAGGTGATTTGGGTCAATCCGTTATCTAAGGCTACCCAGATTTGCCGGGAATCCTGTACGCAGATAAAACGGACGATATTGTCCTGCAACTGGTTCTGCAAAGATAAATGTTGGAGAATTGTCCCGTCGGGCGAGGTGATAAACAATCCTTGCGTCAGGGTGCCGATAAAGAAGTATGTTCCGTTCGTTGCAAAAGCACTGGGATGTGCGTCCTCGATTTCTTTCGGTAACGTAAAAGGTATTTCGACTGGCGGAGGGTCGAACCTGATTTCCGGCGGAACGGTGGTTAGCGGATGATAATGAAGGATACCGTCCGTGTCGCGTGTCCAGCCGCCTAACATGGTCGCATTGCGTGTATAGATCGTGTCGTTGTAATAGGTTACGCCGGTCACCTCTTCCTGCCCGGGCAATGAATACAGTTTCCATGTATTTCCGTCGAACGCAAGCAATCCGGAGTTATTGGCAGCATACAGCATACCGTCCGGCGTCAGCGAAAAGCCCCAGTTCTGGCAGCTTGCCTTATAATCGTCGACCGTATAGTTCTTGACAAAAACATAGGGAATAGCTACTGAAGCGCACACGGCATGAGCCGTGAACAGCATAACAATAAGGATGTTCAGTAGTCTATACATTGCAGTCTAAACGAGTTTTATATTTGGTAGAGAATTAAAAGGGCTGTAAGCACGATCGCATACAGCCCTTTGTATCCGCTTTTCAGCGGCAAATATAGTTAAATTCTCTATTATTTGTATTCCTGCCAGCTCTTAATCTGGATGTCTTTTTCTCCCATATTGCAGAAAGCTCCGATGAAGGCGCTTGCCAGGCGGGCGTTGGTGATCAACGGGATGTTGTGATCGATCGCTGCACGACGGATCTTATAGCCATTGGTCAGCTCGCGCTTGCTGTGGTCTTTCGGGATATTTACAACCAGTTCGAACACGTGCTGGCTGAACATATCCATGATGTTCAGGTCGCCCTGTTCGTCCGGCCAGCAGACTGCTGTTGCAGGGATGCCGTTTTCGTTCAGGAATTTAGCTGTTCCGTCTGTTCCGTAGATATGATAACCTTTGGCGGCCAGCATATGGCACGGTTCCAGCAGTTCGGCTTTGCTCTTGGCAGCCCCTGAAGAAACGAGTACGTTCTTTTGCGGTATCTTGTTGCCGACAGCCATCATAGCGGAAAGCAATGCTTCGTCGAAGTCGTCGCCGATACAACCTACTTCACCGGTTGAGCTCATATCCACGCCCAATACAGGGTCAGCCTTGTGCAGACGGGCGAATGAGAACTGGGATGCCTTGACGCCGATCCAGTCGATGTCGAATGCGCTCTTGTCCGGTTTGGTATATGGAGCGTCCAGCATGATACGGGTTGCCGTTTCGATAAAGTTGCGTTTCAGCACCTTCGATACGAACGGGAAGCTGCGGGATGCACGCAGGTTACATTCGATAACCTTCACATCGTTGTTCTTTGCCAGGAACTGGATGTTGAACGGTCCGCTGATGTTCAGTTCTTTTGCGATCATCTTGCTGACCTTCTTGATACGGCGGGCTGTCTCGAAATAAATCTTCTGAGCCGGGAATACCAGTGTCGCGTCACCGGAGTGAACGCCGGCAAACTCGATATGTTCGGAGATTGCATATTCGACCACTTCGCCGTTCATGGCTACCGCGTCGAATTCGATCTCTTTCGCTCCCTGCAGGAATTCGGAAACGACAACCGGATATTCTTTCGATACCTTGGCTGCCAGATCCAGGAACTCAATCATCTGTTCCTTGCTGTGGCATACGTTCATGGCAGCGCCTGACAATACGTAAGACGGACGGATCAGGATCGGGAAGCCCACCTTTTCGATGAACCCGTCGATCTCTTCCATACTCGTCAGCTCGGCCCAACGCGGCTGGTCGATACCTAACGTGTCGAGCATTGCGGAGAACTTGTGACGGTTTTCAGCGCGGTCGATCGACAGCGGGGAAGTTCCCAAGATAGGCACGTTCTGACGGTGCAGCTTCATGGCAAGGTTGTTCGGAATCTGGCCGCCAACCGATACGATTACGCCTTTCGGAAGTTCCAGGTCCATCACGTCGAGTACGCGTTCGAACGAGAGTTCGTCGAAGTACAGGCGGTCGCACATGTCGTAGTCCGTTGAAACCGTTTCCGGGTTATAGTTGATCATGATAGACTTGTAACCCAACTTGCGGGCCGTCTGTGCTGCATTAACCGAACACCAGTCGAACTCTACGGACGAACCGATACGGTATGCACCCGAACCTAAGATAACGACGCTCTTGTCGTTCGGATAGTAAGCGATGTCGTGTTCGCTGCCGTCGTATGTCATATACAGGTAGTTGGTCAGTTCCGGATGTTCGGAAGCGATCGTGTTGATACGTTTCACGCTCGGCAGGATGCCCATCTTCTTACGCAGGTTGCGCACGCGGATGTTTTCTTTTTCCATGTTGCCTTCCGGATGCTCCACATAACGGGCGATCTGGAAGTCTGAGAAGCCCAAGCGTTTCGCTTCTTTCAGTACCTCTTCAGGCAGGTCTTCGATCTTATTATAGGAAGACAATACTTTCGTATAGTCTACGATATTCTTCAAGCCGTTCAGGAACCACATCGTGATCTTGGACAGTTCGTGGATGCGTTCAACCGTGTAACCTTCTTCCAGTGCTTTGGCAACGGCGAAGATACGCAGGTCAGTCGGGTTGGCCAATGCATCGTCCAGGTTGTCGAATGTGATGTCGTTGTTGCCCACGAAACCGTGCATTCCCTGTCCGATCATACGCAGACCCTTCTGCATGATCTCTTCGAAGCTCTTTCCGATCGACATGATTTCACCTACCGATTTCATGCTCGAACCGATCTGGCGGCTGACACCTACGAACTTCGTCAAGTCCCAACGCGGGATCTTCACGATCATATAATCGACTTCCGGAGCTTTATAGGCAGAGTTCGGTGTACCCATTTCGCCGATTTCGTCAAGGCTGTAACCCAATGCCAACTTAGCAGCTACGAACGCCAACGGATAACCGCTTGCCTTGGATGCCAATGCCGAAGAACGGCTCAGACGGGCGTTCACCTCGATCACACGATAGTCGAATGTATCGGAGTTGAAAGCATATTGGATGTTACATTCGCCGACGATACCCAAGTGACGGATCGTCTTTGTCGAAAGTTCTTTCAGCAGGTCCAGTTCCTTCTCTGTCAGTGAGCAAGTCGGAGCGACCACGATACTTTCACCGGTATGTACACCTAACGGATCGACGTTTTCCATGCTTACCACCGTGAAGCAATGGTCGTTCTTGTCACGGATCACTTCGAACTCGATTTCCTTCCAGCCCTTCAGTGATTCTTCGACCAATACCTGCGGAGAGTAGGCGAAGGCGCTTTCTGCAAGCACGCGCAGTTCCGCTTCGTCTTTACAGATACCGCTACCCATGCCACCCAAGGCATAAGCCGAACGGATCATAACCGGGAAACCGATCTTGTAGGCCGCTTTTACTACGTCTTCCAGGTTTTCGCAAGCCTGGCTGATAGGAGTCTTTACTTCTATCTCGTCGAGTTTCTTTACAAACAGGTCGCGGTCTTCCGTGTACATAATCGCTTCTACGGAAGTACCTAATACTTTTACTCCGTATTTGGCCAGCGTTCCGCTGGTGTACAGTTCAGTTCCGCAGTTCAGGGCAGTCTGTCCGCCGAAAGCCAGCAGGATACCGTCCGGTTGTTCTTTTTTGATAACTTCTTCAACAAAGTAAGGAGTGATAGGCAGGAAATACACCTTATCGGCCACCCCTTCCGATGTTTGAATAGTTGCAATGTTCGGATTGAGCAATACTGTGCTGATTCCTTCTTCCTTCAGCGCTTTCAATGCTTGTGAACCGGAGTAGTCAAACTCGCCGGCCTGTCCGATTTTCAGGGCACCCGAGCCCAGAACAATCACCTTTTTGATACCACTTTTCGACATAGTAATTTGGGTTGTTTAATTTATTGATTTTATAGAATGTTATACCGCCTTATCAGATTATGAGGCACAAAAAAAATGCGTTAGTAAAAATAACTAACGCATCTTATATTACCAAACGATAATCCTTAGAAATGAAGAAATGAGCTTCATTGTCCGACATATAACCGGAAAAGTACGCTGGATTGTCCTTATGTGCTTTCTGTGCCATGAACCTCTGTCTTCAAAATTTCGGCAAAGATAAGTCTTATATTTCAAACGTGCAAGATAATGATTGGTTCTTTTTGGTTATTGACCGCCAGGCTCCTGTTAAACATAAAATAGCTTCCTCGGTGATGCGTTGCTTTTACCCTCTTTTTTTCGCTCCCGTCCGAAAAAAAACCGCCCTTGTCTGAAAAAATATGGGACAGGAGCGGAAAAATACGGGACGGGAGCCCGAGGTGATTCGTTTTTATTTTTATTTTTGTTTCCTATAATAACATTTAAGACCATGAACAAAACATTATTTCTTATTGCAACCTGCCTGCTTTTGTGCCTGGGCATGCATTCCGTTGCTCAAACGTTCGATTACAGCCGCGTGGAGAGTCATCCCCGCCTGTTGATGAAACAAGGCGAGGAGCAGGATATACGGAAAAGCTTGGAGGGGAATCCCGAAATGCAGCGTGTCTATAACCAGATTGTCGGGGAAGCCGACCGGTTGATGATCAAACCGACACTTACCTATAAGAAGGAAGGCCTCCGCCTGCTGGCCGTCTCCCGGGAAGCCTTGAAACGTATTTTCGATCTTTCGTTTGTGTACAGGATGACAGGCGAAGACAAATACCGGCTGCGTGCCGAACAGGAGATCGTTTCCGTTTGCTCGTTCGACGACTGGAACCCGTCGCACTTTTTGGATGTAGGCGAGATGACGATGGCCGTTGCAATCGGTTACGACTGGCTGTATGACCGGTTGTCGCCCGAGACGAAGAAACTGGCGCGGGAAGCGATCCTGCAGAAAGGTTTCGCCCCGTCGAACGACGAACAATATAACTGGTTCCTGAAAGCCGAGAACAACTGGAACCAGGTTTGCAATACCGGATTGGTCTATGGCGCCCTTGCTCTTTTGGAGTCGGACACAAAGGTGACGACGGGGATTATCGAACGGGCCATGTCGTCTGTTCCTCTGTCAATGAAGGTGTATGCTCCCGACGGTAATTATCCGGAAGGATATAATTATTGGGGATATGGGACGAGCTTCAATGCCATGCTGATTGCCGCGTTGGAGTCGGCGCTCGGTTCGGACGGCGGATTGTGTGCGACCGAAGGTTTTATGCCTTCCGCCCGTTTTATGCAGTATATGGCGGGTACGACGGGGCTCGCTTTCAATTTCAGCGATGCGCGTGAGACGACTCAGTCTTTTCCGGCGATGTTCTGGTATGCTTCCAAGCTGAACGACCCTTCTTTGCTGTGGAACGAAAAGATATTTCTGACGCGTGGAGATACTCATTTCACGGCCGAGGAAGAACGTTTCCTGCCTATCATCCTGATCTACGGATCGCATTTCAACATGGAAGAGGTGACGCCGCCGGCATCGAAAATATGGGTCGGACACGGGAAGGTGCCTGTTGCCCTGATCCGTACCGGATGGAATGAGGGAGAAGGTTTTTATGTCGGGATCAAGGGCGGTACGGCTTCTGCCAACCATGCCCATATGGACGCCGGTTCTTTCGTGTTCGAGGCTTTGGGCGTACGCTGGGCGCAGGATTTGGGGATGCAGGAATACTATTCGCTTGAAAAGGAAAATGTGCGCCTCTGGAATGGTGATCAGGATGGACAGCGTTGGGATGTGTTCCGCTATAACAACTTTGTCCACAACACGCTGACGGTAAACGGTGAGAAGCATCAGGTGAAAGGGACGGTCCCTATCCTGGCGACCTACACGAAGGATGCCAAGTTAGGAGCCAGCCTGGATATGACTTCCCTGTTCGGGGATGATCTGAAAAAGGCAACCCGCGAGGTGGCCCTAATCAAGGAGCAATATTTGCAGGTGACGGACCGTGTACAGGCTGCCGGTAAGCCGGCCTCTGTCCGGTGGACGATGGTGACATCCGCCACTCCGAAACAGATCGATGCCCATACGATGGAACTGACGAAAGAAGGGAAAAAGCTGCATTTGATTCTTGACAGTCCTTCTTCCGCTTCTTTCTCGGTGATCGATAATGTCCCGTCACACAGCTACGACGCTCCGAATCCCGGTTCTGTCCGCATCATTTTCGATGCCGACCTGAAAGCCGGCCAGAAGGAGACGCTGAAAGTACGGTTCGTTCCGGTTACTCGATAGGGGTATTTTCGTGTTTCAGGATTTGGATGATTTCCTCTTTCATCTCTTTTGTGATATTGTTTTGCGCACTTGGCTGGATGGTTAGAACCCTTTTGGCTGCTATCCGGAATTTATCCGGATGGCAGAAAGACGGTTCTGCGTATAGTTTTGCCAGCAGGAAATAGGTATATCCCTGTTCGGGCAGGATCCGGTTGACATCCAGTAAGTATTGTTCGGCAGCTTCATATTGTTGGATCGCTTCTTTGTTTTGGGCGATCGCGTAATATAGATGTGGTTCTGCACTTAGCTGCAAGGCTCTTTTTAACCAGATGATGGCAATGTCATGGCGCCCTGTCTGGCTGAAGCATTCCGCTCCTTCATACAAAAAGTCGGCTTGGTGATACAGCTGCTGGTATAGGTTGGCGTATTGGTCGGCCGCTTGCTCGTACGCTTTGTTTTGATATAGCTCTTTAAGCGTTTTCCATTCTTTATAGGTATAGTAGCAATCTTTCTGCCCATAAAAAAGGACGCAGGCAATGATGGCAGCAAGAGCTCCGATATAAGGGGTGTTTCGTTGTTCGCGTTGTTCGTTCTGTTTCGGGTTGGTTGCGCAGATTACTGCCAGGAACATGAGTAAGACCCAGTATGCAGGCAGTTGGAGCGGATAGGAAAATAACGCAAATATTCCGAGTGCCAATACGCCGCCGGATGCTCCTATTTGCCGGTGCTTGATGCCGTAATACAGGGAGAAAGCCAGCCAAAGGGCAAACAGGAGCAACCCCGTTATTCCCAGCTCAACACCGATTTGCAGGTATTCGTTATAAGCATACCGGGGACAGATTGCCGTTTGTTTTTCTATAGGGGAAGCGATTCCCGTGTCGAAGTAATTTGCCTGGGCCTGGGCGAATGTTGTCGGGAAGCCTCCTATTCCTGTTCCGCTCATCGGATGCTCCATAATTGCTTTGGTCGTGATGTTCCAGATCAGAAGCCGGCGATCGCCTGCCTGGGACTTTTGGATGTTGCCGGCCAGTATGATTGCTGTGATGATTACGAACAGAACGATAGAAAAGATGGCAAAAAGTTTGTTGTGCAGTTGTATGGTCTCTTTTGTCTGTCTCCACCCGATCATTCTCATCCAGCAAACCCAGATGCCCGAAAGAATAGCGACTATCCATGCCGGGTGATTCGTGTTGGATAATAAGGCTATTGTGATAAAGATTGCCCCAAAGGCGGAAAAGTAGAACAGAAATGTGCGGGATTCCCACCAGGCGAACTTATCACAGTCTTTAAACCGGAGTACAGTGCTTAGGCAGATAGGGAAGATGACTGCGATATAACCGAAAAACGGTTCCGCCTTTAA
This sequence comes from Parabacteroides sp. AF17-28, assembly GCF_003479205.1. Classification (NCBI taxonomy): domain Bacteria; kingdom Pseudomonadati; phylum Bacteroidota; class Bacteroidia; order Bacteroidales; family Tannerellaceae; genus Parabacteroides; species Parabacteroides sp. AF17-28. The sequence goes on along the minus strand of NZ_QUGV01000010.1, from coordinate 32,030 downwards.
AGATATCTGGAGTAGCCTGAAAACAGGGTGTGTGGAGGGTTCGTTGTTCCCGAAACTACAGATTCCCCATATGGCCGGAACGATCCCCGTAAATATGATGATTGTGATGAAAAAGGGACGGAGTTCCTGATGTGCCAGTAACGTACTCCTGAGCATAAACCAGAGTGTAATGAGCTGGGCTATAAAAAGGAAACGTTCCGGTTGCAGGTTCCTGTCTTTGTCGTAAGTGATTAAGACAATACCGAACAGAAGTAATAGCAGCGCATCCGGTAAAGAGAATATAAAACGGCTTTTTCGGGTGGTAAACTCCATAAGTAGTACACTTCCGGCTAATAATAATGCGGTAAAATGAAACCAGCATATCCTTCCGGAGAAAGTCCCGTTGGCCAGTTCAGGATTAATTGCAAAAATTGTGCATAAAAGCAACATTCCGCTCGTCGCGAGCAGAAATAACCGAAGGTAGTAAAGTGAATTGTTCATGTTCTTTTTTATATTTAAATTGGTAACAAACTATCCGCAATCTATGGGTAAAACGGGCAGGAATTTTCTCATAGTCAACCTGTCAGGCTATTGCCAGGCAGATAACAGGAAGTGGAGTGAACAAATATACCCTATAAAACAAAAAGGGGAGCTTGTGAGTTTCCCTTTTGAAAAAAAAGATTAATCGAAGTGGCAAAAGTAGGTTTTACTTTGTTCCAATGCGGAGGTCTGGATGTGACATTTTGTTGACAATTTATAAATAATAGGAACACAAATATTTGGAGGATAAACCACTGTTGTTTTTTTTAAAATGGAAGTCAAGGCTTCGGTTGTTTTTTCAAAGTGAAGATCGGCAGGTAGAGGAAAATGCCCAGAATAGACATGATAAGTCCCCCGATTGTCCCGGCGGCCAACGGAAACCAGAAGGCTTCTTTGCCTTCACCTAACATAAACGGTATAAAACCTAAAATGGTGGAAACGACTGTCAGGAAGATCGGAGTGATCTTCGCATTCCATGCTTTCAGATAGGCTTTATAAGGCGACATCAACGGCTTGCGCAGTCGTATCTGGTTGTATTCGTTCAGGATATAGATACTGGCATTCACTGTAATACCGCATAGCAGGACGAAGGAGGCAAACCCTCCCTGGTCGAAATTCAGCTTGAACCAGTAGAATGTGAGGAACACGCCGATATAAGAGATCGGTATCACGAAGATAACGGCCAACGGTTGTTTCAGCGAGTTGAACAGGATACTGGTCGTGAAAAAGATAATGACGATGATAAGCAGCAACAACAGGTATTGCTTGTTGTCTTTCTTGTCCCAGTACCAGTAAGCGCTATCCGATTTAGCCGTGTAGCCCATTGGCAGGATGGCATTGAACTCTTTCAACTCCCGTTCCTGTATCTTATTCCCCTGATTTCCGGCGCCGATATATTCGTATTGCAGGCAAAGGCGGTATTGCTGATTTACTTTGGCAACCTTTTGTGGCATCTGTCCTTTTTCGACGGTTGCCAGTTCGGCCAGCTTGTAAGGCTTGCCTTTGATGCTTTGCGGGACGTTCTGCATACTCCATACATCGTATTCCTGTGACTGGCGGGAGGTGAGTTTCAGCTTTTCCGTTTCATCTTTCATCACGATCGTCCCGCTATAAATGTCTTTCCCGAAGACCGGGTTCAAAGAGGCGAACAACTCGATCGGCTGTATGTTTTCCTGTGCCAGGCGGGCTTTGTCCAGATTGAAGTAGAACTCTTGGTAATCGTCTTTCCACCAGGAAAATTCCGAATTGATCAGGACTTCTTTGATACGGCGGTAGGTGAGCAACCTGGCCTTCAACTGTTCGGCCCAGTCGTAAAGCTCGTCGTAGTTGTAGCCGTACATCTCGATGCGGAAAGAACCGGCACCTTCCCGTACGTCGTTGCTGAATCCCTGGTCTTGCAATCCCCATACATTCCAACTACCGCCACCCAATTCGAGGGCTTTACTGATAATCTTGCTTTTCAGGGTATAGGGGAAGCCGCTCCGTTCGCTTTCTTTCGTGAAGTAGATGCTGATGCCACCCTGGCGGGCGCTGTAGACGCTTGTCTGGAACTGGCGTATCTCTTTGAACGTGCTTAGGTAGGCTTCCATACGGCTCATCAGGTTATTCATCTGGGCCAGAGTCGTCCCGTTCGGAAGCGAGGCACTGACGCTTAACACAGTCTCTTCGTTCCGCGTAAAATAGCTTCCCTCATATACTTTCTGGACAAACAGGCGCAAGGTTCCTCCTAATGCTTTGTCGATAATCGGTTTGACTTTTTCTTTATAGGTTTCGTTAGCCGCGAACTTGTTGTAGTTCTCGATCATCATGGAATCGGTCGCTGTGTACACTTTCTTTTTATCTTTCGTGTCGTATTCTATTTTCTCCGGCAGCAGGAAGACCGGAAGACCGAATGCCAACAGCAGGACGAAGCAGGCGAGCTTCTTCCAGTTGCAAAGAAAATTGATTAGCCATTGGTAGCAGCGGTTGTAATAGACCGGGAAGCGTTTGAGGAAACGGTTTGTCCTTTTTCTGAGTCGGTACATAAAGCTGTTCGGGGAACCGGAAGTCCTTGTTTGAATCTCCTTATGCTGGCTTCCTTTTTTCCATTCCAGATTCATCTTGTCGATCAGGGCGGGAACCAGGAACAGGGCAATCGACAAAGAAACACCCAGATTAATGATAACAACCGCTGCGAAATCCTGCAGGTTAAGGCGTATCTTTTCATCCAGGAAGAAGATGATAACCAGTGCCCCCATCGTTGTCAGCGTAGCGGTCAGAATGGACAGGATTGCTTTCCGGTTATGCCGGTTCCGGATATGTTCCGTCATGACGATCGTGTTGTCTATCACAAGGCTGAGCGAGATTGTGACGCCGGCCAACGAATAAAGTTGCATTTCCAACCCCAGCAAGTAGTAGAGGATAACAGCGATGCAAAGGTTGATCGAAAGGCTGATCACGATCAATAGCAAATATTTAAGTTCCCGTGTGATCAGCAAGACAAAGATCAGCAGGATCAAGACCGTAAGTCCCGTACGGATATAAATTTTGTTCAACTCGTCCTGGATAAATTCGGTTGCGTCATAGCTGGTATGTATTTCATATCCGGGAGGTAGCAGGGCGCGGATGTGTTCCATTTCTGCTTTGACCTGTTTGGCCAGTTCGAGCTGGTTGGCTGTCTCTTCGGCTCGGATGGACAGGTAGATGGAGTTCAGCCCGTTAATACGGTAGTATCTTTGTGGAGCCTCTTCCTGACGGGTTACTTTCAGGAGTTGGTCCAGACGGATCAGTTTGCCGTCTTTATTCATGACAGTGATAAGCGACGGCTCGAACCCGTCCTTTTCGCTTTCCGGGATCAGGGCGAGGCGAATCCATGAGGTCATCAATTCGGTTTTTACGTTGCCGGTCCCTAAGAATTCCTTTTGGTAATACTGGCTGATAGCCCTTTGTATATCAGCAATACTGATGCCTAATGTTGCCAGCTGGCGACTGTCATATTCAAGTCTCCATTCCATGGGCGTGGCCCCGCTGACGTCTATCCGGTAAATACCGGGAATACCGCTGAGACGGGGTTTTATCTGGTCTTCCGCAAAACGCTGGATGAAAATAGGAGTGGCTGCGGCGTTTAGCGTATAGCTCATAAACGGGCGCACTTCCTTATCGTCCGGGCGACTCATCTCCAGGACCGGATAGCTCAATCCGTCCGGCAGGCTGGGCCATGTCTGGCGGATGATGGTCGACGCCTCGAAACGGGCGGCGTCTATATTGGTGTGTTTGTCCAGTTCGAGCGTGACATATCCCCAACCGTTTCCGGATGTGGAATTGATCTCCTTGATCCCTTTGATACGCGCCAGCATGGCTTCCAGACGCGAAGTCACCTCCATCTCTATCACGCGTGCCGAGTTTCCCGGCATATTGTAGCTGATGGTCAATTGCGGCAAGGTGCGCGATGGCGACAGCTTGATCGGCAATAGTGGTATAAAGGCAATCCCCGCCATTGCCACACAAAGGAAGGTGACGATGATGGTAAAAGAGGATATTTTAGGAGATGCACTCATTCTTTTCTTTTATTTACAACCCATTCTTATAGTCGAACTCGTTCGCAAGCGAAACGCCCGTCTCAAAATCATGCAAGGTCAGCTTCCTGATCTTATAATAGCTCAACCAATAGTTTTGCAAAGCTGAAATGTAATTGCGCTGTGCTTCCTGCTGGCGGTTCAGTGAAAGGGTAAGGCTGTTGATGTCTGCCTTGCCGATCATGAAACGCTGTTTGGTTTCGCTATAAGCCGTTTCGGCCAGATCCACCGCTTCTTCAGCGCTTGCGATCAGGGCTTGCTGGATATTGAAGTCGCCGACGGTCATGATCACATCTTCCTCGACGGTCAGTTCCTGCTGCTTGGCGGAGGTTTCTGTCACAAGCAGGTTGTTTTTGGCAACATTATGTTTCCCTTTCCTGACGCCCCAGTCCACGAGAGGAATCGAAACAGACAGGGAGACTATCTCCTGTTGTTGCAGGTTCTTATAAGCATCCTGGATCTTACTGGAGACCTGGTTGAAGCCGACACTGGCGTTGATCTGGGCGTTGAACATCGCTTCTTTCTTGGTCTTGTCGACCTGTTGCTGTGCTTCCAATATCTGTTGACGGAGGTCCAGGAAAGTCGGGTTGTTCTCGCGTGCCAGTTCAAGCGCCTTGTCTACCGATATTTCCATATCGCGCGGGCGGCTCGGCAGGCGCAGGCGTATTTCCGTGTTCTTGTCGAAGTTCAGATAAGACGCCAGGCTGAACATGGCGCGCTTCAATGCAATTTCAGCATTTTTCAAGGTATTGCGGGCATTTACGGCATCGAGTTTCAATGTCAGCAGGTCCGCCTGGCTGATGGAAGCGATTTTGTGGCGTTCCTGCCCTGTCCGGTACAGCGTATCCGTAGTGGCAACGTTCTCTTTGGCCAGGTCGTATTCTACTTGCGCCATCGCTAAGGCGAAGAAATAGGTTGTTGCCTGCTCGCTCATCTGTTCCACGTTATAAAGAAGTTCTTTCTTTACTTTCTCGTATTTCAGCGGCTCGATTTTCCGTTCCCACTTGAAGGCATTGTAGCCTAACAAGTCTTGCTGGTAACCTAAGCGTACGGGGACAGTCGAGAACTGGTTATAGGTTTCGTTACCGAAATAACGCATATAATCCAGATCCGTATCCAGGTAGAACGTACCGCCCAGGAGGTCGAAGTTCTGTTGAACCTCCAATTGGCCGCCGGCATAAAGCGATTGCTGTTTTCTATACACGTCGATATCGTTTTCCGAATCGTATCGTTGTGTAAAATACCGCCGGTATTGTGCCGGTGTCAGGTTCAGGGTTAGACTCGGCAAACGTCCCGCCTTATAGGTCCGGTATTGCCAGTACCCAGCCAGATACATGTTCTTATAGCGGAAAGCATCCAGCGAACTGTCTGCCGCCAACGTTATTGTCCGTTCCAGTGTCAGCGTGAGCTGTGCCTTTCCCGGAAGCATACATAAAAGCATTAACAATGTGATTATGTATTTATACCTGTGTACAAACTTGTTGTTCATAACTTTTAATTTTCAATTTTCAACTTTCAACTGTTCTCACATCGTGTTTGCGGTAAATGAACCAATAGATTAACGGGATAACGAAAAGGCTGACTGCCGTACCGATGAACATGGCCGAGATCATGGCAATGGATAGCGGTTTTTGCAGTTCGCTACCCATGTCGAAGGTGAAGAGCAGCGGTACCATTCCGAATATGGTTGTTAATGATGTCATGATGATGGGACGCAAACGTCGACGCCCGGCTTCATGTATGGCCTCCATGAGCGGAACCCCGCCTTTCCGGAGCTCGTTGATGGCATCCAGTTTCAGGATGGAGTCGTTGATGATGATACCGCAGGTAACAACGATACCGATGGCACTCATCAGGTTCATGGTATGCCCGCATATCCAGAGCACCAGCAAGGATGCGGCCACGTCGATCGGAATTTCCAGCAATACGATCAGCGGTTGCAGGAAACTTTCGAACTGCGCCGCCAGGATAAAATACATCAGGAGGATCGAGATGAAAAGGATTACCACCAACTCATTCAACATCTGCTGGTTGGAGAAGAAACTTCCGGAGAAGTCTATATCCCAGTTTTTCTCAACTTCTTTCTTGACACCGTCCATCAGCTGATCCGCCTTATCGACATCATAGAAACTGAAAGGGATATATTCCCCGTTCTTTCCGGCAGTGATTGTTTTCAAATCTTCACCCGGAGTGACGTGTACCAATGATTGTAACGGTACGTATCTTACATTTCCATCCGCATCGGGAACCGTGTGGACCAGTGTTTTTTGTAAAACCTCGTTTACCGTCTGTCCCTCTCCGGCGAGTGCGATCGGCAGATATTGCTGGTAGGAGCGGAGCGTCGCCACCTCATTCTCTTTGAATGCTGTCTTCAGTAACCGGTACACCTCATTATAATCGACATTGTAAAGCAAGAGTTTTTGTCGGTCTATCGTAATGTTCAGCTGGTTGTCGAAAGCAATACCGACAGGAGCATGTCCGGTTCTCGCCTCTATCTGCCGTTCTATCTTACGGAGCACGGATGCGTCCGGAGCCTCAGTCTTGTTGTGTGAATAAAGCTCGGCAACAATATCCGCTTCTCCGGTGACAAATAGCTTTTCAAAGACAGTGACAGGCGGGGAGAACGAGATTACCGCCATCGGATAATGCGTCTTGATCCAGTGTTCGACGGATTTCTGCAAGGGAGCGATCCCTTCCGGTTTTTCCGTCTTGAAATACATTTCGCTTTCCGAAGCCGACATTTCCTGGTCACGGTTCAACAGGAACTGCTGTTGTCCCACGTAGGCTGTATGTTCTGTCACCCTGTCATTGACGGATGACGTCAACTGGTTTATCCGGCTCCTGTTTTCGTCAATATGGATGTTTTCGTTCCATTCCACATGGGCGATCAATTCGTTCTGGTCGATCTCCGGCATACGGCTTTTGGGAATTTCGTAGAACAGGAGGCCGCAAAGCGGTATTGTAATGGCAGTAAGAATCAGGGCAACCTTCTTGTGGCGGAATATGAAATCGACTCCGCCGTCATAGAAGCGGTCCAATGTATGTTCTTTGACCAGGTTGTTGATCCGCATATTGAATCCCTTGTGTTTGATATCCGGGATACTATATACCAGTTTGTAAAGCACCGGCAACAACATGATTCCCGTAAAATAGGAAACCATCAGTCCGACTGTTACGGCAAAAGCCTGGTCGAAGAAGATCGCTCCGGCTATTCCGCTCATAAAAACCAACGGGACGAATACGGCGATTGTCGTAAAGGTCGAACTCAGCATCGGCGTGATCACTTCAGTCGTTCCTTTTTGGCAAGCCTCTTCCAGCGAATCTCCGCGTGCCCTGTACTGCATGATGTTTTCGGTTACAATAATCGAACTGTCGATCATCATACCCAAAGCCAGGATCAGACCGGAAATAGAGATGATATTCAGGGACATCTTGCACAGATAGAAGAACAGGAAACTGATAATCAAACTCACGACCATACTCAACCCGATTACCGCCGGACTCTTGATGTCCCCCAAGAACAGGATTGCCACGATACAAATGAACAGGAAACCTAATGATAAGTTCTGTTTCAGGTTCGAGATAGTATAGTCCAACAGTTCCGTCTGGTTACGGCTCACATTGAATTCGATATCCGGATAGACCGTAGCAAAATAATCCGTCACCTCTTTCAGCGCCTCTTTCATATTGTCCATATTCTCGTCCGCCTGTTTGATCACAGCCAGCGTAACCGCCCGTTTCCCGTTGGAAAGGGATGCGCCGGTCTCTTTCTCCGGAACGACAGATATGCGTGCCAGGTCTTTTAGCTGGTAAATATGGTTGTTTTTGCGGATATAGATGTTTTCCACATCTTCGGGTGTACGCAGCAGGGTCGAGAATTTAATGTTGTATTCGTAATATCCGTCGCGTACGGTCATGCTGCCCGGTTCGATATTATTGGAAGTCAACGCAGTCTCCAGATCGTCAAGTGTGATCTCTGACATTTTCAGCAGCTTCATATCCGGTACGATCTGCAACTGCCGTTTCAGGATACCGGTCACATCGACCATTGCCACTTCGGGCAACTGCTCGATCCGCCGTTTGATAACCGTTTCAGCAAACTGGCAGAGATCGAGGAAAGCTTGTTCATTTTCACCTTTCACCTTTCCACTTTCCCCTTTTAAAGTCAGGTTCAGGCAGAACACCGGAATATCGGTTGCACTTGCCTTGATTACCCGCGGACGTTCCACTTCACGCGGCAGGTAGTTCATGGCAGCGTCTATCTTTTCGTTTACTTCGATAAAAGCCAGATCCGTATTGGTCCCGAAATCGAAGTTGAGGCGTATGATGGCAGCTCCGTCGCGTGTCTCACTGTGGATATCGCGCAGGCTGGCAACCTGCATCAACTGTTGGCGGATGGTTTTTACTACTGTGTTTTCCAACTCGCGTGCCGATGTATTCTGCCCGGATACCTGTACGGTAATTTCCGGGATTGCAATATCTGGCAACAACGACACCGGAATGGTGAAGTAGGTAACCAACCCCACGATAAAGCAAGCCGTGAAAGCCATTAGTACCGCGATAGGACGTTGTAGTAGAAACTTTATCATGTATTAGAATTATGAATTGTAGATTATGAACTTTCAACTCTCAACTTTCAACTCTCAATTGTCGACCACCTTCACCGGTGCCTCGTGTGCCAAGTTGATATTTCCGCTTGTGATTACGATATCGCCCTCTTTTAGCCCGTCAACTATCGTGTAGCTGTCAGCATTTTCCAAACCGGTATGTACATAATTCCAATACGCCTTGTTGTCAGTCAATGTGAATACGACCTGTTTTCCGGAGCGGAGTACTACGGCGCTTTTCGGAACAACCAGCTGTTTTCCTAACGAGCGATGAATGCTTACCCGTACATTCATCCCTTCGAACAGTTTACCTTTGTCGCTTACGGCAGCTTTCACCTGTACCATTCCGTCTTTATCCACCAACGGATTTATCTCGGAAATACGTCCTTCCGCCATGATTTCGGACAGGGCAAAAGGTACGACTTCCACCCGGTCGCCTGCTTTGATCAGCGGCAGTTCGCTTTCCAGAACGGTGAAGGCCGCTTCCAGTGTGCGGGTGTCTATGATAGAGCAGAAAACATCGGATGTTGAAGCCGTATTGAATTGTTTGGCGAACAGATTGGCCACAATGCCGTCGAACGGAGCGGTCAAGACAGCATTGCGCTGTTCATATTCGGCAAGCTGATAGCTGATCAAGGCCTGATCATATCCGCTTTTCACCCTGACCAGCTGCATGGTTGCAGGCGGCACTTTGGTAGAATCTTCCAACTTGTATCCCTGCCCGATCAATACGTCCTGCAGTTCCAGCTTGGCACGTTCGAGTGCGTCTTTGGCTTGTGCCGTTTTGTTTGTGAGACGGAAGGTCGACAGTTCCGCTAACTTTTGCCCTTTGGTCACGCGGTCGCCATTTTTTACATAGATAGCAGCGATCGGTTCCGCCGATTCGAATTTCAGGTCGACAAAGCCGCGTGCGGACAGTTTGCCGTTACTGATCAACTCGTGGTTGAAATCGGTCGTTTTCAGCGGCATCACGGTTACTTCGTTCGGCTCGTCCGGCAAAACCGTTTCCACGTTTTCTCCGGCATCCTTTTCTTTCTTTTCACCGGAGCAAGCCATCATTCCGGCCAGAATCAGTATCGCAAACAATTTGTAGTATTTCATATATCTTCTCGTTTTTATCAAAGTTGTCGTTTCGCAAATATACAAACATATTTTAATTACGAGTGATTCGTAATTACTTTTTTTCTAATATCTTTTTTATTTCTTCTCTCATCTCCATAATTGCCCTGCTTTCGACCTTCGGTTCTTTGGTCAGAACGGCGTAGGTGGCAGCCTGAAGTTTGTCCGGCTGATAGAAATCCGGTTCTGCATATAACTTGGCCAGCAGATAGTAAGGATACAGCCTTTCGGGCAGTATTTCGATTGCGTGCAGCAGCTCTTTTTCAGCCTCTTGGAACTCTTTGGCCGCCTGCCTGTTTTTCGCGATCATATAGCGGATCATCGGATCTCCGCTAAGTTGCTTCGCCCGTTCCAACACCTGTACGGCAGCTGCATATTGCCCCGTCTTATTCAGGCATTGCGCCTCCTCAAACAGAAATTCCGGCTTATGCTTCAGTCTGTCATGCAGTGCCGCATAATCTTCCGCCACCGATTCGTATGCTCTATTATTGTAAAGCATCTGCATCCGTCCCCATTGTTTGTAAACCTCGTATTGTCCCTTTTGTATGGAGAAAATAATGATACCCGTCAATGCTATAATCACGATTCCCGCTTTTGTCAATAGCATTTGGTAGTATCTTTTTCCCTCTCGAGAAGGAGCAGGGCGTGTGTTATTTTTCGTCGCGCATATTGCCCCCAAGAACACTATCGCTATCCAAAACGACGGCAACTGCAACGGATACGACGACACCGCAAATACCGCCAGCGCGAGTATCCCGCCGACCGCCCCGTTTTGTCCGCTTTTTATCCCGCAATAGCAAATACTCCCCAGCAATAACACAAACACGATCAATCCCCCGATCCCCTGTTCCAGTCCGATCTGCAAATACTCGTTGAACGCATATTCCGGACATCCGGCCACCAGCTTCTCTTTGTCAGTCGCTGCTCCCGTCCCGAAATATTCCGCCTGTGTCCCGGCATAAGCCGCCGGGAAGCTGCCCAATCCCGTGCCGCCCGGATGTTCGGCTATCGCTTTTCCTGTTATTTTCCACATCAATAACCGCCCGTCTGCCGAGTCCTGTTTCATCCCGTAAACGCTAACCACAGCACTGCCGGCCAGGATGGCAACAATTATAATAAATGGAACAGCAGCCTTTCGATACGTTATATATACGGCTTTTGTCTTTTCCCATCCGATCCGTTCCACCCAATAAACCCATCCGCATGCCGCAATCGCCGCTATCCACGCCGACCGGCTCATTCCGGCAGGCAAAACAATCAAGATCGCTCCGACACATATCCAGGCAAAATAGTGCATCAGCCGTTGAAACCGCAAGGCCGCCCACAGGCAAACCGGCAATACGACCGTGATGTATCCGGAGTAGGGACCCGGATTAAAGAAAGAACCTGTCAGCCGGAAAAGCGAGTGATTGGAATAGCTGTAACCATGCAATTGCTGCATTCCCCAGACCGCTTCGGTCAATCCGGTAAGCATCAGTACAAGCAGAAAAAAGAATTTCAGGGGAGGATATTCCGTCAGAAAATAACGCAGCAGGAACCACAAGGCCAATAACTGCCCGCCAAAGAGCAGCTTCTCCGATTCGGGATTCAGTTGCCAGTCGTATGTCGCCAGCATTATTCCTGTAAAAGCGATCAGCAGTCCGTCCGGCAATGAGAACGAAAGCGCTTTTTTGCTTTTTATCCAAACCGTTCCGATCGTACAAACCGCCATAAACAGCATAACAAGATGAAACCAGAGCACTTTTCCCATCACCAACCCGTTTGCCAGTCCGCTGTCGGCAACCAATGGCGTACACAACAGCATCGCCCCACAAACGGATGCCAGTGCAATCGGAATTTCATGCCTATGGAATTTTAGTTTCATGCTCATGTATTTTATTTTCATGCAAGTCCGTTTTTTATTCGATCTTTTTCAGAAAACGGTCCCATCTGAACTTCTTTGTATAGGGGGCGACTGACTTCCAAATGCGTACGGCTTTCCCAACGATATACTCTTCCGGCAACAAACCCCAGTAGCGTGAATCTTGCGAATTTGCACCTTTATCCCCTGCCATAAAGTAATAGTTCTTTTGGAAGCGATATGATTCAATCGTCTTCCCGTTTAGAAAGACAGCCGAATCCTGGTATTTAAGCGAACCTTTCTGTTCCCATTCGATCAGTTTGCGATATAAGAGATAGTTTGTCCGGTTCATCGGCAACTCGTCACCCGTTTTCGGGATATAGAGCGGGCCGAAGTTTTGAATGTTCCACCCGATAATGGAGTCGAACGGAAAACTTTTATACACCCCGTCGGGAAATTCTCCCGGCAAAGTCTGTCCGACTCTTCGTTGTGAGTCAATGTTTCCTAATGGCGTATCGACCCCGCCGACCTGAAACATCCCGTTCCGGATCGACAAAGTGTCTCCCGGTAATCCGATGCACCGTTTAATATAATATTTCATGATGTGCATCTCGATCTTATCCCATCCGTTAGGGTGAGGAAAATTAAAAACCAGCACATCATTCCTTTTAACTTTCCGGAATCCGGGCACACGGTGAATATCGACCTGTTTAAGCTGCATGGTCGCTTGCAGATTAAAAAGCCGTGCCCCCAATACCGGTTTCCAGATCAGTATGGCGTCTCCTTCTATCAGTTCCGGTTCCATCGAATCGCTGGGGATGCGGAAGGAGGTGAAGAGGAAGACTTGGCAAAAAAGCCAAAGAGCGGCAAGAGTGAAACTTATCAATAATAAGTTTATTCCCCAGTTGAATATGTTCTTTATAAATGTCATTGCTACGATTTATCTTTATTCTCTATTACCACCAAACCTGTTTCCTGTTTTCATAAGTAAACGGTCTGTGTTCCTTTCCTCTGGTATGGTTATGTATGCGGAATAAAGCATTTTTTCGTATGTCGTGGTATGTCAGCTTGTTTTCTTTTGCATATTGCTGACCTAATGAAATCCATTTCTTGTCCCAATAGAATAATTCATATAATTCTCCTGTGACAATTCTGTTGTCGTCACTTCTCGGATAGAATTCGACTTTTTCGATTTTGCAGGGTTGCTTCATTTCAAATATGATTTGTTGCTGCTTTTCTTGCGTGTCTGGTTGATAATATGAGACTCTGTCTTCATCCGTAATCATATCAAGCGTGCAATTAGGAGCGTTTTTTGTTCCGCTCCACTCGCCTGCAACTAATTTATCATTGTTTTCATATACTTTTATTTCAGCTATGCCGAAAGGATATCCTATTGAGTTCACATTTTTGAAATCGCATATTAAATAGCGGTATTTTTTATTGTCGGGAATGTTGAAACTATCAACATAAAAAGGTATTTCATTTATTGTATGAACAAGCGCACTATCTGATAAATCTTTTCTGTTGCAAACATAAAAGCGAGTGCCTACTGCATCGGCTGCCTGAAGTACAGTACGTATGCGATAGGGTGTTTTGGTATAAAATGTAGCGGAAGGCTCGGTTCTGCTCTCCTTCGATGAGAGAAATTCTAACTCACCATTTGCAGTCAGAATAAAAGCCTCTCCAGCCGGTAGAATAGCCCCATTATCATAGTAAGCCGGCAAATAAAGCATATTGACACCCATTTTTTCAAAGAATGCATGTTCCCCTTTCGGGCAGCTCCAACTTACCGGAATCCAATTGTCAGCATCGTAGCTGCATAAATAAATATGCATTTTCGGATGCCGGTCACTCCACAAGGGAACTTCAATATTTTTACATACTATATATTTGTCAGTGATGTCTTCAATATCTGGGCTTTTAAAGAAATCCGGTATTTCCTCTTCAGTCGAGAGAACTAAACTATTTTTCATCAATTCATAGTTGATTCGATACACTTTGGGGACAGTTCTACAATGTTGGATAGAAATAAATGGCATTATATCCTCTTTTACCAATGGATTGTAAGCATTTACCCAGAACATATTAGTAATTAACGCATCTTTTTCGGAAAAATAAGGTCTTTGTGTGTTGTCATATAATTTTTCAATTTCTTTATCTCCAATGATTTCAGTCCAAAAGTGAGGAAAATCTGAATTACCCCATCCTGGATGCATATTCAATACAGCAGGTATCCCATTCGTTCGTAATGCAGCTATTTTATATATGTTTTCTTCTAAGCAAGTTCCCATTTGTGCGGATGCTATATTTTTGAATGTTGTAGGAAGCAATCCTTTATATTTGTCTCTGAAAATAGTCCATTCTTGGAGAAAACTTCCATCAATATCGTTGGATATGAGTTCCCCCACTTCTTTATAGGATTTATCCCTGACTGTATCTCTTAACAATGCATATTTTTCGGAAAAGAAGTCGAATGCCTGTTCCCAATAGCTATTGTTAGTCGTATAAGGAAGAATGTATTTTTGGAAAGTTTCAGTATCAATATTCTTACACCAAGGATATTCGTTCCATATATGAAAACAATTATCAATGTGATGTATTAGGAAGTTGGAAGATAATATTTGTAAATCCTGAAGATATAGAGGGTATGATCCTATATTTGGATATTGTTGATTGATGCTATCGTAAATGATGTATTGTATGTCGTTTTTATATGAGCCATGTTGTTTAATATAATTACTAAAAGCATCAAAGAATGGTTGTTTTTTACTGATTGAATTACTGTCAATAACCTGTTTGCCAATCATATTTCGGATAAGAAAATGAGTGGCAGCCAATTTTTCAGGATCGTGACTGTAATGTTGTAGTACCTTTTCCAGTTCATGTCGGTTCTCCCCCGCAAAATCAAGAGCGTAGTCTAATTGTTTATTACTATATAAAGAACAGGCTGTTAGAAATATAAGTAGAAATAGTTGAATGTACTTGACCATATTCTAAATTTAGGGCTTTAAATGCAAAATCTGTATTACAGGATTATTTTCTTCATTGTCAGCTTTAACATAATTAGTAAATGTATTCCCTTTCGAAGAAGACAAGAAGAATATATGCTCTTTGTTGTCAATGTCATTTTCAAAAACTTCTCCGAGAATATATTGATTCGTATTTTTGTTATATAAAAGAGTCCTGACCTTTTTTAATGTGCAAAAAATCAAATTAACCCAATTTTGACTTTCCCTGTATATTGTTCGATAATAATTATCCCCTAAAAGAGGGGTTCCCTGTTTACTCTCATAAAAATCTGATGGTATTTGAGGAAATAAGTTAAAATCTATAACTTTCTTTATCGAATCTCCATCATAAGAATAAATAACATTCTCTATTTGAGGAGTGATAAAATGAATACCATCATTTAACTGTATCAATTCCCAATAATTGGTTGATTCAACTTTATATTTAGAGTTTCTTTTGAAAAGCACTTTTTTGATATGTCCAGCAGTATCGGCCAAAGCGAGAAGTGTACTCGGATCATCTAACCTTTCAAGGCGAGATAATAGATAATCACCATTGTCGAATTGATACAAATCGGAAATGTGGAAAGGGGGCGTAAACTCATTTTTTAAGTTTCCATACAAATCATATTCTATAATTTTAGAAGAAGCCAAAGAAATACTTTGTCTTTTTGCATTATAAGTAATTTGATTGATAATATTGTATTCACTTGGTCCACTCCCTACTTTAGCAATTTTTCGAATGAATTTCCCTTTTTGATTAAATTGAAATATAGTATTTTGTTCATCGTTTAATACGAAAATTATCGAATCTGAAAGAATTATATCCTGTATTTTACCAATTAAACAATCTTCATTTGTTTCCAGTGGAATGTAAGAGATAGAATCAACAAAGGAAGAAAATAATATTTTCTTTTGAACTTTTTTATCTAAGTCTATGGTTGTTTTATTGGTATTTGTTTGTTGGGAACATGCCATAAAGCATATTCCCATTACTATTAAATAATGAAGTTTATATTTATTCATGCTATAGAACTTTATTTAATTACAGTTTCCCCATTGGTCATTTTGATAGTGACAAACGTCAGAGTGAGATGTCGAAGTAACACATCTTGCTCCAGTAGCAACTCCATTGCCATTGTAGCATGTTTGCTTCTTCATTCCACTTCCTTCATTGGGATCTTCCCATCTTGCTAATGCATCGATATTAGCCAATGCCAAATCTGATAATCCTACCTCATTTGTATTCTGCTTTGTATTCTGCTGGTAGTTCCAGCCAGCAGCTGCGGCGATTGCAGCAAAAGCGATAACGCCTAAAATTTTCTTTCCCATTTCCGTATTATTTTTAGGGATTTATAGATTTCTGTTATTTTTTGGATCTTTGCTCAGTATCATTTCCTGAGATCGGGTGATTCCAACCTTCTTTGTTTGCTTTTACTACTTTTGCACGTCACCTCCTTCTTTATTTGTTATTGAATGAGGAAAAGTCCTGGAGTTTCTGCTAACGTTTGCAAGTCTGTGGGCAGGAACTCCTTTCTTTTTCCCGTTATTGTTTTATTTCACTGTTCCGATAAAACTCACCATTAGCGAGTTATTCGGAATGTTTCCATATATCTCCACCGTCCGGTAAAAATCTCCCAGCTGTTCCGCTTTGTAGCTGACCGAAATTATTCCGTTTTCTCCCGGTTGCAACTCTTTCCATTCGCAAGTTGCCTCTGTGCAATCACAAGAAGTAGTAAAACCTTTCAGTTTAAAAACATTTGTTCCCACATTCCGTATTGTGATCGTTTGTTCTTTGGTTGTTCCGTTTAGAACTGTCCCTAAATCATACTCGGTTTTCTCCGGCTCAAGAGTCGTTACCGTTAACGTTTCTTTGTTTTGTATTCCCATGATCTGTTTTAGGTAAAGGTCCTTTACTGCTAAATTGTGTATTGGATTTCCAATCACCACTATTCTATTTTTCTTATCTAATAGAAATGTCTGGAAAGTGATATTTTGAGGAAAACGATTTAGCTTGTCCAATTCGCTATTCCGATCAATGCATACCGGACGGTTAAAATTATCTCGTTTCAGAATATAACGCAATTCTTTGTCGTCTTTCGATTGGAAAAAGAATAAGAATGGAATATTATTTCCTGTAACCGAATCTGTATAAGCAATCAATTCTTTCCATTTTGGGAGTTGTAGCTTACAACTGGTACAGCCAGTGGAATCGACATAAATTAGAACTTTGTAATCGGATTGCGGGATCTGATAATCTACAGTATCAGTTACAAACCGGGTGAAAGTGATATTTTTCGGAAAAACAATCTCTTTCCCTTGCCATTCCTGTACCAGTCGGGCAACTTCTTCTTTTTTGTTTTCTTTGCAAGAGGTTAACAAAAAGAGTATAGATAATAGGTATAACAGTGATTTCATCTATCGTTATATTTTAAATTCCATGATTGGTTCATCGCTTTCTACGCAAGTGGCGATGATCGTTTTTGTTTTTTCGTTTACATCAATACCGTATATGGGTTTATCTAAGGTGTATTTTTGTATGGGATTACCTTTCAGATCGAATACATATATGTAACGCCCTCCGTCTTCCGGTTTTTTGCCTTGTTGGTAAGATGCTAATTTGTCTTTGAACCGGACGCCCTGGAATACGCTGTAGATATGTTGATCGGTGACAACAATATCACTGAATCCCATAATTCCGGTAGGGAAGCCTTCACCTTTGACGCTTTTAAATTGGGGTTCACCATTCGGACCGTATAATACGGTATGGGTGTTTTCTTTGGTGTTATATATTTCAATGGATTCTCCTAATTGAGTGACCATTGCAAATATGCCATTATGCGGGTTGTAATCGATAAAACTGCGCCATGCTTGAGCCAATGCAGGGCGGATTTCCTGCGTGAGATCTGTTTCAGAAGGGATTTTACCAATGCTTTTGATTGGTTTACCGCTGTAGTCGACTTGCCAATAGCGATGTTCTCCTAAATAATCAGGGATTAGAAAACAGGAATCTGTCGCATAGAAATCTAAAGAACGGACCAGACTTTTATCTAATTGTATCACCTCTTGTCTTGTTGCCGAATAATTTTCAGCAGAGACAGCCCAACGCGATATTTGCATTTTGTTTGCATCGAGGGCATATATCGAATCAGGCGAGTTAAACTGGAATGTTTCCGCTGAAAGCATCTCTTCCGGTCCTTCCCCGCGCTTGCCGAAAGAAACGATATGTTTCCAGTTGGGATGGGTGAACGCGTGAAAAAAATAGTCAGTGTTATGCAAATCCATTACAATAGCTATACTGTCTTTGACCGCTACCCGGAATGGGTAGCGGAAAAAAACAGTATCCAGGTCGATAACCCGCGCACTTATTGCCTTTTCATTGGGAAAAGTTGAATAGCGGCGGGGATAGCGAGTACCGGGGGAATCGGTACAGGAGATTATCGCACTGATACCTATTAATAATATATATGCAAAACGTTTCACGATTATTCTAAACTAAAGCCCGTGATTTTCATTTCAACTTTGAATGTTTGGCAATCAATAGATCCGTAACCAAAACACTCGACATATTCTTCGTTTTCTCCATTAGCTAATGCCTCTATATTTTGAAATGCCAGTTTATTCAATGTGGCTGTTTCATTATTATAGAACAGACTATATGCAGCTAATAGACAGCTTGCTGTGAAAAGTAATTTTAATAGTGTTTTCTTTTTCATAACTATTCTTGTTTTCTGCAAAAGTAATCTCCTGATTTAAGATTGTCAACTAAATATGGAAACATTTAGGTGTTTCCAATGAAATGTATCCAAAGTGTTGATTTGGATTACTGATTTAAGTACTTTTGTATCACAAAATGAAATGAAAATGGAAAAAAACAGATCTATTATTGCTGTTGCAGCTATGCTTATTTTAACGATATTGATCGTGTTTTTATCCTACCGTTATTTTTTTCAAATTGAAAATGAGCAGATCCTTAAAACTGTTTATATATTTAATCATGCTGTGGATAAAGAAAAAGGACTTATGCAACCAGAGTTTGTTTCTATATCGAAATCCAGTGCTAGAGCATCTTCAGAATCTACTGTTATCGAAACCGAAAAGGGGAAAGCTATATATAAAAGAGATAAGAAAACGGATAGTCTTACTTTGTCCCATAGAAGAGAGTGGAATTTCCAGATGTACTTAGCCTTTAAAAATCCCAATCGCGCCTTTACTCTCGACAGTCTTTTTCAAGAGGAACTTAAAAGTGAAAACATAGTCGCTCAAACTGCTGTCTCTTTTTTCCAGGGCGACAGTCTTGTGAGTTGTTCGAATAAATCATTATGCCAAGCAGGAATAGCTTTGGACCCTGTTGTTTTTGGAGTAGAGCATGATCCGAAACAAATAAAATTACAGGCGTATGTCTCGTTCTCCCGTTCCTATTTAATTAGTCAGATGCCTTTAATCTGGGGGCTGGTTTTATTATGGTTTGTTCCTATTATATTGATGTTTATATGGCGACGGCGTAAAAATGTAGAATATAAGGAAGTTATTAGTTTTGTCCCACCAGTACCGGCTGTGATCTCATTGGATGCATCAGAGTGGAAAGAGATAGCATCGGGCATCTTTTTTAATGAGAAAACAGGAGTATTGAAGAAACAGGATCATGAGGTTTGTCTGAAAAGAAATCGTTTACGCGCTTTTTCTCGTTTTTTAGGAGCTTCGGATCATACTATCAGTTACTCTGATTTTTGTAAAAATGTGTTGGAGCGACCTTTGAACGAAGACGAATCGAACGAAAAAAATAAGGAATTGAACCAAGCGATAAAGAAATCTATGACGCAAACAATACAGCGTTTGCGAGATGATTTAAAGGATTTCCCGGAGTTGTCTATTGACAATATACCTAATTCAGGCTATCAGCTTAATATTGAAACCTTATAATCACCGGGTCCGGTTGCTCGGAAAGCCCATAAATACACTTTTCTACTGGATCTACAGAAAAAAAAGTAATCGGTGTGTCTAATTCGTAGTGTTGTAGCGGTGTTCCCTGATAGTCAAAAACGAATAGGGTACGCTGCATTTCTTCTCCTTTTTGAGGGGATATGCCATAATATAAAGCCCAGATTTCAGAATCAGTCAATACGCCGAATAGATATGAAAATTTGGTCTGTTCAGGAATAATGTATGCGAAATCATGATCATCTACTTTTCGGTTTCCTAAAACAGGGATAAAATTATCAGGTCCTTGTATACGCTGTATAAGCTGCATATCAGAATTGTATATTTCAATGAGATCGGAATAAGTATAAAAAATAATGATTTTATCATTATGTGGGTTATAATATATCCTGTTTTCCCAAAAACGTTTTTTTAGATTATCCGGTATATTATTTGTCGACACTTCCGGGAATTTTGTCTGTAATTGATTGTCTTTATTTCCAGAAGCATCAAAACGTGTCACCAAATTATTAGAATCGCTTAAATCCGAGCATAAAAAAGATCCATCGGGCAATACGGCAACACTGGTTGGTGCACCATTCTTAAATTTGACCGATTGAATTGGAGAAATATGTTTTCTCTTGAGGAAATCGGGAATACTATATGCTTCCATTTTAGCCTGTTGCATATCGAACGCCCAAACCCTATCCGGATAAAATTGTAAAGACCAACAATTTAGTAATTCTCCTGGGCCGATTCCTCGTGGAATGTTTTCAGTTGTTTTACGACCATTTTTCTTATCATAGATTTGTGCAAAATAGTCACAATACATATCAACACTCACTAAAGAGGAATCGCATACCCAAATTCGAATGGGCTTCCAAAGAGTATCTATATTCAATATTTCACCTTTCAAAGAAGTCGTTTGCTTAAAATTATCTTTTGTGAAGAGGACTGTTTCCTTGACTGTTCCGGACTCTTTTTTGCAAGAACATATTAATAAAATCGGAAGAATTGCTATATAGAATCTTATTCTCATTTCTCTTTTAATTGGTAAGTTAGTATTTTGAAAGAAGTTGTTTGGGATAATAATTCTTTCAGAATCGCCTCTTCTTTTTTAATGTCAAATTCTTGTAGGGTTGTTATTTTATTCAATGTCTTTTGTCCTATATTATCTTCTTTTGGTGCAAATAATATGATCGGAGCAACTTTATCTTTCATTTTGGGAAGGGATTTAATTATATAGGGGGCGATTTGAGTATTTGATTTCAAAGGATGAACTGAAAAAAACTTTCCAATGAAATTACAACATATCTCTATCTGGCTATTCTCATTTTGTTTGATTATAAGATCGACCCTCGGATTTTCTTTTATATCCAATGACTCATGAAAAATAACGGCCTTATTCATATTTTCAATGTTATCTTGAAAGCTCCATAACGTAACTTCCAAAGTCATATTCTTCGCGAAGTGACTAAATTCGAAATGAGCAATATTTTCTTTCTCAGTCGGTTGAAACGGAAGGCTTGACATGGAACCATATCCGGCAACTTTGATACTGTCTTGAGCACTACAATAGAAAGATAAAAATAAGAATAATGAATAAATAAGACTTTTCATATGATTAATTTTGTGGAGATGAGTATGTACCCTTTGTTTTGAATATAATATTTTATGTGTTAGTTTTCTTCAATTATCCACTGTTCAATATTCCGTAACTGATTGCTGAAATTCACGCCGATCTTGAATAGTTTCCGAGGATCGGTTGCGAATGGCAGCGCGTAATGCTTCTCGTTTATCTGTTGTAAAGCCTCTTCAGCTGTCCCTTCTAATTTGAACTCCATGACATAAATGTAGTCATTGGTTTTCAATACTAAATCGATACGCCCCATATTGGTGTGGTACTCTACTTGGGTATAAAGGCCGGCTAATTTGAAGACAATGAAAAGTACATTCTGGTAATGTAGTTCCAATTGGCGGACCAGTTCATAAGGCGTATCGGCAAAGAAACTTTGCAGGCGACGCAAAAAAGCATCTGGCTGACCTTTACGTATTTCACTGACGAATTTCTGTATTTCGAAAGGAGACTCAACTTTATTGACATTTGTATAGAAAGGCATCAGGTATCGTACAAACCCTTCTTCCACCTCCCGGTTAGGAAAGCCTAACTGGTAAGTACCAAATTCTTCGTCATAACTTTTGATCGTCAGATAGCCGCTCTGGTAAATGACAGGAATAGGGCTCGACGAATCTGCATAAATACTGTTTAATACATCTGCATTGGTCTCTTCATTAGCCATGCGCTCCAGATTGTAATGGCTTTGTTTTAACAGTTCTACCAAATAGGTGGGGGTGCCTGTCTCAAACCAATAGTTGCTGAACTTATTATATTTGAATGTATTGAGCAGGCTGAACGGATTGTAGATGCCTATTGTGTTTTCTGCAAAGTGATAGCCATCGTAATACTCTTTGAGTTTGGCACATGTTTCTTCATATGTCATTGCTTGCGCATGTGCCAACTCGTGAAGCTCTTCTTCCAGATTGTCGTGTATCTCCTGTTCGGAAACGCCGCAGATGTTGACATAAGGTTCGCGCATGGAGATATCGTCCAGATTGTTCAGGTCGCTGAATACGCTGATTTTGCCAAATTTGGTTACTCCCGTCAACATGGCGAACTGGATGTAGCCGTCCATTGATTTCATTACGCCATAGAAAGCTTTTAAAGTTTCACGATATTCATTTTGTAAAGCAGTATTCTCTATGGTTTGCAGCAAAGGTTTATCATATTCGTCTACCAGAATGACCACTTTTTGCCCCGTCTTTTCATAAGCCTTCCGGATGAGTGTGACAAAACGGTCATCTATCGTTTCGTCTGATGGGGAAGATCCATATTTCTCTTCATAGATGAGAAACTGGCGATCTATAAGGCGAAGCAAATCGTCTGTTGTATCAAATTTTTTAGCATTCAGGTCTAAATGCAGGATGGGATACTTGATCCAGTCTTTTTCCAGCTTTTCCATGGCAAGCCCCTCGAACAGCTCTTTTTTGCCTTGAAAGTAAGCTTCGAGCGTAGATATGAGCAAACTTTTACCAAAGCGACGCGGGCGGCTCAGGAAATAGTAGCTACCGGTTTTGACAATACGGTAGATCAGTTCGGTTTTATCAATGTAGAAATAACCGCTACTGCGAAGCTTTTCAAAGTTCTGTATTCCGATAGGATAAATCTTGTTGCTCATAGCTGTCTTTTTTGTTGTTTGCCGGAATGATGCATTCGGTCCGTAATACAACAAAGATAGTAATGTTTCTTTAATGTCAGTCTGTTGGGCTGCTATATTATATCTGTTAAATCTAAATAAGCGAACTGTATCTCGTCGTTTAAATTTATAATGAGCCTGTTGTTTTCTTTGTCATAACAAAAATCGGTTATCATATATCCGGTTTCCAGGGTTTTGAGATAATTACCATTTAAATCGAAAACCAAAAATTTTGTGGGATAATAGGCCTCTGTACGATGGTCGCTACCCGAATAGAGTGCCACTATCTTATCTTTGCAAAATGTAGCGCTGAGAGCATAGTGCTGTGTCTGTGTTATTTCAGTATTCCATTTAGGGCCATGGATGTTACAGATTAAATTCCCGTCGAAGTCGCAGATTGTCATCAGGTCGTATTGGCTATAACATTGAACATACCGTTTATGCTCTGCGGATGCGGCGTATATGAATCGGACTCTTTTCAGATCAGGATATTCGTACTTCATTGGCACTATTTCTCCGGTGGTCATGTTCCATCTGGCAACAGATGGGCGATAGTCGCTGTTTCCGATCGGTTCTATAATTCTGGCAATACAAAGTGTGTCATTCAAATATAAATATCGGTCGGGAAACTGTCTTTCTTTCATATTCATTTTAACTTCCGGCTGATAATCAGGGTTGGCTAAAACGCTATCAAGGTCGTAACTGAATATTTTCAGTTTACCGTGATCCGAGACGAAAAACCTGCGGTGTGCTTCATCAGTTCCCACGTGGCCGATAATCGTAATTTCTCCGGGGCCTTGTCCCTGATAAGTGGTGCTGGCTAAATGGTTGAAATTATTTTTGTCAAATAGGTGTATAAGTTTGTCTGGCACATTATATTCGGTGATAATTAGATAATCGCTGAGCAAGTATACTCTCGAAATTCGACCGATTAAAACGTCTTGTGTCGAGAACTCTTTCATTTTGTCCCGCACGTTAATCACATGATCCCGCTTACTTTGATATTTCTCGGTTTCAGAATCCCGGCTACAGCTCCAGCAGGATATAATTAGTAAAAGGTATAACAATTTGTTCATGACTTTATTGTTTTAGGATGCTGACATAACGCAAATATACGAATATATTTTGGTTACGAATGGTTCGTAGCTTAATTGTCTCGTGATTTTATCGATTTGCGGAGATTCGGAAAAGGGTACTTATTGTATAAAACGGATTTTTCAAGCTCGGAAGAAGCCTTGATGCAAACAAATGTTAATCCACTTTTTTGCCCTCAAAAAGGGACTTTTTCCGCTTTTTAGAGCGTTTCCAGCAATTACGACCGTCTTCTTTGCCATTGCGACCGTGCTAATGTGTAGTGCACTCGGCACCTCGCGAAGATTAGGACGGTCGTAATGGCGATTTGGACGGTCGTAATTGTAAAGAGGACCGTCTTTAGGGCAAAAAAGCACCTGAATTTCCTTGGGATATTTGGGACGCCGTCCGTTTTGTTTTCAAATATTCGATTCTCCGGGAGTTAAGGTTTATCACTTTGTTGGTGTTTTCTGTTTTCGGTAATCAATTTGCACGCTTTTCGAAACGGACTGCGCACCTCGTTTTTCCTATTGTTAGAAAGGAAAGCTAAAACCGTGAAAAGAGTCAATCCAAAATGAATCAAGATTTCGGACGAAATAGAAAAACGGCCCAAAAGGGGGGATATTGTAATTTTCGTGTATGCTTCTTTGCGATTCCGCATCGAAGCGCGGGGACAGGAATGGTTTATTCCTTTTTATTTAACAATGCAAAACATTTTGCCTTTTCTTTACCTGCAAAACGTCACATACCGCTTAGGAACCTCTTTCTCTATGATTTACAAAATAAGCTTTTTCCTGCATTTTGGTCCATATCCGAACTCTATTGGTTTATTTCAGAATAGAATGAAATTAGTTGAATATTTAACTAAGTATAAAAAGAATCAAAAAGTAATATTTCCGAACATCAGACAATCATAATTCGTAATATTGCAGCCGAAGAGTTGAATAGGTCTAAGGAAAAAAAGAGATTGTATGGGAGAAATAAAAGGTTATATATCACAGGTTATCGGTCCGGTTGTGGACATTCATTTTGACAATGAAAAGGAAGAAAAGATAACACTTCCACGTATCCACGACGCAATGGAGATAACCCGCCCTAATGGAAAAATACTGATTGTAGAAGTTCAGCAACACATCGGGGAAAACACGGTCCGCACCGTAGCAATGGATACGACAGACGGACTGAAGAGAGGAATGGAAGCCCTGTCATACGGCTCACCTATTACGATGCCGGTCGGCGACCAGGTGAAAGGACGCTTGATGAACGTGACAGGCAACCCGATCGACGGGATAACGGAACTCGACCGCAAAGGCGCTCTCCCGATCCACCGCGAACCGCCCAAGTTCGAGGATCTGACCACCAGCCGCGAAGTGTTGTACACAGGTATCAAGGTGATCGATCTGCTGGAACCTTATTCAAAAGGTGGCAAGATCGGTCTTTTCGGCGGTGCCGGTGTAGGTAAGACGGTTCTGATCATGGAGCTGATCAACAACATTGCAAAGAAGAACAACGGATTTTCCGTCTTTGCAGGTGTCGGCGAACGTACGCGTGAGGGGAACGACCTGCTGCGCGAGATGATCCAGTCCGGTGTGATCCGTTACGGTGAAGAATTCAAGAAGAGCATGGAAGCAGGCCATTGGGATTTGTCGAAGATCGACTATGACGAACTGGCCAAATCGCAGGCGACATTAGTGTTCGGGCAGATGAACGAACCGCCGGGAGCGCGTTCTTCCGTAGCCCTCTCGGGGCTGACGATTGCCGAGTCTTTCCGTGACCTGGCGCCGGAAGGGGAGACGAGAGACATCCTCTTCTTTATCGATAATATCTTCCGTTTCACACAGGCCGGTTCGGAAGTTTCCGCCTTGTTGGGACGTATGCCGTCGGCCGTCGGCTACCAACCGACGCTGGCAACCGAGATGGGCGCCATGCAGGAACGTATCACGTCGACCAAGAAAGGCTCCATCACCTCTGTTCAGGCTGTTTATGTGCCCGCAGACGACTTGACGGACCCGGCTCCGGCGACTACATTCACGCACTTGGATGCGACGACGGTGTTGAGCCGTAAGATCACCGAACTCGGTATCTATCCGGCTGTCGACCCGCTGGAATCGACTTCACGCATTCTGGACCCGCTGATTGTCGGCAATGAGCATTACGAGACAGCGCAACGTGTCAAACAGATACTGCAACGCAACAAGGAATTGCAAGACATCATCTCGATCCTCGGTATGGAAGAGCTTTCCGACGAAGACCGCCAGACCGTCAACCGCGCCCGTCGCGTGCAGCGTTTCCTTTCGCAGCCGTTCTCCGTTGCCGAACAGTTCACCGGCATACCGGGCGTGATGGTCTCCATCGAAGATACGATACGCGGATTCAAGATGATCATGGACGGCGAAACCGACAATATCCCCGAACAGGCCTTCCTGAACGTAGGAACGATCGAGGATGTGATGGAAAAGGCGAAACGATTGGCAGAACAAGCAAACTAAACAGGTATGAGACTGGAAATTATATCACCGGACGGCATTCTCTACGAAGGCGAGACCCAGCAGGTTTCGTTTCCGGGTGCAGCCGGTTCATTTGATATTCTTCCTCATCATGCTCCGATGATCGCCGCTCTCGGAGAAGGAACCATTGTCTTTGAAAACGATGGCAAAAAAGGGGAGCAGGCCATCAGGAGCGGATTCGTGGAGGTGAAAGATGATCATATATCTGTTTGTATCGAATAAATAAAAAGTACACGACAATGACAGGGTGGTTAAAAATTAAGCTGATGGGGTTGATTACTTTTGTCAACTTTGCTATTGGTCTGACATTAGGCGGTTTGTTATACACAATCTGGCCGGAACATTATTTCACATGGTATCCTTCCATCCCGATCTTCTACTGGTTGATGTCATTGGCAATGACATATGTTCTCGACCGGATGAAAAAGAAGAGAGGCGATGTGACCATTACCGCTTATATGCTGGTGCGGTTCTGCAAGTTTACCCTTGCGATCGTTTTCTTATGGCTTTATGCCGCACTGGTGAATGACCACTTGAAGACATTCGGTTTTACACTGATGCTCTTCTTCTTTATTTACCTGGCCATGGAAACATATACGATTTATCTGTACGAGAAAAAAAGAATGAAAAGAGAAAAAAGAGAAGATGAAGAACAATCTCATAAATAACAGATTGATATGGATAGCGCTACTGCTCTGGTTCTGCGCGTTGGGCCCGGCCCAGGCAGATACCAAAGAGGAAGGCATCGATGTGCAGGAGATCGTTTTCTCACATATTCAGGATGCCTATACCTGGCACATTACCGAATGGAACGGAAAAGAGATCGCCGTCTCGCTGCCGATACTGGTCAAAAGCGAAGAGCGGGGATGGGATATGTTCCTTTCCCACCATTTGCATCACGGACAGACGCATCATAACTATTACATCGCGGCCGAAGGCGAACATGCCGGCAAGGTGGTCGAAAAGAACAGCCGGGGCGAAGAGGTCCGCCCGCTCGACTTCTCATTGACCAAGAATGTCTGCGGACTGTTCCTGAGTTGCGGCATTCTGCTGTTTGTGGTTCTCAGGACGGCACGCTGGTATAAGAAACATCCGAACCAGGTCCCGGGCGGATTTACCGGGTTGATGGAGATGGCTATTTCCTATATCGAGGACGGTGTCATCAAGGAGTCGATCGGCAAAGAAGAATACAAGCCGTTTTCATCTTATCTGCTGACGGTCTTCTTCTTTATCCTGATCAATAACCTGATCGGCATCATACCGATCTTTCCGGGTGGCGCTAACATTACCGGAAATATTGCCGTAACGGCAGTCCTGGCAGGATGTACGTTTATCGCCGTCAACCTGTTCGCGACTAAAGGATACTGGAAAGAGATATTCTGGCCGAAAGCGCCGATCTATCTGAAGTTGCCGCTGCCGATCATGCCTTTCGTGGAGTTTTTCGGCGTGTTCACAAAACCGTTTGCCCTGATGATCCGTCTGTTTGCCAACATCATGGCGGGACATACGATTATCCTGGCGCTCACTTGTCTGATATTCATCACGGTGTCGATGGGGATGGTTGTGAATATGGGGATGACGGTCGTTTCAGTTCTGTTCTGCGCGTTCATGAACTGCCTGGAACTGTTGGTCGCTTGCTTGCAGGCATACATATTCACCTTGCTTTCAGCAAACTATATAGGTTTGGCCAAGGTTAAAGATTAAATATATTTGAGGTACTAATTAAAAGTTTAAAACACTATGTTATCGACTATTTTATTACAAGCAGCTGCCGGAATGGGCATAGCGAAGATGGGAGCAACAATCGGAGCGGGATTCGCCGCTATCGGTGCAGGTATAGGTATCGGTTTGATCGGAAAAGGTGCCGTCGAGGCTATCGGACGCCAGCCGTCGGCAGCCGGCGAGATCCGTACTTCCATGTTGATCATGGGCGCTTTGGTGGAAGGTGTGGCACTGTTTGCTATTGTAGTATGTTTCCTGGCTTTGTTCCAATAAAAAAGTAACAAGCTATGTCATTATTAACACCGGATTCGGGACTTCTGTTCTGGATGATCGTTTCATTCGGGATTGTCTTTGTCATCCTTTCCAAATATGGTTTCCCCGTCATTATCAAGGCGGTGGAACAACGGAAAGCCTACATCGACGATTCTTTGGAGACGGCACGCCAGGCGAATGAACAGCTTGCCAATATCCAGGCCGAAGGTGCCCGGATACTTGCCGAAGCAAAAGAAAAACAGAATGCGATCCTGAAAGAAGCCTTTGCCGAAAAGGAACAAATCATCGACGAAGCTCGTCAGAAGGCTGCCGCCGAAACCCGTTTACAGGTGGAAGAGGCTGCCCGGCGTATCCGCGAAGAAAAGGAGAAAGCAATCCGCGAAGTCCGTTCGGAGATTGCAGACCTTTCGATCGCCATAGCAGAGAAGGTGATGAAAGAAAAGATCAGCCGTGACGGTGAACAACAACAAATCATCGACCGGCTGTTGGATGAGGTATCGCTTTATAAATCGTAGCGTATGGATATAGGAACAATCTCTTCCCGGTATGCGAAAGCGCTTTTCTCGCTTGCAAAGGAGAAAGGGCTGGAGACCCGGGTATATGACGACATGAAGATGCTGGCAGACAGTTTCTCGCTCGAACCGGAGTTACGGGTTGCCGTTAGCAACCCGATCATTCCCAAAGAGGAGAAAGTCAAGCTGTTGATAGCGGCCGGCGGCATAGAGGTTTCGGACTTGTATGTGCGTTTTATCCGTCTGGTCTTGCAACACAAACGGGAAAACGAACTGCTCTTCATGGCCCACATCTATATCCATTTTTACCGGAGAGATAAGCATATCACCCGCGTACAATTCAGTACTGCCACTCCGGTAAACGACGAGGTGAAGGAGCATCTCCAGAAGAAGCTCAAGGAAGAGACAGGCAGCACCATCGAATTTACCGGGCTCATACAGCCGGAACTGATCGGCGGTTTCCGCCTGCGTATCGGAAACTACCGGATAGATGCCAGCTATGCGACACAGCTGCGGGACATCCGTAGCCGGTTACTCGAAAACAGATAAAAAAGAAAGAAGTATGACAGATCAGATAAAAGTGAGTGAAGTTTCCGCCATCCTGCGCCAGCAGTTGGAAGGTATCAGTACCAGCATCCATACGGAAGAAGTGGGTACCGTACTTCAGGTGAGCGATGGTGTGGCACGCATATATGGCCTCGACAATGCCGAGGCGAACGAACTGTTGCAGTTCGACAACGGAATGGAAGCGATCGTGATGAACCTCGAAGAAGACAACGTGGGAGCCGTCTTGCTGGGGCCGACCGACCTCGTGAAAGAGGGTGACACGGTCAAACGGACAGGACGTATCGCCTCTATCGACGTTAGCGAAAACATGATCGGACGTGTAATCGACCCGCTCGGAAACCCGATCGACGGAAAAGGGGAAATTGCAGGCGAGACCTGCGAGATGCCGCTTGAGCGCAAAGCTCCGGGCGTGATCTTCCGCCAGCCTGTGAACGAACCGTTGCAGACCGGCATCAAGGCTGTCGACGCCATGATACCGATCGGACGCGGACAGCGTGAACTTATCATCGGTGACCGCCAGACAGGAAAAACTTCCATCGCGATCGACACGATCATCAACCAGCGCAGCAATTACGAAGCGGGCAATCCGGTTTATTGCATCTATGTGGCGATCGGACAGAAAGGTTCGACTGTCGCCTCGCTTGTCAACACGTTGCAGGAAAAGGGTGCGATGGACTATACGGTTGTTGTTAGTGCGACAGCTTCCGATCCGGCAGCCATGCAATACTTCGCTCCTTTTGCCGGAGCCGCTATCGGCGAATATTTCCGGGATAGCGGACGCCATGCCTTGGTGGTCTACGACGACCTCTCGAAACAGGCTGTCGCCTATCGTGAAGTATCCCTGATCCTGCGCCGTCCTTCCGGACGTGAGGCCTATCCGGGCGATATCTTCTATCTGCATTCCCGCCTGCTCGAACGGGCAGCCAAGATCATCAACCAGCCGGAAGTGGCAAGCCAGATGAACGACCTGCCGGAGAGCATGAAAGATAAAGTGAAAGGCGGCGGTTCCCTGACGGCCCTGCCGATCATCGAGACACAGGCCGGCGACGTTTCGGCTTATATCCCGACCAATGTGATCTCCATCACCGATGGACAGATCTTCCTCGAGACAGACCTGTTCAACCAGGGAAACCGTCCGGCTATCAATGTCGGTATTTCCGTTTCCCGTGTAGGTGGTAACGCGCAGCTGAAGGCGATGAAGAAAGTGGCCGGAACATTGAAGATCGACCAAGCGCAGTTCCGTGAACTGGAATCATTCTCCAAGTTCGGCGGAGATATGGATGCCGTAACGGCCTTCACGATCGACAAAGGACAAAAGAACACGCAGTTGCTGATCCAGCCTCAATACAGCCCGATGCCCGTTGAAGAGCAGATCGCGATCCTCTATTGCGGCACGCAAGGCCTGCTGAAAGATGTCCCGTTGGACAAAGTACACGAATTTGAAAAAGAGTTCCTGCGCGAACTGCGCACATCGCACCGGCACGACGTCCTGGATGTCTTGAAAACCGGAACCATCGACGACGATATCCGGAAGAAACTGGAAGAAACAGCGAAGCAACTTTCAATTAAATAGAGTCTATGTCATCATTAAAAGAAATAAAAGTCCGGATTGCATCTATCCGGAGCACGCAGAAGATTACGGCTGCCATGAAGATGGTTTCTTCTGCCAAGCTCCACCATACACAGATGCTGACCGAACATACACTCCTTTATGCGAATAAGCTGTCCGCCATTTTAAACGGTCTTTTAGGTGCGGAATGTGACCTGGAATCACCTTACACTGAACAGCGTGAGGTGAAGCGGGTCGCAATAGCCGTATTCTCATCCAGCAGTGGGCTATGCGGCACTTTCAATGTCAACGTCTGGAAAGAACTATCCGCCCGGCTGCATGAATACAAGGCACAGCAGATCGAGGTACGCCTCTATCCCGTCGGAAAGAAGATTGCGGACGAATTGCATAAGGCCGGTTATACAACCGAAGACAACTTCCTGCATTTAGGAGAAAAACCGTCTTACGATGGAGCTATCAGCTTGGCGGGAGACTTGATGGAGTTGTTTACCTCCGGCAAAGTAGACCGGGTGGAATTGCTTTACCATCATTTCAAGAACACGGCGACACAGGTTTTGACTCATAAAGTGTACCTGCCGATTACCCTTCCGGAAGCGACAACCGATGCTTCTGCAACCGATTACCTTCTGGAACCGTCTCCGGAAAACTTGCAAGCCTTGCTCTTCCCGAAGTTGCTGAACCTGACAGTCTACACGACACTGCTCGACACGGTAACTTCCGAGCACGCCGCCCGCATGATGGCCATGCAGACCGCTAATGACAACGCGAACGACCTGATCCAGGACCTGACTCTCCAATATAACAAAACACGCCAGCAAGCCATCACCAACGAGCTGCTGGACATCATGGGAGGAAGCGGGCAATAAACCCGATTCCCTCCCCGATTTTCAAACCAGAATAACAGCCTCCGTAGGGGAATATGTCAAAAGTCCCTTGTCCCCGCGCTTGACGCCATAGCCGTCAAGCAAATCGAAGTAAGTGTTGTAA
>NZ_QUGV01000001.1:279368-356475 GCF_003479205.1 Parabacteroides sp. AF17-28 | reverse complement strand
ACGTCGATGGTACTGCGTAAAAGTGGGAGAGTAGATAGCCGCCGTTTTAAAAGTAAGCATATGCTGAAAAGAATGAAGGAATCAGTCGAAAGATTGGTTCCTTTTTCTGTTTATAGAAGTTAGCAAGTATGATTTTGAACCTTCTTTTGTGGATATTGTAGAATAATTCTACAATTGAGTTTTGTTGTGCTGGTAACGGACTCTTTTATTGTAATGTTATTGTGTTAATAATTAGCTATGTAATGTTTTTTAACGCCTTAATCGCAACAATGGTACGATTATTTCATTCTTATTTTAGAGATAGACGTATAGTAAGTTGAATAGTGAATTATAGATATTAGAAGATGGTAGGAGAAAGATTGGTTAAAGGGGCTGTGTCTTTACTGGCCTTAATGGTATTAACAACGGGATGTCGGCATAAGGATGAGCCTTTTAAACCACTTGTCATAGTGGATAAACCGGCGAAGGAAGATGTACAGATTTTTGGTGAATACGTGGGGCGCATCCGTGCTGCCCGCTTTGTGGAGGTACATGCCCGTGTAGAAGGTTATCTGGAAAAGATGTTGTTTGTGGAGGGGAAAGAAGTGACACAGAATGAGCCTCTTTTCATTATTAATTCGGCTCTTTATAAAGCTAAGGTGGAAAAAGCTAAAGCCCAGCTAAAGAAAAACGAAGCGCAAGCGGCGAAAGCTAAACGTGATGTGGAGCGTTTACAACCCTTGTATGAACAGCATGCTGCCAGCCAGTTGGATCTGGATAACGCATTGGCTTCCTTAGGAGATGCAGAAGCCAATATCGCAATGAGCAAGGCGGATCTGGACCAGGCGCAACTTGAATTGAGTTATACGACGGTCACATCTCCGTTGGCCGGATATATAAGTGAGCGTTTTGTCGATGTGGGTGCTTTGGTTGGACCGGGTGTTAACTCTAAGTTGGCGGCTGTTGTGAAAAGTGATACAGTGTTGGTCGACTTCAAGATGACAGCTTTAGACTATCTGCGTGCCGAACGTCGTAACGTCAAGTTCGGTGAGCAGGATTCTACCCGTTCCTGGCAGCCGACCGTGACTGTTACCTTAGCGGATGATTCCGAATATCCGGTGAAAGGTATTGTTGATTTTGCCGATCCGATCGTCGATCCGCAAACCGGAACTTTCGGCGTTCGTGCCGAACTTCCTAATCCGAACCGGAAGCTCCTTCCCGGTCAGTTTACCAAGGTCAAATTATTGTTGGATGTCCGCGAACGTGCTATTGTTGTACCCCGTAAAGCGATTTCTATCGAAAAGGGAGGAGCTTTTATCTATGTGGTCCGCCGGGATAACGTTGCAGAGAAACGCTTTGTACAGACAGGGCCGGAAATCGGCAATAATATTGTTATAGAACGTGGTTTGGGAGAGAATGAGAAAGTTGTAATCGAAGGCTATCATAAGTTAGTCCCCGGAATGTTGGTACAACCGATACAGGCCGGTGACGATAAAGCGATTGAAGCATTAAGAGCAGAGGAGGAAGGAGAATGAAACCGGGATTCTTTATAGACCGCCCCGTTTTCTCGACAGTACTTTCATTGGTGATCGTTATTGTCGGGATAATCGGATTGGTGATGTTGCCGGTGGATCAGTATCCGCAGATCACACCGCCGGTAGTGAAGATTAGTGCGACTTATCCGGGAGCAAGTGCCATGACCGTTTCGCAAGCTGTTGCCACTCCTATCGAACAAGAGTTGAACGGTACGCCGGGAATGATTTATATGCAGAGTAGCAGCTCCAATTCCGGAGGTTTGACTATTACTGTAACCTTTGATGTGAATGCCAACCCTGACCTTTCGGCAGTGGAAATCCAGAACCGTGTGAAGCTGGCCGAATCCCGTTTGCCGGTCGACGTTGTTCAGAACGGTATTACGGTAGAGAAACAATCCGCCAGCCAGTTAATGACACTTAGCTTGCTATCTGACGATCCCCGTTTCGATGAAATATACTTGAGTAATTTTGCTACTATCAACGTATTGGATGTCCTTCGCCGTATTCCCGGTGTAGGTCGCGTCTCGAATATCGGTAGCCGCTACTATGGCATGCAGATTTGGGTGTATCCGGACAGGCTTGCCAATATGGGCCTGACAGTGAAGGATCTGCAGAATGCTTTGAAAGAGCAAAACAGTGAATCCGCAGCCGGTGAGCTTGGTAAACAGCCCGTCTTGGATGTCGATATAACATTGCCGGTTACAGCCCGGGGGCGTCTCTCTACGGTTAAGGAGTTTGAGGATATTGTTGTGCGTGCCAATCCCGACGGTTCGATCGTCCGCATCCGTGATGTGGCACGTGTGTCGTTGGAGGCTTCTTCCTATTCGACCGAGAGCGGATTGAATGGAAAGAATGCAGCTATCCTCGGTATTTATATGCTGCCGGGGGCGAATGCCCTGGATGTAGCAAAGAATATCAAGGACGCCATGAAGGAAATCAGCCAGAATTTCCCGGAGGGGCTGGAGTACAAGTTTCCCTTCGATGCAACCGAATATATCTCCCAATCTATACATGAGGTCTATAAGACTTTGTTCGAAGCATTGTTTCTTGTTGTCCTGGTTGTCTTCCTGTCCCTGCAGAACTGGCGCGCTGCATTGATTCCTACGATAGCCGTACCCATCTCTCTGATCGGGACATTCGGTTTCATGCTGATAATGGGCTTCTCGCTCAATATGCTGACACTGTTGGGTTTGATCCTGGCAATCGGTATAGTGGTTGACGATGCGATCGTTGTCGTCGAGAATGTGGAACGCCTGATGAATGAAGAACACCTGACTGCACGGGAGGCGACACATAAGGCTATGCGCGAATTGTCGGGTGCCTTGATCGCAACTTCTATGGTGTTGGCAGCTGTCTTTGTTCCCGTTAGCTTCCTTAGTGGGATCACCGGAGCTTTGTACCGTCAGTTTTCAGTCACTATCGTGGTCTCTGTTTTGCTGTCGACAGTCGTGGCATTGACGTTAAGCCCAGCTATGTGTGCTATTATATTGCGGCCAAGCAAGAAGAAAAAGAATATTGTCTTTCGTAAGATCAACATTTGGTTGGGTAAGGGAAACAATAAGTACGGCCATTTGCTGGAAAAGGCTATTACCAATCCAAAGCGCATCCTCGCCGGCTTCGGCATGGTGATTGTCTTTATATTTGTCTTGAACAGGGTGATCCCGACCAGCTTTATTCCGGAAGAAGACCAGGGCTTCTTCACCGTCGAACTGGTCATGCCCGAAGGTGCTACGCTGGAACGTACCCGTAAAGTGACGGACCGCGCTATCGCTTTCCTCGAAAACCTGCCTGCCGTAGCCTATGTGCAGAATGTGACCGGAAGCAGTACCCGTGTCGGTACGTCGCAAAGCCGTTCTACCCTGACGGTTATTCTGAAACCTTGGGAAGAGCGTAAATCCTCCGGCATGGGAGTGGAAGACGTCATGAAGCAATGCCGCAAGGAGTTTCTTTATTATCCCGAGATACTTGCCTATTTGAATCGTCCTCCCGTTATCCCGGGGTTGGGCGAGAGCGGCGGTCTTGAAATGCAGCTCGAAGCACGCGGTGATGCCAGTTGGGAGAACCTCGTGGCGGCGACAGACACATTTATGCTCTATGCCTCGAAAGCGCCCGAACTGACCGGTGTCTCCTCCGCCTTACAGTCGGAGATTCCGCAACTCTACTTCAATGTAGACCGCGATCGTGCCAAGTTCCTCGGCATCCCCCTGACGGATATCTTCTCGACCATGAAGGCCTATTTAGGTTCCGTCTATGTGAACGACTTCAATATGTTCAACCGTATATACAAGGTCTATATCCAGGCCGAAGCCCCTTACCGGGCTACGCGTGAGAATCTGGGCCTCTTTTTTGTCCGTGCACAGAACGGTTCGATGGTGCCGCTGACCGCTCTCGGAACGACCAGTTACACAACAGGACCGGGTACGATCAAGCGTTTCAATATGTTCACCACTGCCGCTATCAGTGCTGTAGCCGCTCCCGGATACAGCTCCGGTGAAGCGATGGCCGCCATGCAACAGATTGCCCGTGATCACCTGCCAGAGAACATCGGCCTGGAATGGAGTGGACTCTCTTATCAGGAGAAGAAAGCCGGAGGTCAGACGGGATTCGTATTGGCATTGGTTTTCCTTTTCGTCTTCCTCTTTCTTGCCGCGCTGTATGAAAGTTGGATTGTGCCGGTTGCCGTCTTGCTCTCTTTGCCGGTAGCGACCTTGGGTGCTTACTTGGGAATATGGGTGACAGGGCTCCACAATGATGTGTATTTCCAGATCGGCTTAGTGACGCTGATCGGTCTGGCAGCAAAGAATGCAATCCTGATCGTCGAGTTTGCCAAGGTACAGGTCGATAGCGGTGTGGATGTCGTCAAAGCGGCCCTGCATGCTGCCCGGATGCGTTTCCGTCCGATCCTGATGACTTCGCTTGCCTTTGTCCTCGGTATGCTTCCGATGGTGCTTGCGAGTGGTCCCGGTTCCGCTTCCCGTCATAGCATTGGAACAGGTGTATTCTTCGGAATGCTTGTTGCCATTACAATCGGGATTGTTTTGGTTCCCTTCTTTTTCGTTCTTGTTTATAAGATGAAAGGTAAGGTGAGAATGGAACGTATCCTTCGTCGAACCAAGACCCTTCCGGTTTTGTTCGTTGTCTTCATGCTGGCCTTCTCGTCCTGCAAGATCGGGAAGAAGTACGTTCGTCCGGAGCTGGATTTGCCCGCTGAGATTGTGGCTGGAGCTGACACTGCTTCCATAGATGATATTCCTTGGCAGAGCCTCTATGCCGACAGCACTTTGCAGCATCTTATCTCTGTTGCTCTTGAAAACAATAAAGATATGAAGATTGCAGCCGCTAAGATCAAAGAGATGATTGCCGCCAAGCGCATCACCTTCGCCGACCAGTTCCCGGAGATCGGCGCCCGCATATACGGACAGAAGGAACGCCTGAATTACGGTGGAGACAATCCGAAGCCCGATCCCGAGTTCGGTGCCAAACTGACACTGTCGTGGGAACTGGATCTCTGGGGAAACCTCCGTTGGGCGAATGAGGCAGGGACCGCCGCCTATATGCAGTCTGTCGAGGCGCGTCGTGCCTTGCAGATGACTTTGGTTGCCGAGGTGGCTGCCGCTTACTATCAACTCTGCGCGCTCGACCAGGAGTTGGACATCGTTCGCCATACCCTTGCCGCTCGCCGCGAAGGTCTTCGTCTGGCAAAACTGCGGTTTGAGGGCGGTTTGACCTCCGAGACCTCTTATAGCCAGGCACAGGTGGAGTTGGCGCGTACCGAAACGTTAGTTCCTTCCCTTGAAGGCAAGATCAAGATCAAGGAGAGCGACCTTTCCTTCTTGCTCGGGCAGTATGCAGGGGATATCCCCCGCGGATTGCCGTTGCGGGAACAACGCTTGCCGGAAACCCTGCCCGTCGGATTGCCTTCCGCCCTGTTGGAACGCCGTCCGGATATGCGGGGGGCCGAACAACGCTTGCGCGAAGCAAACGCAAAGGTCGGCGTTGCCCAGACCGATCTTTTCCCGAAGATCAGCCTCACCGGAAACTTGGGTTTCGAGAGCGAGGAACTGGGTGACTTTATCAAGAGCCCAGCCTGGTTTCTTGCCGGCGATCTCTTGCAGCCTCTTTTTGCAATGGGAAAGAACAAAGCGAAGTTGAAAGCCGCCCGCGCCCGTTACGAACAGGAAGTGTATGCCTACCAGAAGAGTGTCCTCGGCGCCTTCAAGGAAGTCAACAACGCAATCGTCACCATCCGGACAGCCAAAGAGGTGCGCCAGTCTTACGAGAGACTCCTTACCTCCGCCAATACTTATGTAGAGTTGGCGCAACTGCAATACATCAACGGTGTCACCAGCTACATGGACGTTCTCGACGCCCAGCGTGGGCAGCTCGATGCCCAGATCAGCCTTAACCGGGCCATGCTCGATGAACTGCTGTCGGCGGTGTATTTGTATAAGGCGTTAGGAGGCGGATATAATAACTAACGAACTATCTAAGGTAATAAAGGGGCGGATCCATACAGGTCTGCCCTTTTTAAATATTATTCGTATCTTTGTCCTCAACTAACAAACAAGAATCGGATATGCCTTTAAACCTACAGAAAAATTTACCAGCCGTAGAGCTGTTGAAGAAGGAGCACATCTTTGTGATGGACTCTTTGCGTGCATCCGAACAGGACATCCGCCCGCTGAGGGTTGTCGTGCTGAACCTGATGCCGTTGAAGATTACGACGGAAACGGACCTTGTCCGCCTGTTGAGTAATACACCGTTGCAAGTGGAACTCGACTTTATGAAGATAAAAGGGCATACGCCCAAGAATACGCCGATCGAGCATATGCAGGAGTTTTACAAGGACTTCGACGAGATGAAGGGCGATTTCTACGATGGCATGATCATTACGGGAGCCCCGGTGGAGCAGATGCCTTTCGAGGAGGTGAGCTATTGGGACGAGGTGACCGAGATATTCGACTGGGCGCGTACGCATGTGACTTCTACTTTATATATCTGTTGGGCGGCGCAGGCGGGGTTGTACCATTTCTATGGCGTGCCTAAGTACGACTTGCCGGCTAAGATGTTCGGCGTGTTCCGTCATACCCTGCGTGAACCGTATGTGCCGATCTTCCGGGGTTTCGACGATGAGTTCTTTGTACCGCACAGCCGGCATACGGAGATACGCCGTGAAGACATCCGCAAAGTGCCTGAACTGACGCTGCTTTCCGAGAGTGAAGAATCGGGCGTCTATATGGCGATGGCACGCGGAGGACGCGAGTTCTTCATTACCGGGCACTCCGAGTATTCGCCTTATACGCTGAACGACGAGTATATGCGTGATGTGAACAAGGGATTGCCGATCTCCGTTCCCCGTAACTATTACCGTAACAATAATCCGGCCCTCGGCCCGGTGGTACGTTGGCGTGGGCATGCCAATCTGCTGTTCACCAACTGGCTGAACTATTACGTCTACCAGGAAACGCCATTCCGGATTGAGGATATCGAACGATTAAAGGATTTATGAAACAATCTCCCCGAAGAATAGAACTTCTTTCTCCCGCCAAGGACCTGCAATGCGGTATCGAGGCTATCAATCATGGAGCCGACGCCGTCTATATCGGTGCCCCGAAGTTCGGCGCCCGGGCGGCAGCCGGCAACTCGCCCGAGGATATACGCGAGCTTTGCGAGTATGCGCATCTGTATGGTGCCCGTATTTACGTTACGCTTAACACGATCCTGAAAGAGGAAGAGTTGCAGGAGGCCGAACGGATGATCTGGGACCTCTGGCACGCCGGAACCGATGCCCTGATCGTTCAGGATATGGGGATTACCGGACTGAATCTGCCGCCTATCCCGCTTCATGCCAGTACGCAGACCGATAACCGCACACCGGAGAAGGTGAAGTTTCTCGAGTCGGCCGGCTTCACGCAGGTGGTGCTGGCACGCGAACTCTCGCTGAATGAAATACGCCGGATTTCGGAAGCGGTGACTGTCCCGTTAGAAGTATTCGTGCATGGCGCCCTGTGTGTCAGCTATAGCGGACAATGTTATTTGAGTGCCGCCCTGAGCGGGCGAAGTGCCAATCGGGGAGAATGTGCCCAGTACTGCCGCCTTCCTTATACAATGGTGGATGCCGCCGGGACAGAGATTGTCAGCAATAAACACCTTCTTTCACTGAAAGATATGAATCGCGCCGACCAGTTGGAAGCCCTGCTGGATGCCGGCGTCTCTTCGCTGAAGATAGAAGGGCGGCTGAAAGATGTCGCTTACGTCAAGAATATCACGGCTTATTACCGCAAGAAGTTAGACGCTGTCCTGTCACGACGTCCGGAATATTGCCGGGCTTCCGCCGGGCGTAGCACCTATACTTTCGAGCCGGTAGCCGAAAAGAGCTTTAATCGCGGCTTCACTCCTTTCCTTTTAGAGGGACGAACAGCCGATATCACTGCTTTCGATACGCCTAAGTCATTGGGTGAACCTGTCGGAACGGTTAAGGAGATAAAAGGAAATTCGTTCACTGTCGCCGGACTGAAACAGTTGAACAACGGAGACGGACTTGTCTTCTTCAACCGGCGCGGCGAATTGGAAGGATTCCGTGTGAACAAGGTGGAGGCAAACCGGGTCTTCCCGTTGGAGATGCCCGTGTTGCAGCCTAAGACCCCGCTTTACCGCAATTTTGACCAGGCTTTCGAGAAGGAGCTTGCCAAGCCTTCTGCAGAACGGCGGTTGTCCGTGCGGATCGAGTTCCAGGATAATCCTTTCGGCTTTACACTCTGCATGGAGGATGAGACAGGCGCCCGCATCATGCTCACCCAACCGTTTGGGAAAGAACCGGCACGCCGTGACCAGCAAGATAATATCCGTACGCAGCTTTCTAAGCTCGGGAATACGCCTTTCGAGGCATCCGAAGTGACGGTGAGTATGTCCGAAAACTGGTTTGTCCCTTCTTCTCTGTTAGCGGATATGCGCCGGGCAGGAGTGGAGAAGCTGTTGGAAGCCCGCCGTGTGCGTTATCCGCGTGAGCTTGTCCGTCGTGTGCAGTCGGCGGAGGTTGCGCCTTTCCCAGAGCGGCAGTTAAGCTATTTAGGAAATGTTGCCAACGGGAAAGCCCGCTCTTTCTATCAGGATCATGGTGTGGAACAGGTGGAGGCTGCCTTTGAACTGGCCCCCCGGAAGGATGTCCCGCTGATGTTCACCAAGCACTGCCTGCGCTACAGCATGGGTTGGTGTCCTACTTATCAGAAGAAAAGCTCTCCTTACCGCGAGCCCTATTATCTTCTTTATAAAGAGACTCGTCTCAGGCTGCACTTTGACTGCAAACGCTGTCAGATGCAGGTGTTTCAGGAATTATGAATTGTGAATTGTGAATTGTGGATTAAGAGTTATGAGAAAACAATTGCTTTTACTTTGTGTGGCTTTGTTAGCCTTGGTATCGTGTGCGGAAAAGCCGCTGGACCCGAATAAGCCGGTTTACGTGACGGTTAGTACTTCTATGGGCGACGTGACTGTCCTGCTGTATGACGATACGCCCCTTCACCGTGATAACTTCATCAAACTTTGCCAGTCCGGCGAGTATAAAGGGATGCTGTTCCATCGTATCATCAAGGACTTTGTCGTGCAAGGCGGCGATCCGGAGAGCAAAGCGCATGAGCCGGGTGTCCTTTATGGCGACGGTGATGGCGGCTATACGGTTCCGGCCGAGATTTTGCCGAACCATTTCAATAAACGCGGCGCCCTGATCGACGCCAAGGAAACCGACGATGTGAACATCGAGCGCGCTTCTGCCGGAACGCAGTTCTGCTTCGTGCAGGGAAAGAAGCTGACGGATGAAGAGCTGGCGCAGAAAGAAGCCCGCATCAACGAGATACGCCGCAACTGGCTATTTTATACTTTCCAGGACAGATTAAAGAAACAAGAGCCCGCTCTGGCTGCTGACTCGATGAAGGCGGAGTTGGAGAACCGCGCACTTGTCCTGCTGGAAGATACCCTCGATGTGCTGGGTTATTACACGATCCCTGCCGATCGGCGCGAGATATACAAGACAGTCGGAGGCGTTCCGCACCTGGACGGTTCGGTTACGATCTTCGGCGAAGTGGTGGACGGCTTCGATATTGTCGAGAAAATGTCGCTTGTCAAGACGGATAAGAACGACCGCCCTTTGAAAGACGTGATGATAAGATCGACTAAAGTGTTCCAGAAATAGCCTTTGTCAATATCTCCATATATGCCCTTACCGCTTCTGCCTCTTCCGGAGCCGGGCTCCAGGGTGCAAAATGATCCGCAGCGAGCGGGGCGAAAGGACCTTCCTTGATCTCATAGATAACAGAACCGGATTCCAGGACCAGGAGGCTGTGCCAGGTTCCGGCCTTTATTTCCGCGCCATATACTCCTTCTTTGGGGTCGAGTATCTGCATCCTGCTGATATTTCCATCGTTCTCGAAAAGGAATACGGCTACCCGGCCGCGAAGCAAAAGGAATATCTCGTCCTTGTCGGGGTCGAGGTGGCGGTGCGGCCTTATGTACGTATCCGGTTCCAGTGCATTAAGCATCCGGTTGACGGGGTCGTCCAAGCGTTCATGGAAATTATGGTTCATACGCAGGCGGGGCGATTGTTTCGCCCGCTCGGTCGTTTCGTTCAGTAAAGCTTCGTTTATGAGTATCATGTGAATAATTGATTTGTCGGACTGCTAATGTACGAAATAATTATTGGCTGGTACGCCATTTCTACGTACATTTGCACAAACCTGTAAACAAAAAACAATGAGACAAGCTCTTACTTATTACGTTTTGTTGCTCTTGCTTCTGGCA
Source organism: Parabacteroides sp. AF17-28 (assembly GCF_003479205.1). Classification (NCBI taxonomy): domain Bacteria; kingdom Pseudomonadati; phylum Bacteroidota; class Bacteroidia; order Bacteroidales; family Tannerellaceae; genus Parabacteroides; species Parabacteroides sp. AF17-28. The sequence continues at coordinate 346,168 of NZ_QUGV01000001.1, read as the reverse complement.
TTCTGCTTTTCCTGCAGGACAGAGCCGAAGGAGAAGAAATACGTTATCGGCGTCTCGCAGTGTACGCTTGAAGGTTCGTGGCGCAGGTCTATGTTGCTGGATATGAAGGTGCAGGCTTCCGAATATCCGAACCTTTCCCTGTTGGTCGAGGATGCTGCGGACAGTAGTTTGTTGCAGGTGGAGCAGATCCGCAGCCTGGTCAAACGGAAAGTGGACCTACTGATAATTTCAGCGAACGAATCTGAACCTATAACTCCTGCCGCCATAGAGGCCTATCGCGCCGGCATTCCGACTATCCTGGTAGACCGAAAGATCGATTCGGATGAATATACGACTTATATCGGTGGTAATAATTATGAGATCGGACGCCTGGCTGGTTTCTTCGTGAACCGGCTGGTGAGAGAGCAGTGCCCGACTGTCCTGGAAATATTAGGCTTGAAAGGCTCTTCGCCGGCAAAAGACCGGCATCGGGGATTTCATGATGTCCTGGACCCTCGTATCAAGGTGAGGGAGATATACGGAAAGTGGAGGCCGGAAGTCGTAGAACAGAAAATTGCAGAGTTGGATTCTCTGGAAGAGGTGGATGTCGTGTTTGCCCACAACGATGTGATGGCTTTGTCTGCCCGCAAGGCTGTAGGCGATAGGGACCCCGAACTGATGAAACGGATTCGCTTTATGGGGATAGACGCCATGTCGGGACGGGGTTCCGGTCTGGAAGCTGTCGCTCACGGCGAATTGGCGGCTTCTATCCTTTATCCGACAGGCGGAAGCCTGGCTATCCGTATTGCCATGCAAATCCTGAACGGCCAGGAAGTTGCCCGCGAATATATATTATCTTCCGCTTTAATCGACAAAGAGAATGCCGGGACGTTGTTCATACAATCGGAGCAGGTGGTGGACTACCAGCACCAGATTGAGCAGCAACGGGATAACCTGGAAAAGATGCTCTCCAAATATACGTTCTTGCAGAATTCCGTCGGGATCATTCTTTTATTGATGGGCTTGCTGCTTTTGTTAGCTCTTTATGTCATTCATGTTTACAGGTCGGTACGCCGGAAGAACCGGGAACTGAAACGTACGAACCTGCAGGTCGAGCAGCAAAAGGAAGAGCTGGCCGAGGCGAATCGCTACATCGAAAAGTCCACAACGCAGAAACTACAGTTCTTCACGAATATAACGCATGAGATTAAAACGCCGCTGACGCTGATATTAGGGCCGCTCGGCAAACTGTCGAAAGAGGCGCCCGAAGGTTCTCCGCTGGCAGATGACCTCCGCATTATCCGGAAAAACGCCGAACGTCTGAAGAGGGTGGTGGACCAGTTGCTCGACTTCCGGAAGGTGGAAAGCAACAAGATGAATATGCGTGTTTGCGAGGTCGATATGGTCGCTTTTGTTGCCGAGGTGAAGTCTTGCTTCGATACGATGGCGGCCGGCAAGCAGGTGCAGTTTACTTTTGAACACGACTGCCCTTCTGTCATGCTTTGGGTGGACCGGGACAAGATGGAAAAGATTCTCGCAAACCTGCTGTCCAATGCTTTCAAGTTTACGCTGGATGGTGGGGCGATCACGATCCGTCTTGCCGATAAAGGCGACCGGGTGGAACTTTCCGTCGAGGACAACGGAAAAGGTATTCCGCCCGAAAACCTAACTTCCGTATTCGACCGTTTCTTTACGGGCGACCAGAATTATGTGACTGGTACGGGGATCGGCCTGCATCTGACGCGTGAGTTTGTCCATATGCATAAAGGGACGATCCGTGTTGCGAGTACGCCGCTTGTGAGTACGGTCTTTACAGTCAGCCTGCCGAAGGGGAAATCCCATTTCGATGATGAGTACTGCACGTTCGATCCTTCCGTGACAGAGCTTTCCAGTGGTGTTGCCAACCTGAATACGGACGAAGTGCAGGAAACGTTGCGGCGCATCTACGATTACACGCTTCTGATCGTGGAAGACGATCCCGATATCCAGAGTTATCTGCTGGCAGAGTTGAAGCAGAACTTCCATGTGTTGGTAGCCGATAACGGCGTAAAAGCATTGGAAATCCTGATGAATGAAGAAGTATCGCTGGTCGTCAGCGATGTGATGATGCCGGAGATGAACGGTTTCGATCTTTGCCGCAAGATCAAGTCGGATATTGTCCTGAGCCATATCCCGGTTATTTTGCTGACAGCCCTTTCCGACGACAAACAGCAGATGTACGGTATTGCGGGCGGTGCGGACGATTATATCCGGAAGCCGTTTAATATCGAAGTCGTCAAACTGCGTATTATCAAACTGCTCGAAGAACGTGCCCGCTTGCGTGAGGCCTATGCACACGATGCCTCTTCGCCGGCTGTATCCGTGAAAGGGGAAAAGGCGGAAAGCATGGACGACCTTTTTATGAGCCGTTTCCTGAAACTGATCGAAGAGTCGTATGCCGACCCGGATTTCAGCATAGAGAAGGGAAGTGAAAAGTTAGGACTGTCGCGCGTCCATCTCTACCGGAAAGTGAAAGAGCTTGCCGGAGTAACGCCGACCGATTTTCTCCGTAACTACAGATTGAAGAAAGCGGCTGCCATGCTTCGCCGGAAAGCCGGAAATGTGAATGAGGTAGCCTATGCGACCGGCTTCGGTTCGCCCGCCTATTTCTCGAAATGTTTTAAGGCGGTGTATAATATTACACCGACGGAATACCTGGAAAAGGAATGATACTTCCTCATTCGATAACGCTCGTTACATTCATGTAACATCCGTATAAGATACTTGAAAACAAAAGCTTTATGTAACGAGCGTTATCAATCTTGTAGCATCTGTTATCGTTGTATCCGTAATCTGTCCCTACATTTGCATTGTGAACAACGAGATTATCCTTGTCAATTAATCTATAATGAAACAGATGCAAAGCAACAACAAGAAACCGGTCGTAGTAGGTATAGGAGAGCTCCTTTGGGATATGCTTCCTACGGGGAAGAAAGCAGGCGGTGCTCCTATTAATTTCGTTTACCATGCTTCACGCTTAGGTGCGGAAGGATATGCTATCAGTGCAGTGGGAGACGACGACTTGGGACATGAAATCTTGAAAGAACTGGATAATAACTCTATTCAGTATCTGATCGAGAAGGTCCCTTACCCGACCGGAACCGTACAGGTTACTTTGCAGAACGGGATTCCCGACTATGTGATTAATGAACGTGTAGCTTGGGATCACCTTTCACCGACATCGAATGCGATCGACCTGGCTGAACGGGCAGACGCCATTTGCTTCGGTACATTAGGACAACGCTCGGCACAGTCGAGAGAGACGATACAGGCGATCCTTTCTTTTGCACCGGATGAGGCTTACCGCTGTTTCGATATTAATTTGCGCCAGCATTATTATACGAAGGAGTTGATAGAAGAATCGCTCTATCTGGCGAATGTGTTTAAGATTAATGATGCAGAGCTGGCTGTCCTTAGGGATATGTTTCGTTTGGAAGGTACAGACAAGGAAGTGGCGAAGTGGTTCATCGAGCGTTACAACCTCCGTATGTTGGTGTTGACAGCCGGAGCTTCGTATAGTACGATCTATACCGTAAAGGAAGAATCTACTTTGCAAACGCCGGAAGTTCAGGTGGCCGATACGGTCGGAGCAGGTGATGCTTTTTCGGGAGCGCTGATCATCTCGCTGCTGAAAGGGGCTTCATTGAAAGAAGCACATGAGTTTGCAGTCAAGACTGCCGCTTATGTTTGCACGAAAGAAGGAGCATGGCCGGCTTATGAAAAGTAATTAATTGGGAAAATATATAATTTGGTAGATTAAGTTTTTAGGTAAAAAGATTGTTTAGTTAATTGGATGCCTTAACTCGTAGTATAACAAGAAGAAAAAGATGGTTGATGTTTAGGTTTTTAGGTTTTTTTGTTTTGGTTGATTGAATGGCTCGGAACTTCCGGGCCATTTCTGTTGTTGAATAGCTATAGAAACATAAAAAATGAATGAATATGAACGAAGATCTTACCAAGATTACGGAAAATGCCGAATCGAAAGCATTAGACCGGGAAAAAGAACAATATCCCGTACAACAAATCGCTGTTACTGATCCGATAAGTGATAAAGAAGTAAAGGATGCAGTAAAGGAACTGAATCCGGATACGAGTAGTTTAGGAAGCAGAGGGTGATTATAAAGCACCCTCTATCTTGTATCTTAACTGGTCCAGCATCAGGGCCACTTCTGTCTCTTCGATGCCGGCAATCAACAGATCGGGAATGTCCTGGCCGAATTGTTCCTGGAACTTGCTGAAGTTGATGTTCTCTATCTGTACGGCTTGCTGGTAATGGGCAAGTGCACCTTTAATATTCTGCAATGCCCATTCTGTATGTCCGGCATTCAGAAAGTCTTGTGCATTCGGCTGGTTGTCCAATATCTTTTTGTAGTAGTTTCGTGCCTGGTCGTATTTGCCCGTAAGGAAGGAGCACCATGCGATCGGTCTCCAGGCTTTATGGCTTTTGCTGTCTAAATAGTCAACCTTGAAGAAACATTTTAATGCTTCATTATAGTCTTTCAGTTCGAGGTGGCAGTGGCCGATACTGATTTGAACCGACAAATTGTCCGGATTCAGTGCTTCATACCGGCGGTAATACTTCAACGCTTCCTCCGGTTGCTTAAGCGAACGGTAGCAGCCGGCGATCCGGCGGATCACCCATTTGCTTTCCGAATTCAGCAGGTCGGCATGCAGATAAGCGTCCAATGCCCCGTTCAGGTCTCCTTCCATTTGCTTGCAATAGCCGATCTTCTGGAACAGAATGTCGCTGTTCGGATCGATTTCAGCCAATTGGTTGAATATAGTCAGCGCGTCGCAGAAATAGTTCTTGCGCAGATAGTATTCGGCAATCGTCGTAAGACTTTCTTTATCCGATATGTAAGGACGCAGGATTTCCAGGTTATGGAAGTCGAGCGGCAGCGTAAAGATGTCCGTAAAATCCAGATGTCCCGGATAGAGCTTGAAGAAACGATAGAGGTCCTGTATGTATTGACTGATTATCGTATCCTGTTTGCCCCGCTTGCTGATCAGTTCCTCCTTGTTCTGTTGGATCATTTCCGATGCCTGGCTGTCAAACTGGTGCATCATCATCTTCCGTGCCTCTTTCGGCAACTGCATCATGCTGAAATAAAGCGAATACTTATCCGAGTTACACATGAATGCCGCCAAGGTCATCGAATCCAGCATCTGCTTTTCCGCTTCGTTGTCCTGGTTGAATTGATCATCGAAAGAGGAATGTTCGATTGTAAAAGGAAGCAACCAGTTACTTAATTCATGGAAAAACGGGTAATTCTTTAAATGGATAAAGGTCGAATGCATCACATCTGCTCCTTCCTGCTGGAGTTCCCCGAATTCTTCCATCTTTTTGCCTAAATTGCTGTCTGCGAAAAAGCTTTCCCATTCCGGGTTCATTTCTTCTCCAAGCTGTTCCGGGGTTAGGTCCTTCAGGTTGATCTTGTTACTGATCTTCGGGCTTAGCTTCATCATTTCCGGAATGATCTCATCCTGGAGTTTACGGGTGATCTTTTCCGTTTCACGAGCCAGGATGAAGCGCAAAGTGATAGTCCGGAGCGCTTTGGTAAAGCCCGGAACCTCGGCTAAGGCAGCCAGGCGGTTGGCTATTTGCGGATATAAAGCCGTACGTTTCCTGTATGTATATAACGTTATCAGGATTGATATTAAAGCCCGGACCTTGATTTCCTCGTTCGGATGACTGGCTGCGTCAAACAGCAAAAGCGCTTTTTCCTTGTCAAATACTTCCTGTAATCCTAAAAATAAAGCGGAAACGATCTGGCAGCCGGTAATGAATGGCAACGCCTCGTCCAGAAGCATATCGCGGATCTCGTTTGCCTCTTCCTGTTTGAGAAAGCCCGATACCCATATTTTACTGAATATACTGATGTTGAATGCATCACATTCCCGGTGCTTTCCGGCCTCATATTCCAGGATCAACTGGTTGTGAATCTGTGCGTAAGTAAACGGAGGCTGCACGGAGATGTTCCTGCGCCGGCTGTAATAGCTCAGTGGAGATTCGATGGCGAGCGCTTTTTGTCTGACCGAGTCCGCCAATTCGTAAGTGGAAGCCTGCAGGTTGTTGTATATCTGTTCCTGCATCGGGTCTTTCGCGCCTTCGATCCGGTAACGTAACATATATTTGTAAGTATCCTGCAATTCGTTGAGCTTATCCTGAAAAGAATATTCCCGGCTTCCCGCAATAAGAGCCTGTAGGGAATCGAAAGCATTCTTCAATTCCTTACTGTCCAATGAACCGACTATGCGGTTATATGCTTTGTTTATTTCTTGTAGTGTCATATATTATTAACAACAAATGGTATGCCAAAAGTATAACAATTTAGGCTAAATTTCCTATCTTTGCGCACCTAAATAAATTTAGCAGATGAAGAATATCCGCAATTTCTGTATTATTGCTCATATTGACCATGGTAAAAGTACTTTGGCCGACCGTTTGCTTGAGTACACCAAGACAGTAGAAGGCAAAGACTTGCAAGCTCAGGTGCTGGATGATATGGACCTGGAGCGTGAACGAGGCATTACAATCAAGAGTCATGCCATCCAGATGAAGTATAACTATAAAGGAGAAGAATATATCCTGAATCTGATCGATACTCCGGGGCATGTCGACTTTTCGTATGAAGTTTCCCGTTCGATTGCAGCTTGCGAAGGCGCTTTGCTGATTGTCGATGCTGCTCAGGGCATTCAGGCACAGACCATTTCCAATTTGTATATGGCAATTGAAAATGATCTGGAGATCATTCCGGTAATGAATAAGATAGACCTGCCGAGTGCTATGCCGGATGAGGTGGAAGACCAGATTGTCGAACTCTTAGGCTGCCCGCGCGAAGATGTTCTCCGGGCCAGCGGTAAGACAGGAGAGGGTGTTTATGACATATTGAATACGATCGTAGAAAAAGTTCCGGCGCCTAAAGGGGATCCGGAAGCGCCTTTGCAGTGTTTGATTTTCGACTCTGTCTTTAATTCGTTCCGCGGTATTATCGCTTATTTCAAGGTTGTGAACGGTGTGATCCGGAAAGGGGACCATGTCAAGTTTATTGCAACCGGTAAAGAGTATGACGCCGACGAGGTGGGTGTATTGAAGTTGACAATGTCTCCCCGTGATGAGATTCGTACAGGGGATGTGGGATATATCATATCCGGTATCAAGACTTCCCGTGAAGTGCGTGTGGGAGATACGATTACCCATGTCGCCCGTCCTGCCAAAGAGGCGATTTCCGGATTTGAGGAAGTGAAGCCGATGGTGTTTGCCGGAGTCTATCCGATCGACAGTGAAGATTTCGAGAACTTGCGCGCTTCTTTGGAGAAGCTCCAGTTGAACGATGCCTCGTTGACTTTCCAGCCGGAAAGTTCAGCAGCGTTGGGCTTTGGTTTCCGTTGCGGTTTCTTAGGATTGTTGCATATGGAGATTGTACAGGAGCGTCTGGATCGTGAGTTCAATATGGATGTGATCACGACTGTACCGAACGTGTCTTATAAGGTTTACGATAAGAAGGGCGTTTGTACGGAAGTGCATAATCCGAGCGGTTTGCCCGATCCTACGCTGATCGATCATATCGACGAACCGTATATCCGCGCGTCTGTCATTACCAATACCACTTTTATCGGTCCTATCATGACACTTTGTCTGGGTAAACGCGGTATATTGCTTAAGCAGGAATATATTTCTGGTGACCGTGTGGAGATTCATTACGATATGCCGTTGGGTGAGATTGTGATTGATTTCTATGATAAGCTGAAGAGTATTTCCAAAGGATATGCATCGTTTGATTATCACATCCATGACTTCCGTCCCAGTAAGCTGGTTAAGCTCGATATCCTGCTGAACGGCGAACCGGTGGATGCACTTTCCACGTTAACCCATGTGGACAACAGCGTTACGTTCGGCCGCCGTATGTGTGAAAAACTGAAAGAACTGATTCCACGACAGCAGTTCGATATTGCTATCCAGGCCGCTATCGGTGCCAAGATTATCGCCCGCGAAACCATCAAGGCAGTCCGGAAAGATGTGACGGCCAAATGTTATGGAGGTGATATTTCCCGTAAGCGAAAGTTGCTGGAAAAACAGAAAGAAGGAAAGAAACGAATGAAGCAAATCGGTACGGTCGAGGTCCCGCAGAAAGCATTCCTCGCTGTATTGAAATTGGATTAAAAATAGAAAGGGATGGATCTTGGATTCATCCCTTTTTTTACAATAACCCCCTGTTTTTCTATTTCACCTCAAAAAATGTACGATTTTAATTTGACTTTTCGCTACCGGAATTGCGCTTTTCGTGACAAACAATCCAGTGGCCTGCGCAGCCCGTCCCAAAAACATGACATTTGTCAAACCGGAACAGAGTCTTCCCCGCATTCTGATAAAGCTTAACTCCCGGAGAATCGAATATTTGAAACAACAAAGGGAAGGATATGGAAATATGGAAAGGAGCAGAAGGTGATTTCGGAAAGAGTCGGCACCTCATTTCCATGAAGTCGGACTTCATCGTGCTGACCCGGAACTTCGTTGCTCTGAAGTCAGACTTCATGGGTAACGAAGATAAACTTCAGAGCGATGAACCGAGACTTCAGGGGAATTTTCTGCGCACCTCGCGAAAACAGACTGGAAACTGACCTGTTTTTTACATCGGGCGCAAGCTTCGGTAAGGAACTTCATGGATGTCCTGCGAGAGGTTTTCAAGACGTTTTTTACAATAAGTACCCGTTAGATATGTGTTTAAGGCGCTATGGGGTTAGCCTTTGTTTGTCAACCGGATTCCTTCCGGTTCAAGAAGAATCAATTTTTGTTTGTAAAGGGCCCCGATAGCCTGTTTGAATGCTTTCTTGCTGCAACGGAATAAAGAGTAAATAAGTTCCGGCTCGCTTTTATCATGTACGGCAATATATCCGCCTTGCGCTTTCAGTGATTCCAGGATTGTTTTGGCAATGCCGTCCACTTTCTGATATCCTAATGGAGTCAGACTGACATCTATCTTTTCATCTTCCCGCACTTCTTTGATAAACCCTTTGAGGTGTTCCCCTTTTTCAAGCCGCTGGAAAACTTCACTGTGGTAAACCAGTCCCCAATGTGTATTATTGATGATGACTTTATATCCTATTTCGGTATCTTCCGCCACCAACAGGTCTACTTCCTGGTTCGGAGTGTAGTCAGGTATGACGTTATCCAGGTATTTGTCGATTCTTGCGGAAGCGACGATGCGTCCGGTCACATGGTCCAGATGTACATAAACCAGATACCATTTCCCTTCGCGCATCGGCATTTTTTGTTCTTTAAAAGGAACCAGCAAATCTTTCATCAATCCCCATTCCAGAAATGCGCCGGTATTATTGACAGACTTGACCTCCATGAACTGAAATTCTCCCACTTGCGCAAGCGGCTTAGCCGTTGTAGCAATCAGTCTTCCTTCATTATCATGGTAAATAAAAACTTCGACCTCATCTCCCGGTTTCACATTCTTAGGTACATAACGAGCCGGCAAAAGGATTTCCAAATCGTTCCCACCGTCCAGGTAAACCCCGAAATCCAAGTCCTTTACAATCTTAAGCGTATTATATTTTCCGATTTCTATCATCTTTCAATTTCTTTTGGGGCAAAAGTACGGGAAAATGGCTTAATATCCTATATTTTTTACTCTCTAAGCAGCAATATATCAAAATTTGCATCGTTATAGAAGTAACAGTTTTTATAAGGAGTTTTTAAGTAGAAGGTTCTTTAGAAAATTGTATCTTTGCAGTTCTAATTTAGAAATACTAATTAATAGCATGAGATTGAAATATTATTTGTTTGCCCTTTTTTGTGGATTGATGTGTGCGTGTTCGGCGCCAAAAGATGTGATTTATTTTCAGGGTATAGATGATTTGACACCTGAGCAATTGGCGAAAATGAGTCAATCGTACACGACTAAAATAACGAATGATGATCTTTTATCGATTAATGTGACAGCATGGGACCCTGCAGCAGTTACACCCTTTAATCCTCCGGTATATGCATATTCGGCCACTCCGCAAGGGGAACAACCAATCATCGCATCTCAAAACTTATATACATATTTGGTAGACCAGGATGGAAATATAAATTTCCCGGTTTTGGGCAAGATACATGCCGCAGGTCTGACGAGGCAGGAATTGGCAAATAAGATGGAAGAAATGATTTCCAAATATGTGGAGAACCCGTTGGTAAATGTGCAGTTGCTTAACTTTAAGATTACACTGATGGGAGATGTGTCGCGTCCGGGTGCATATACGATAAAGAATGACAGAATATCAATATTGGAAGCTATAGGATTGGGAGGTGATTTGCAATTGACCGCCAACCGGAAAAATATTTTGGTGATTCGTGACAATAATGGTATAAAAGAAAGCCATCGCTTGGATTTAACTGATCCTGCCATATTTGCCTCTCCTTATTTTTATTTGCAACAGAATGATATTGTTTACGCTGAACCGATAAAGAATAAACAGCGTTCACGGACCAGTGCGGACCGTTCTTTTACGATGTCGTTGCTGACTTCTGTGATAAGCTCAGTTTCAATTATAACGAGTATGGTCATTACAATTGTTAATTTAAAAAGAAAGTAATTATATATGGAATCTATTCAGCAAGATAATGAGACAATTAATCTGAAAAAGATTATCATTTATTATTTCCGTCATTGGCGATGTTTTGTAGTGGCAGGTATTATTTCGTTAATTCCAGCTTTATTATATTTGATTTTGGTTCCCCGTACCTATGAGATGATGACAAAGATTTTGTTGTTGGAAGATAAGGGTACTTCAAGTTCGGGGTTGAATATCGGTGATGCTTCGGGATTGATGAAGACATTCGGCTTAGGTGGCATTAGCGGCGGTAGCTTTAATATGGATGACGAAATGGCAAAGTTAATGTCTACGACTACTTTGCAGGATGTTGTTTTGAAGTTAGGTCTGAATGTCGCTTACTATAAGCCTAATGCCTATAAATATAAAATGTATGAAGATACTCCTTTATTATTGTCTGCTGATTCGTTGACACAAAAGAATCTGGAATCTCCCATAACATTTAATGTCGATATAGATAAGACAGGAAAGGTTAAAGTCGTCGCCAAGAACGAGGACGGCAAGAAACATTTTGAATTTAACTCTTTACCGGCCGAAATAAAGATGGAAGAAGGTTCTTTCCTTTTATCGTTTCGGGAAGACGAGATAAAGCCTTTATCTTTGAAACTTGAAATTTCCCCGGCTATATGGGTTGCACAGGATTTGTCCGAGTCATTGCTGTTTGATGAATTTGCGAAGAATGCGAATGTGGTGGAGATTTCATGTACCGATTACGAAAAGAAGAGAGGGCTGGATCTGCTACGGACATTAGTGGATGTTTATAATTCGCAAGAAGACTCCATTAAAAAAGCGGAAGGTGGGAAAAGTGTCCGGTTTCTGGATGAACGTTTAAATGCTGTCGTTGCCGATCTGACGGATATTGAAGTAAACATTGAACGTTACAAACTCAAGAATAAGATGACGGATATTGAATATGACGTTCAGTTCTATGCTGATCAGATGAAAGAGCTGCAGATGAAGATCATAGAGTTGGAGGCTCAAACCCGTTTAGTGGATTTGTTGGATGCTTATGTGAAAGATCCTCAGAATAAATATAATCTGGTCCCTATTCTGCTGGCTTCCGGTGAGGGCGAGAATTCTTCTAAATCTGTTTCATCTTATAATGAAGCATTGTTGGAGCGTTTAAGACTCATGCAAAGTACGAAAGGTGATAATCCTCTGATAGGACAAATGAATAAGCAGGTGGATCAATTACGTGAAAGCGTTTTCCTGTCTATCGATAATGCTAAAAAAAGTTTGAACCTGACTCTGGATGATTTGAAAGGAAAAGAGAAAATCATCATGGATAAGATGGGAGTCGTTCCGACATTGGAGAGGGAATATGTCGACTTTCGCCGTCAACAGGAAATATACCAGGCTCTTTATCTGATCCTTTTGCAGAAGCGGGAAGATTTTATGCTCTCTATTGGAGAGAGTAAGGACCGGGCACGTATTGTTGAGGCTGCATATGTCAAGAAGAAATCGATTGCCCCCAGAAAATTATATGCTCTTATCGGCATGATCATTTTCACAATGGTTGTTCCTGTTGCATTCCTGTTTGGAAAAGAGCAATTTGTGGCATTAAAGAAGGAATATAAAGAAACGAAGTAAGATATGCAAAAAGTATTGGTTACAGGGGCTGATGGTTTTATCGGTTCCCATTTGACTGAAATGTTATTGGAACAGGGTTATCAAGTCAAAGCGCTTTCATATTACAATTCTTTTAATGATTGGGGATGGTTGAATGATGTCAAACATCCTGATTTGGAGGTAGTGACAGGCGATGTGCGTGATCCGCATTTCTGCAAGCATATAACCCGGGATGTCGAGATTATCTTCCATCTGGCGGCATTGATTGCAATTCCCTATTCTTATGTTGCGCCGGACAGCTATGTGGACACGAATATAAAAGGAACTTTGAACATTTGCCAGGCTGCAAAAGAAAACGGAGTGAAAAGAGTACTCGTAACCTCTACTTCGGAAGTGTATGGTACAGCCCGTTATGTCCCGATTGACGAAAGCCATCCCAAGCAACCGCAGTCTCCTTATTCTGCAACGAAGATCGGAGCGGATGCGATTGCTATGAGTTTCTATAATGCTTTCGCTTTGCCGGTCGTGTTAGTCAGACCGTTCAATACATACGGTCCCCGTCAATCGGCCCGGGCTATTATCCCGACCATTATAACGCAAATTGCGAATGGAAAGAAAGAGATAAAGCTGGGAGATTTGACTCCGACCCGCGATTTTAATTTCGTGAAGGATACCTGTAAAGGGTTTATCGAATTGTCTAAATGTGACGCCGCAATAGGACAAGAGGTCAATATCTGCAGCAACAATGAAATTTCGATGCGCGATACTTTGAATTTAATAGCCCGTCTGATGAATTCGGACGTTAAGTTCATAGAGGATCAGGCCCGTATCCGTCCTAAGAACTCAGAAGTTTTCCGTTTATGGGGAGATAATGCGAAGATAAAATCCTTAACGGGATATGAGCCCTCTTATCCTTTGGAAGAAGGCCTGAAGGAAACGATAAACTGGTTTTTGGATAAAGATAATTTGAGAAAATATAAAGCTGATATATACAATGTATAAGCCTGTAGTTGATTTTATACATGGACTATATCATTCGGATGACTTCATTCCTCTTCATGCCCCTTGTTTTATCGGCAATGAAAAGAAATATCTGAATGAGTGCATCGATACGACATTTGTCTCGAGTGTCGGTAAGTTTGTGGATCGGTTTGAGGAGATGGTAGCTGAATATACAGGGGCGGCTAAGGCGGTTGTCTGTGTAAACGGAACGAACGCTCTTCATATGGCTTTGTTATTGGCGGGGGTAGAGCGTGAAGATGAGGTTATATCCCAGGCTTTGACATTTATAGCTACCGCAAATGCAATCAGTTATATAGGTGCTCATCCTGTTTTTATTGATGTAGACCGGGAAACGATGGGCTTATCTCCCGATAGTTTGAGGAAATGGCTTTCAACGTCTGCAGAAATAAAAGACGGGGTTTGTTATAATAAAGAGACAGGGCGGAGAATAAAAGCTTGTGTCCCGATGCACACGTTCGGGCATCCTGTCAAATTGGCGGAACTTGTACAAATATGTGAGCAATATCATATCGAGTTAATAGAAGATGCCGCTGAAAGTGTCGGCAGTTTGTATAAGGGCAGGCATACAGGTACTTTTGCAAAAATCAGTGCTTTAAGCTTTAACGGCAATAAAACGATTACGACCGGTGGAGGTGGTATGTTGTTGTTCCGGGATGCCGAATTGGGCGCTTATGCAAAACACTTGACGACGCAGGCAAAGGTGCCCCATCGTTGGGAATTTATGCATGACCATATAGGTTATAATTATCGTATGCCTAATATCAATGCGGCTTTAGGTTGCGCGCAGATGGAAAATCTGGATCGTTTTGTCGCTAATAAACGTGAGACTGCTGAAAAATATGAGCTGTTTTTCAAGGATATGCCGATTGAGTTTTTTCCCGAACCGGAAGATTGCCGTTCCAATTATTGGTTAAATGCGGTTTTATTGCCGGATAAGTCGGCGCGTGATGAATTTCTGACCTATACAAATGATCATGGAGTTATGACACGGCCGGTTTGGGGATTGATGAATAAACAACCGATGTTTGCAGGTTGCCAGACGGACGATCTGACAAATACTTACTGGTTTGAAGAACGTGTTGTAAATATTCCAAGCAGCGTTCGGTTATGAGTGATCCCGGTAATATAGTATTGGTCGGTGGCGGCGGACATTGCAAGTCGGTGATAGAAGCGGCCGAAAGTGCCGGTTATACGATACTCGGCATACTTGATATGCCGGAATTTGTCGGTACTACTGTTTTGGGATATCCGGTTGTCGGAACAGACGACGACTTGGCTGAATATGTAGACAAGGCCCTGTTCCTGGTGACGGTAGGGCATATAAAAGATGCAAGTTTGCGAATCAGATTGCACGAACGCATTCAATCGGTTGGTGGCCGTTTGGCTACGGTTGTGGCTTCTACAGCCCGTGTTTCCCGTCATGCGTCCATTGGCGAAGGGAGTGTGGTATTACACCATGCAATGGTTAATGCAGACGCCCATGTCGGGAAAGGTTGCATAATTAATACATTTGCCAATATTGAGCATGATGCTGTTATTGGAGATTTTTGCCATATTTCGACCGGAGCCATGGTGAATGGCAATTGTACGGTTGGCCAGGGTGTCTTTTTAGGAAGTCAGTCTGTGATGGTGAACGGTGTCGGTATTATGGAATCTTGTGTGATTGCTGCCGGTAGTGTTGTACGTAAAAATATAGTGAAAAAAGGCGTTTATTCCGGTAATCCGGCTTTATTAAAGATAAAATTGTAAGATATGAAGCATACTCTTGTTATAGCAGAAGCAGGTGTAAATCATAACGGCTCGCTTGAAATGGCGAAACAGTTGATTGATGTGGCGGCAGAGGCAGGAGTGGATTATGTTAAGTTTCAAACCTTTAAAGCCGAGTCACTGGTTTCAAAGAATGCTGTCAAAGCTGAGTATCAACAAAGGAACCTCCATGATGGCAACAATTCCCAATACCAGATGCTGAAGCAACTGGAACTTACCCGCGAACAGCATTTGATCTTGACAGACTATTGTACAAAGAAAGGAGTGAAGTTCTTCTCTACTGCTTTTGATTTGGACAGTATCGATTTTCTTGCAGAACTTCATTTGGGATTGTGGAAAATTCCTTCGGGAGAAATTACTAACTATCCTTATTTAAGGAAGATTGCCCGAATAGGAGAACCTGTAATCCTGTCTTCTGGAATGAGCGGATACCGGGAAATAGAAGAAGCGTTGGCTGTCCTGGTGGAAAATGGTGTTCGGCATGATGATATAATTGTGCTACATTGTAATACAGAATATCCGACCCCTATGGAAGATGTGAATTTGCGGGCTATGCAGTCTATAGCCGCGAGATTTCATGTCAAAGTCGGATATTCCGATCATACAAGAGGTATAGAGGTCCCTGTCGCGGCTGTCGCATTAGGGGCTTCTGTCATAGAAAAGCATTTTACTTTGGACCGGAACTTGGAGGGGCCGGATCATAAAGCCTCTTTGGAGCCGGATGAACTGAAGAGAATGGTTTCATCGATTCGAAATATAGAAAAAGCTTTAGGGGATGCTGAAAAACGGGTAAGCCCTTCGGAAGCTAAAAATATAGAAGTTGCCCGGAAAAGCATTGTTGCTGCCTCTAAAATAGAGAAAGGTGAGATTTTTACAGAACAGAATCTGACTGTAAAACGTCCGGGAAACGGCATTTCTCCCATGAAATGGTTGGATGTGTTAGGGAAAACGGCGACAAGAATATATGAACCGGATGATCTGATAGAATTATGAGAAAGATATGCGTTATAACCGGCAGTCGGGCTGAGTATGGCTTACTAAGTGGCCTTATGAAGCAAATAGATGAATCTGAAGATTTAAAACTACAGGTCATAGCAACCAATATGCACCTTTCTCCTGAATTTGGCTTGACGTACAAAGAAATCGAGAAAGATGGTTTTGTTATCGATAAACGGGTTGAGATGCTGCTTTCGTCGGATACATCGAGTGCCACGGCTAAATCCGTAGGGTTAGGCATGATTGGTTTTGCCGATGCCTATGAAGATCTGCGTCCTGACCTGATTGTTGTTTTAGGCGATCGGTATGAAATCTTGGCAGCCGTTTCTGCTGCCTTGTTTTTTAAGATTCCTGTGGCCCACCTGCACGGAGGGGAGATTACGGAAGGAGCCTATGACGATGCGATCCGCCATGCGATTACCAAGATGAGCCATTTGCATTTCACATCGACGGAAGAATATCGGAAAAGGGTGATCCAGTTGGGAGAAAGCCCGGATCGGGTGTTTAATGTAGGGGCTATCGGAGTTGAAAATATAAAAAAAGGTTCTTTCCTTTCGAAAGAGGAATTGGAGAATAGTTTGGGTTTTAAATTAGGTGACAAGTCTCTGCTTGTCACGTTCCATCCCGTGACTTTGGAAACGTGTACGGCGCGGGAACAATGCGACAATTTGTTGGAAGTCTTGGCAAGGCATCCGGAATATCGGATTATTTTTACACTCCCGAATTCGGATACGGACGGGCGTGTCATAATAGACTGCATAAAAGATTTTGTTGCAAAGAATGAAGACCGGGCAATCGCTTTTAAGTCTTTAGGCAAGCTTCGTTATCTTTCCGCATTGAAATATGTCTCTGCTGCGATTGGTAATTCTTCGAGCGGCATTTTGGAAGTTCCGAGTTTCGGAATACCGACTCTGGATATCGGAAACCGTCAAAAGGGGCGTATTGCTGCAAAAAGCGTGGTGCACTGCGGAACGTCGACGGAAGAAATAGAACAGGGTTTTAGATTAATTTTCTCTGAAACTATTCAATCAGCTTCAAAATTGCGGAGTAATCCGTATGAAAAGGAGGGGACTACAGACATGATTGTTTCTCAGTTGAAAACTTATCCATTGGAAAACCTGATTCAAAAATCATTTTATAATTTGTAATATGGATGCAAACTCAAAATATATTATAGATGAAAATCTAAATATCGGAGAGGCTTTAGTTTCATTGAATCAACTATCTAATGATATCTTAACTCTGTTTGTCGTAGACGGTCAGGGGAGAATGGTCGGTTCGTTGACAGATGGAGATATTCGCCGGTGCCTGATTAAAGGGGTTACATTGGATGCTCCTGTTTCTTTGGCCATGAATCGAAATTTCCATTATTTACAATATGGCAATATTTCTATTGATGAAATAAAAACGCTAAAATCGAAGAAGATAGTCTTATTGCCCTATTTGGATTGTGATAAGCATATAATTAAAATATATAACCTTCAGAAACAGAAGTCTATTTTACCGGTAGATGCGGTTTTAATGGCGGGAGGAAAAGGATTGCGTCTACGTCCGTTGACGGAGACAGTCCCCAAGCCATTGTTGAAGGTTGGCAATAAACCGATTATCGATTATAATATAGATCGTTTGATCGAATACGGTGTCGATCATATTTCAATAACCGTAAATTATTTAAAGGAACAGATTGAGTCGTATATAGCCGAATCCCGTGTGGATTCCAACATACGTTGTGTTCGCGAACCGCAGTATTTAGGAACGATAGGGTCGATCAGGTTCGTAGAACATTTTCATCATGATACGGTATTGGTGATGAATTCGGATTTATTTACAAATATAAATTACGAAGATTTCTTCTCTCATTTTTCAGAGCATCAGGCTGATATGTCTGTGGCTGCAGTGCCTTACTCTGTTTCGGTTCCGTATGGGATATTTGATTTGGAAGGGCGGGAGATTAGAGGCATAAAAGAAAAGCCGACATTCAATTATTATGCTAATGCCGGCATATACTTGATAAAGAAAGATTTATTGGAACTTATTCCTTCAAATACGTTTTTTGATGCGACGGATTTCCTTAATCTGTTAATCTCGAAGGGCTATAAAGTCATACGTTATCCTATTACCGGATATTGGCTGGATATCGGTAAGTTTGAAGATTTTGATAAAGCTCAGGAATTAGTAAACCATTTATAATTGAATAATGAGATTGTTGTATTTGATACCGGCGAGAGGGGGAAGTAAAGGTATTCCTCATAAGAATATAAAACAGTTATCGGGAAAGCCTTTAATTGCCTATTCGATTGATGTGGCCCGTCAATTGACGGACGACAGTAATATCTGTGTTTCGACCGATGACGATGAAATTATACGGGTTGTTACATCTTATGGTCTGGCAGTTCCGTTTAAAAGACCTGATTTTCTTGCGACAGATTCAGCCGGTACATACGAGGTCATTTTGCATGCAATCGATTTTTATGAGAACTTAGGGGTTCACTATGATGCGGTAGTCCTTTTGCAACCGACTTCTCCACTGCGGACTGCCCGGCAGGTAACGGAAGCTATCGGGTTATATGATAAGTCTGTTGATGCCGTTGTTTCCGTATGCGAATCCCCTCAAAATCCATATTATAATTTATTCGAGGAAAACAGGGATGGGTATCTTCGTATCTCAAAGGGCGATGGCGCTTTTAGAAGACGCCAGGATACTCCTTCTGTCTGGATGTTTAACGGGGCTATTTATGTTTTTAATGTAGAATCATTGCGTAAGGGGTATTTCGATAGTTTTAAGAAAATACGTAAATATGTTATGCCACTGGATATGTCAGTCGATTTAGATACCCTTACAGATTGGATGTATCTGGAAGCTGTAATGAGTAAAGGGAAGTAGCATGTCTTTTGCTTTGATAAATAAGATACGGACTAATACATTGTTCAGGAACGGAACGTTATTCGCTTTCTTCTCTTTTCTGAATAGTGGCATCGGCTTCTTACTGTTATTGGTATTAGCCAGCTTTATCCCCCCTTCCGAATATGGGGAGCTGAACCTGTTTAATACGTTTGTGACATTGTTGGCTATTTTTATTTCATTGAATGCGACGGGTATTATCGCTGTCGATTTTTTTTCTGCAGAGAAAACGCAACTTCGGCGGATGTTAAGTACGGTTTTATGCCTGTCTTCCGCTTCATTTCTTGTTTTTTCATTACTGCTCTTGTCCTTTTCCTCTTTTTTTGAACGGATAATCGGATTGTCTGCTGAGTATCAATGGTTGGGGCTGTTGGTTTGCTATATGCAAGTCTTTTCCACTGTTAATCTGGATATTTGGCGTTTGGAAGAAAATCCTCTTTCCTATGGAATATATAGTGTCTCAACAGTTCTTGCAAACTTTATCTTGACTTTAATTCTGGTTATTGGCTTCCATTGGGGGTGGTTGGGACGAGTGTACGCACAGGTTGCCGTCAGTATGCTGTTCTTTTTCGTCAGTATCTATTTCCTGATAAGAAGGGGCTATCTCCAAAGGCTGATACCAAATAAAGAAACCGTAAAGTCTGCTTTGGCTTTCGGTATCCCATTAATTCCTCATAGCGCTTCCGCCTGGATTCGTCAAGGCTTGGATCGGTATGTGATTAATTACTTTTATATGGCGGCCCAAGTCGGAATATACAGCTTCGCTTACAATTTTGCTAATATTATTCAGATTATAGGCTTGGCTTTTAATGCGACAAACTCGGTATATATATATAAGAACCTTGCCAATATAGAGGCGGATACATCCAGCCGTTTATTGAAGCAGACTAAAGTCATGACTTTGTTTTTTGCAATTGTTACATTATGTGTTTATGTCGGAACTTCTATCTTTATACCGGTATTTGTTCCTAAATATAAAGATGCAGTACCCTATCTGTTCCCGTTATGCATGGGTGCTTTTTTCCAATGTGTATATTATTTGTTTGTGAATTATCTGTTCTATTATAAGAAGACAAAAAAACTAATGTATATAACATTTTCAATGTCTCTCTTTCATGTGCTGCTATCCGTGTTGCTAACGCGGTATTCGGTGATGTACACGGCTTATGTAACGATGATTGTAAACATGATGATTACTTTAGGCGTATTTTTATACAGTCGTCGTATATATAAACTGATATGATTTGTTGAATTTAATATAATATTCTATGCATAAATATTCTATCCCCCGTTTTTCGAGGGTTTGTATAGTCGATACGGTTTATTCATTGTTT
This sequence comes from Parabacteroides sp. AF17-28, assembly GCF_003479205.1. NCBI lineage: Bacteria > Pseudomonadati > Bacteroidota > Bacteroidia > Bacteroidales > Tannerellaceae > Parabacteroides > Parabacteroides sp. AF17-28. The sequence continues at coordinate 325,954 of NZ_QUGV01000001.1, read as the reverse complement.
ATTTATTTGTTGATCAGTAGTAAAGAAGAAACGGATCATACATTTTTCTTCTTTTCGGATGGGATCGATGCCTCGATAAGAAATAGGTTCCCTAACCATTATTACATCCCTTCCAAAGATTTCCCAAAGCGTAACTTTATATCAAGACTTTGGCTTCGTCTGAAGTTGAGATTGGTCGCTCCTTTTAAGTGGCCTTTTTTATCATCAGCTGATTTATATGGGCATGACCATCTTTGTTTTACCCCCTCCTTGACCGGAAATAGAAAAATGACTGTCTTGGAGGATGGCATGGGCAATTATTGTGATAATCCTTTTGGATTTATCGAGTATTCAGGGATCGAACTTTTAATCAGGAATCTCTTATTTGGCCCATTGTCGACAAAGAGGCCGTTAGGTAAATCCTCCTATGCGGAGAAGGTTATCCTGACAGGAATGAAAAGTATTCCGGAAGAATTAAAACAAAAAGCAATTCTTATCGATCTGCCTCAGATGTGGGATGCTTTGGAAGAAAGTGAAAAAGGGCGGATTTGCAGTCTTTTTTCCATTGACTTTGCGATGCTGAAAGAGCTTTCTCAGAAAGATACAGTTCTTTTCACACAGCCCTTTGCAGATGAAATAACGCTTGACGGGCTCATTGGCATTTATCGTAAGATGCTGGAGAATGTGGACAAAGACAAACTTCTCATCAAGAGACATCCTCGTGATATGGTTGATTATAAGACTGCTTTTCCCGGTGTGTGTGTATTTGATAAACCGATACCGATGGAACTGTTGACGTTATTAGGTGTGCGGTTTAAAGATGCCTATACAATAAGTTCAACCGCAGTGCTTTTACTGCCTCCAACTGTTAAGATTCATTTTTCCGGTCATGCCGTGCATCCGGGACTATTGGAAAAATATGGAGATATCCAGATCGGGAATTTGAAAGGTAATAAATGATTTCCAATCCTAAAGAGTCGTTGCTTTTGTTGCGGGAGTCCCGATAAAGTAGTACATTTGTCAACAGGCAGTAATCGAATCATTGCTGTTTAAGACGAAAGTGAAGGCGCTCTAAATATAAATCATTCTTTTGGCAAAGAGATTAAAACAACTATCATAGCATTATGTACGATATTTTATTAACCTCGTTGATCCTTTTGTTTTTGTTATTCGCGGCTTTGTGGCAAAGTAGAAGTGGTGATGAGAAAAATTTCTTCTCTAAAGATTATACAAATACATTGAAGGGTTTGTGCGCGATTGTGGTACTGCTCGTACATGTAGATCCGTCCTATCAGAATCCCCTTCAGGACGGTGTCGGAAGTTTTGCTTATGTCGCAGTGACTTTATTCTTTTTTATTTCTGCTTATGGCATGCAGTTAAGTGTGGAAAGGAAGCCCGGATATTTAAAGCATTTTTGGCGGAACAGGTTGGTGAGTCTTCTTATACCCTGTTTTCTGATTAATTTGTTTGCGTTCGCATATCAAATGGGAATCTTGAATAATAAGAGTTTAGCTGTCCTTGTTGAAATCAATGGATATGTAAAGGTTTTACTTCAATATTGTTTGTTATTCTATTGTGTGATGATGCTTGGCAAATGGTTAAAGGTGGAGAAGACTTGGATTACGGACGGTTTGCTTATTGCAGGCGTAGTAGGTTCGAGCCTGTATCTTTATTTTAGCGAAGGAGGTGATGGCGCAAATGTTTCGGGATGGTGCTATGAACGCTATGGACTGGTATGGGGATTGTTGTTATATCGCTTTTTCCCTCAGGCTTTAAATTGGTTCAATGCGCAACGACTTGTCAAAATTATAGCCTTTTCGTTCTTGAGCGCTCTCCTGGGCTTACTTTATCTGAAGTTCAAAACCGATTGGTTTTATGGAGAGTATCTGTTGAAAGTGCTTCTTGGCATATCTATAATTACTCTTTTGTTTTTGGTCTCTCAAAAAAGAATTTTTGGCAATAGAGTAGGGAGATTCCTGGGCGATATATCTTTTGAGATTTATTTATCGCATGGGCTGATAATGGGTATATTGGCCTATTTCTGTCCATTGCTAAGGAGCGGAACCTTTCTCATCCTCTCGGTTGTTATGACGGTTCTTTTCAGTTGGCTGGTTCATGAGATTGCAAAACGGCTTGTTTCGTTGTTAAGAGCCAAAGAAATAGGGCGTAAAGCATAATAAATAGATAAGAAAAACGTTTTTGTTACAAACTGGATATAATGGTACAAGACTTTATAAATAAAAACTTTAGCCGGTTACTAATATTCACTCTCATATTCGGAGTGATTCTGTATGATACAATTGGATTTGATTACACGGATGAGCTGTGTTCTTTATTGCTGTTTGTCTTATTTCTCAAATATGTTTTTTCCACTCCGCATTGGGAAGTAAACAAGATGTTTTTGGTGACTACGGCTGTCTTTCTTTTTTATCTGTGCTATTCTTTTTATATAGGGAGTAATAGCAAAGCCGCTATAATTACTGATTTTGTCGTACAATACAAACCCTATCTCGGCTTTTTCTGTGTTTATGCAATCAAACCTGTAGTATCTCCAACCTACAAGAAATTGATATGCGAAATATGTATTGTTCTTGGCATTTACCTGTTAGGGGTGGGAATTGCATATCAAATATCTCCAACCAATCTTAATTACATATCGATGCATCCATCCCGGTTGGCGACTTCAGTTTCGATTATCAGTCTTTTGTATCTGTATTGCAGTGATTTTACTCAAAGGGATAAAGCAATATTTATATTATTGATGGTGGTCGGATTATTATCCGAGCGTTCCAAATTTTATGGATTCTTTATTATTTGTGTAGCAATGATCCTATTTGTAAAGCCGTCATTTAAGTTTAAGCTGAATATAAAAAATATCATTTTGTGCTCCATTGTCCTTGCACTGGTTTTATTTTTTACTTACAAAAAGATGAATATCTATTTTATTAGCGGAGGAGACTTTTTGGGCGATGATGAAAAGATACAAGACTCTATTGCACGGGCGGCACTCTATTTCTATGCACCTGATATTTTGTCCGACTATTTCCCTTTTGGGTCCGGATTCGGATCTTATGCGACTTACGCGTCCAGTGTATATTATTCGCCATTATATAATCACTATGGAATGGATGGAATATATGGATTAAGTAAACATTTTGGATCTTTCATCGCAGATACTTATTATCCGGCATTGGCTCAGTTTGGATATGTCGGCATTTGTTTATTTTTCCTGTTTTGGGGAAACTTGGCGCTAAAAGCATTGAGGAGCCATAAATTTGCGTATAAAGAGGCATTAATGGCGTTGATGATTATTCTCTTCTTCATGATCGAATGTACTACCGATTCTACAATAACACACAATCGTGGATTATTTATGATGGTGCTCTTGGGACTTTTGTTCTCAGACATAAGGCATATAGTAGCGCAAGATAAGAATAAAAAAATATTGTCTTCAAAATAATTCTTATGGCAAGAATACTTGTAGCGAATAAATTCTATTATCCAAGAGGGGGAGATTGTATTTATACGATCGACTTGGTTGGATTATTACAATCCCATGGTCATGATGTCGCGGTTTTTGCCATGCAGCATCCGGAGACATTACAAACGCCATGGAATAAATATTTTCCGGAAGAGGTTAAGTTCGGGATGGGAGTGAGCTCTTTTAAAGCGGTTATGCGTCCATTCGGAACGGCTGATGTCATACAAAAATTCAATGCCTTATTGGATGACTTCAAACCGGATATTGTCCATTTGAATAATATTCATTCGCAGCTTTCTCCTGTTATTGCGGAACTGGCGCATAGCCGGGGAATCAAAGTCTTTTGGACATTGCATGATTATAAATTGCTTTGTCCTCGTTATGACTGTTTACAAAATGGAACGATTTGCGAACAGTGTTTGGATAATCTGCATAATGTGGTAAAATATAAATGTCTTAAACATTCATATATAGCGAGTTCTATTGCGTATCTGGAAGCCAGGAAATGGAACCGGGACAGGCTGGAGAAATGTACGGACCAGTTTATTGCTCCGAGCCAGTTCATGTTGGGAAAAATGAAGTCAGGAGGATTTTCCTCTTCAAAGATTACCCAGCTCTATCATTTTGTGGATAAAAAGAAATACGTGAATGTTGATTATAACAAAGAGGACTACTATTGTTATGTCGGACGTTTGTCTTCCGAAAAGGGAGTTACGACTTTAATTGAAGCTGCCAATCAGTTGCCATATAAATTAAAAATCGTGGGAGACGGCCCTTTGAAAGACGAACTGGCTGCTAAGGTAAATAAGGATGCATCGATTGACTTTTTGGGCTTTAAATCATGGGAGGAAGTAAAAACGATTGTAAGTAAAGCTCGTTTTATAGTTGTTCCTTCGGAATGGTATGAAGTTTTAGGACTTGTAATCATAGAAGCGGAATGTGTAGGAACTCCGATATTGGGAGCACGCATTGGTGCGATTCCGGAACTGATAGAAGAAAATGTAAACGGTATGTATTTTGAAAGTCGGAACGTTTCTGATTTATCAGGGAAAATAACCGAGATGTTCAATGCTTCCTTTGACTACCAGGCTATTGCAGAGAGAGCACAAAAAAAATTAAGCGCAGAAACATATTATGAGCATCTCATAAAAGTGTATGGTTTATAAACTGTACACAAGAAGTTTTTTTAATTAACTTGTCTTACAATACAGAATAGATTATCTTCGTTTTGTAAGAAAGAAACAATAAAAGCAAATGACTAATCAACAAAGTAAAATACAAAGTCCCACCGATATGTGTATCATCACAACCTATCGGTGCCCCATGCAGTGTAAAATGTGTGACATTTGGCAGAATCCTACGGAGAAAAGTAAAGAAATCCAGCCAAAGGAATTGGAACTGTTGCCTAATGTGAAGTTTGTCAATATTACAGGAGGAGAGCCTTTCATACGGGAAGACCTGGATGAAATTGTAGAAGTCCTTTTCAAGAAGTCGCCGCGTGTGGTTATTTCTACATCCGGCTGGTTCGAAGACCGTGTTATCAAATTGGCTGAAAAATACCCGAATATAGGTGTCAGGATAAGCATTGAAGGATTATCTCAGAAGAATGATGAATTGAGAGGCCGTAAAGGTGGATTTGATAAAGGCCTGAGAACGCTTCTTGCATTACGTGAAATGGGTGTTAAGGATATCGGATTTGGCATAACCGTATCGAATAATAATTCTGAGGATATGCTATCCTTATATCATTTAGCCAAACAATTGAATCTTGAATTTGCTACGGCTGCGTTTCATAATTCATACTATTTTCACAAGTATGACAATGTCATAACCAATAAGACGGAGGTTATTTCCAATTTTGAGAAACTTATTTCTTTGCAGATGCAAGAGTCGTCTCCCAAATCCTGGTTTAGGGCATTTTTTAATAACGGATTGATCAATTATATCGAAGGAAACCGGAGAATGCTGCCTTGTGAGGCTGGTTTGGTTAACTTCTTTGTCGATCCTTACGGCGAGGTGTATCCATGTAATGGCCTTGAAGAGAAGTATTGGAAAGAAAGTATGGGGAATATCCGTAATGTGACTGATTTTCAGGAAATCTGGCAAAGCGAACAGGCTCAAAGAGTCAGAGAACAAGTTCGCAAATGTCCTAAAAACTGCTGGATGGTAGGTACTGCGTCTCCTGTTATGAAAAAGTATATTCGCTATCCGTTGCAATGGGTTATAAAGAACAAAATGAATAGCCTGTTGAATAAGCCTTTGTGTTTAGAGAAGAAATGGTATGATGTGGGTCAGGATCCGGAGCAAGGTTCTTTAAAAGAAAAATTATGAGAATAGTGGTCGTCGGGCTAAGAGGCTTTCCTAATATACAAGGTGGAGTAGAGACACATTGTGAGGAGTTATTTCCCAGAATAGCAAAGATGGGACATGAAATCATAGTGGTCAGAAGGAAGAACTTTGTGAAAGAGAATCCTCCCCGCTCTGAATATAGAGGTGTTAAATTCAAGGATATTCCAAGCCCTTCCGTATCGGGCTTGGAAGCCGCTGTTCATACCGCCTTCGGTATTTTGTATGCCAAAAAAGTGCGTGCAGACATTCTTCACGTTCAGGCAATAGGCCCTTCTGTTATGATCCCTTTGGCAAGGCTGTTGGGCCTCCGGGTTGTTATGACGCATCACGGTCCGGATTATGATCGGGACAAATGGGGAATATTTGCAAAATTCATACTTCGGTTAGGGGAACGTTTTGCTGCAATGGGGGCAAAGGATATTATATCCATATCCACTGTTATTTCGGATATTCTGAAAGAAAAATATAAGCGGGTAAAACGGGTACACCTTATCTTTAATGGAATTACATCTTTTGATGGAATCACTGATTCTACGGATTATTTGGATAGTATCCATTTATCTCCCGGTAAATATATATTGGCAGTCGGCCGGTTTGTGGAAGAAAAAAGATTTGACAAACTGATTGAGGCATATATAAAACTTCATCTTAAAGATTATAAATTAATAATTGCCGGGGATACGGATTATCCTACATCGTATGCACATTTTCTCAAGACATTCGCCCTTGAGAATGAAGTAATCATTCCGGGCATTGTCAAGGGGGAAAAGTTGTATCAATTATATAAACATGCAGCATTGTTTGTCCTTCCTTCTTCTCATGAAGGTTTGCCGATCACCTTGTTGGAGGCAATGGCCTGCCGGCAAAAAGTATTGGTCAGTGATATTCCGGCAAACAAAGCTGTCGGTTTGCCGGAAAAGAATTATTTCAAATTGGATGATATAGAAGATATGATGCATCATATTAAGGATTTGTTGAACAATGGACAGACGAATCAGATATATGATTTGTCAAAATACGATTGGGATAATATCGCAAAAGAGACAGAGAAGGTCTATTTGATAAAATAAAGGGCTGTGTCAGCAAGCGTGAAGGTCCTGACTCGTCAGGATCGGCTGTAAAATGGTATTGCAGTACTTCATGGGGCTATAGTGCCGTAAAGGAATGAATAACCCGGCAGATAGAATGAACGATGCGGAATGTGTGCCTCCTCCGTACCTACCCGCTATTCATGTCACAGCCGTGAAACAAAAGAAATCCAATTGTAACATAGAAGGAAGACAGTTGTGACATGAAAAGAATACAGCCGTAACATGCAATAGAGGACCGGTGTTTACCCGTTATTGATTCACTTTTTCTTAGAACTGCATCTGTAAAACTTAATATCTGAGGTGCTTCTTTAAAAACTCGGCAATCTGTCTTCCCATAGCATATCGGGAAAAATTTTCCAAATACATTTTTCTCGCATTTTCACCTATCTCATTTCGTCTCTTATCATCTGATAGAAACTCACAGACCTGTTGTGCAAATAAATTTATATCTTTTGCGATTGCAAAGCCGTTATATCCATCTTTTATGTACATCTCTTGCAATGTGCTTGGCGTTGTAACAATAGTGGTTCTTTTCAACATCATACTATTAAGCAAGACGGTGTCTCCGGAGCATATAGTTCCATCGTTAATCGGGATTATTACCAAATCAGCATTGGCAATCCAAGGAAATTGTTCATCTCCTGTGATATCGTTCCTTAAGATGACATTCTTGGGCAATTCCTTTTTAGGCATGTAGGTATCACTGATAATTACCAATCTGTGTTTTTCCAGACAGGGAGTACCCCAAACCGATACCAGAAAATCGAAATCCCTGTTTGAGCGTCCAATGGTCAAACTATAGTCGGAACAATCGACCTTTGATTGTTCCCAATTATCAAATAAGTCAGGAACACCAAACCCTCTTACGATGAATTTGCTTTTATCAACTCCCAGCTCTTCACTACAGCTTTCAACATAGTTATAGCTTGGCACATGCATAAAATCCAAATAGATATTATCTACGCAGTACTTCATGTATTTATAGTAAATGGAACCTAAGAATCCTTTCTTTCTTTTGTAAGTGAAATTCAGAGCAACGATTTTAGTGGATTTCTTGACTTTAAACAGTCTGCAATAGAAAGCCATGTTTAAAGCATAAAATTGTTGCCATCCCAACAACAGGTCGCATTTTTCCCTACTTAAAAAGAATAGTAAGGGAGCCATAAAGTATTTGATATAGCGGAATATATTGATAAGTTTATTTTTTTGTCCATAATCACTGCGTGCAACTTTGATTGTGCAATCTTCTTTCAAAACAGAAGAGATGGCTTCTGAAAAGGTTTGTACTTCTTCTCTATCACAATCAACAAATAAAATACATTTCATACTCTTAATGCTTATGATTATTTATTACGATTTGGAATTCAATAGTTTATTAAATAAATTCTCCCATTGTCCCATGACCTGTTCAACGGAATAGCGCATGATGTTGGATCTGGCTTTTTCTCCCATCCGGCAACGGAGAGGCTCGTCACCCATAAGAAGAGACAGCTTTTCTGATAAAGCTTGAATATCACCGACCGGTGTAATAAAGCCATCTTCTCCCTGTGATATAATTTCTGAAGGACCACAAGGGGCCGCAAAGCTTACGCATGGCAAACCGCATGCCATTGCTTCCGGTAGAACCATTGGAAAACCTTCGTAACGGGAACTCATTACATAAATAGAGGCATTCAAGTACTTGTCGGCAATGTCACGTGTCGGTGGAAAAATATGTACGGAATCGCCAATCGCATATTGCTGGATAATTGATTCTAATTTCCCGTAATCTTCCCCTTGTCCATAGATGGCAAGCTGCCAGTTCGGATGCTTTTGAACCACTTTGTTCCAAGCTTCCAGTAGCATGTCATATCCTTTTTGCACGGTTAGCCGTCCTACACTGATTACTTGTTTGTTCAGGCAAGTGGAACTTTTTTCAGGTATGAAGGATATTGCATTGGTGATTACATGTAGATTTCGGATATTTTTCCAATCTTTCGCATCTTCTTTTGTCAATACTACAAATGCATCATAATGGTTGATAAATGATTGTTTACGCCATTCTTTCGTTAAAGCAAACCACTTCTGATATGTAGGGGCTCCGTTATATTTGAGTTCAATAGCACGCGAATAGCGGGAAAAATGATATTGCAATATTTTCAGGCTCCCGTCTTTTAACGAGTGAAGAAAAGAGAGTTCGTGATCAAATAGGGAGATTGTAAAATCCGGTCGCAATACATGCAAGAGTTCATTTAACTTGCGTTTATGCTCCTTTCCTTTCCGTATCCGATTCCATATCTTCACCGGAGACATGGAGTTATTAACTTCCTCGTAACATATGTTGAGATTATGGAAATTAATTTTATCGGAGAATTCGAATGCCGGCTTTTCCCGTTGAGGAATCTCTGTTGTCACAATATGTACGTCATGTCCATGTTCTGCAAAATGATTTGCTTGGATGGAGAGTGTTCGTTCTGTTCCTCCAGCCCGTGAATGGTCGGAAATACAATATACAATTTTCATGATACGATAATTTAAATAGAATGGTGTATCTTTAGTTTTGACATATCTGCTTAATATTTTGTATACACCAATTTTAAGCTGCCCAGCCCCATTTTTTCCTTTTCAGCTATACTATATAAGATAAGCATTTCATTTGCTGATAAAAATTCAATGGCAGGATAACAAGCTGAATATCCTTTTTTATTTTCAAGGATGGACTTTCTTTTCCAGCTTTGGCCTTCATCCATAGATCCTGCAACACAGAGAGGCATCCGCTCTTCATTACTCATATTCCAAACAGCGACAAGAGCATCCGTGTATGGATTTCTGGCAATTGAAGCTGGTGACAAAGGTGATTGGAGGGTACTGGATGTTACTTTGCTCCAGGAATACCCTTTGTCTTTCGAATATGAATAGTATTGCCATCCCCAATTTGTCCTGATATACATCAGGATATTTCCATTTAGCAATTCTATGATTCCCGGTTCTTGAAAAATCAAACCTTTTTGAGCAGAAGGAACAGAGTTACCTTGATGCCAGGTTTTTCCTAAGTCATCAGAATAGTAACAGTAGATTGTGCCGTTCCCTTGGAATACTCCATCCTGAAAAGAATGTTTGGATACAGGGATTACAATTCGTCCCGTCGATAATTGAATTGCCCGGCTATTATTCATTACGAAATATCCACTTTCCGGCTTGATACATGCTATCGGCTCAGACCAGGTCTCAGCGTCGTCATTGGAAAACCTGACAACAGGATAGCAATCCGTATTACTGTTTTTTACAAGATAGAACAGGGCGATCGTATTGTTGCTTAACTTCAACAGGGAGGCTGACATGACGTTTAAACTATTTTCCCGGTTTATAAATTCAACTTCCTCAGACCAACTTTTTCCTCTGTCTGTAGAGATACGCTTAACTAACGTTGCCGGGCTGTGATCATAAAAATCTCCGTGAAATTTTGTGTAAACTAATAAAAGGAGATCTTCTCTGATCTGTATAATATCCCCTTCGCTTCTTCTTGGTATGTCCAATGATGATTCGATAAATAGTGATTCTGATTTTAATGCATAGGTTAAGATTTCTTCTTCTATTTCTTCCGAAGAACAACTAATGAAACAACAAACGAGGATAAAATAAATCCAGCTGAAATTTACATTCTTAGCCATATCGAACCGTTAATTATTGTTTCGTAAAGATATAACAATTACTCTATAAATCTTGCTCTTATAGTATTTTTAACATGTCCTTTGATCCTTGATTTTTTTTACATCCTTGAGGTTACATCCCGTACATCCGCAACACGGATCACCGGCTTTGGGAGGATGGGCCAACAGCTTGTATATTTTCCTGCCTATATACAAGAGAACGATGAGACCAATGATGATAATTGCTATTTCTTGCCACATGGTGAAATGTTTTGTTGTTTATCCGAATAAATTCATAAAGAAATGTCCTGTCTGGTAGACAAGGCATGAGACAACCCATGCCAGCGTACAAGTATAGGCAATCACGAAGAGCCCCCATTTCCAGGACCCCGATTCGTTCACGATCGCAGAAATGGTTGCGATACAAGGGAAATAGATCAGAACAAAGAGCATGAAACTCAATGCAATCAGAGGCGTGAACACAGGTTCTCCCTCTGCATTCCGGTCTTGTTTCAGGCGCTCGGTAAGAACCTGTTCGTCGTCTGATTCTCCGGTATATAAAACGCTCAATGTGCTGACAACAACCTCCTTGGCTGCCATACCAGTCAGCAGGCTGACGCTCATTTTCCAATCGAAGCCTAACGGATGAAGTATGGGCTGTATCGTTTGGCCGATACGTCCGATATAGGAATTTTGCTGATGCTCCATCGACTTCAGACGTTCCAGTTCGGCTATCGCTTCTGTTCTCTTTTCCTCGTTTGTTTCGGATTGTTCTATTTCTGCAATTTGTTTGTCGAAAATGTCTCCGCCTTCCGAGTGGCGCGGAAAATAGCCGAGGAACCAGATGAGGATGGATGCAATCAAGATGATGCCTCCCATCTTATGCAAGTATTGTTTGGCTTTTTCCCACATATGGATCACGATAGACTTTCCTGTCGGCATACGATAGGGGGGAAGCTCCATTACGAACGGCACGTCTTCCTCGTTAAAAAGGAAACGCTTGAATAAACGCGCCATCAGGACAGCCAGCAAGATACCCGAAGAGTAGAGGATCAGCATCACTGTTCCTGCCGTTTGTGGGAAGAAAGCCCCCGTCAGAAGGACGTAAACCGGAAGACGGGCACTACAACTCATTAACGGATTGACCAGCATGGTTATCATCCGGCTATTCCGGCTTTCGATCGTACGGGATGCCATGATGGCCGGAACGTTGCAACCGAATCCCATAACAAGCGGGATAAACGATTTTCCGTGCAACCCCATCTTATGCATGATTTTATCCATGATGAAAGCGGCACGTGCCATATAGCCCGAATCTTCCATAAAGGAGATGAAAGCATAGAGTATCAGGATGTTGGGAAGGAATACGATGACACCTCCCACACCTCCGATTATGCCGTCTACCAACAGGTCTTTCAGCGGTCCTTCGCTCATGTTGCCTCGTACAAACTCACTGATCCAGCCTACGAGCGACTCGATCCATCCCATCGGGTATTCGCCGACACGGAAAGTCGCTTCAAACATAACCCACATGAAGAGGATAAAGATCGGGAAACCTAAGACTTTGTGAGTGACAAAAAGGTCGATGATCTGTGTGCTGGTTGCTTCATGTATCTTGTTTGGCTCGTATGTCTCGCGCAGCGCACCGGAGATGAATCCGTAACGGGCGTTCGTGAAAGCTGTTTCGCAGTCTTCTTTCAGGAGTGTTTCGATTTGTGCTGCGCAGCGGTCACGTTCCTGTATGACGGTTTCGGATCCGGGTAATGCTTTTACAAACGATTCGACTTCGGGATCGCCTTCAAGGAGTTTGATAGAAAGGTATCGTTTGGAAAGGCTTTTTGAGACGTTCCCATTCAGTTTCAATTCGTGTCTTACACTGTAAATGGCCTTTTCCAACACATCGCCATAGTTGATATGGATATGGCGGAGCACCGGGTCTTCCTCTTCATACACTTTGATGACCCGATTAAAAAGATCTTCTATGCCAAAACCGGTTTTACTGACTGTCGGGACGATCGGAGTACCGATCATGCGTGCGAGCGATTCATGATCGAACTTATTGCCATGGCGTTCCAGCTCGTCGTACATGTTGAGAGCGATTACCATACGCATATCCATGTCGATCAGTTGGCAGGTCAGGTACAGGTTGCGTTCGAGGTTGGATGCGTCGACTACGTTGATGACTACGTCCGGCTGCTCTTCGTTCAGATGTTTGCGGACGTAAAGTTCTTCCGGCGTGTAAGCCGACAACGAATAAGTCCCCGGCAGGTCTACAATCTTAAACGTATATCCGTTTTGATGGAATGTTCCGGCTTTTGCATCGACTGTCACACCACTGTAGTTTCCGACATGTTCGTGCGCGCCGGAAGCAAAGTTGAACAAGGATGTTTTGCCGCAATTGGGATTACCCACCAGTGCGACATTGATCGTCTTTCCTTTGTGCATGGCCATAGCCTGCAAGCTTTTGTTGGATGGCAGGATATAGGAATCGGCCGAACGGTTTTCCGGTTGAAGCGTGTCGGCTTCTGCAAATTCGGCAGCACTGACCACCTCTATCATCTTTGCGTCATTTCGTCTTAAAGAGACGTCATAACCCATTACACGATAGTGGATTGGGTCTTTAAGTGGAGCGTTTTGTATGACATCGACTTCTTTCCCCCTGATAAATCCCATTTCGATAATGCGTTTGCGGAAGGCTCCGCGTCCCATTACCTTGACTATAACCCCTTTTTCGCCTGTGCGAAGTTCCGATAATCTCATCTTTTTTTAATCTTGCGCAAAGGTAGTATGAAATGGTAATATGGTCAATACCGTATTGTAGGTATTTTTTGTTAGTTTTGCGTTTGAAAAGGCTTTAATATACACTATGCGAAATAGAGCGATATTATGTTTAGGGTCCAATTGGGATTGCGAATCGAATATACATTCGGCAGATGAGTTGTTGCGGGAATATTTCTGCCCGATACATTTTTCAGTGCCTGTTTATACGGAACCTGTCGGGTTGCCTGCCTCGGGGTTATTCCTGAATCAGGCGGTTGTAGCCTATACAGACAGTTGTCTGGAAGAGGTGAGGCGATCTCTAAAGGAGATGGAAAAGGTTTTGGGCCGTATGCCGGATAGCAAGGAAAAGGGGCAGATCCCGATTGATATAGACCTGCTCCTTTGGAATAACGAAATATTGAAACCTGCCGACTGGGAAAAGGAGTATGTGCAATTACTCGTGTCTTCTGCTTTTGAATCCGGCCAAAATGATATAAGGAGAGAGGCGGTATCTGAAAAAATCAATATGGTCGAGTAGAAAGTTCGCCATCCGGGCCAACATTCTTGCTAAAGGATTCTTCCGGGAAGTATAATAATGGCCGGTACAAACAGCAAGAGTATGACCATGAGGGCGCAAGTATTGGGCATATTCTTCAAAAGGAAGGATTCGTTCCATATAATTGCCTGTTTCCGGATCGCATGTGTTATGCTTGTCTTGGAGGGAAGGAATTGTGTACGAACCTGTCCCTTCCATATTGTTTGATTGTATGAAGTATTTGATGTCGTCGTAGATCATCCCCCGTGTGAGGGCGGCATATTCACGGGCTTTCTCAGCCGATATGTCCGGGTAGGTCCGGGTAATGAATTCCAGACGTTTGGTGTAATAATTGGGAGTGATGATATTCCCTTTTTCATACATATCCATCTCTTTATATAGTTGTCTCTTTTTCCGGATATTCATCGGATTGGAGCCGGTTGTGAATACCATGCCCAGCTCTTCGTTGATGGATGTCAGGTCTGCAAAGAAGCGGCGAAGATTGTATATATGTTCTATTACGTCGATCGCGATCAACAGTTCGGGTTTTACCTGATTCTCTTTACACCACTTTACCAGGTCGGGGGAATCGCCGCAAATAATCACGTCTGGTCCAGCCAGGTCCAATGCACGACTGATCTCTCTGACCGCGATAACAGATTGCGGATTTCGGTCGATATATATGACCTTTTTGACCTTGATAGCTTTCAGTAGCAGACTTAAAAAGCCACATCCGCCCCCATAGTCGACTATAGTCAGGTCTTTATGGTCTTTTTTGAGGGCTAAAACACTGATGAATAAAGTCCTAATGTAAATGTCTTTATAATAGGATATTACTGGCGTTATGTGTGCAAGATATTGCTTATTGTAGTCACTGATAGGCAATTTGTTAAAATCACAATTGAGTACCTTCTCAATGAACTTTTCCATTATATTTTTAAATTCTTCAATTTCCATAAATAAAGTTGTTTAGACGTTCGCCTTGATATTGATTGGAGTAGGTCGGATACAGAGCGTTGCTCCGTTGTTCGACCGATTCCGGGTTTATTTCCGTCTGCATCAATTTCCCGCAGGTACGGATCATTTCCTCCGGTGTATTGGCTATATGGCAAAGTTGTTCCAGGCCGCTACCGGTTACCATCAGGCTGTTTACCATTGTATGTCGCCCGGCAAAAAGGCTGTTCAGCAGTTTCAGCTTCAAGCCGGTTGCCTGGAAAGTAACTAATGCATGTACTTGTGCTTCGTGTATCAGTTCGCTCATCCGTTCTTCCGTCGGGTTGGCTTCGATATGGATATTCGGGAACGGTGCGACTGCTTTCAATAAGGAAGAGGGCGGATTCATACCGGCGATAATACAGCGGTTATTCAGTTTGCTGAATACGTTTTGGATCAGGAACAGGGCAGCCTGCGTGTTTTCGATAACCGACAACTTGCCGTGATACAGGATGAAATCGGACGAACCGGGCTTTACCGTAATCCGGTCATTCGTGTGAAAGCAAGGCATAAATTCGATCCGCTTGTCCGGAAACTGGCGGCGCAGATAATCCGTGTCGGTTGTCGATACGGCGATCACCAAGTCGGCATGTCTCACTACTTTTTGGTATCGTTTGAAGCGCCAAGCCTCTATTCGGAAGAAACATTTCCGGACCGGATGACTTTCTGCTTGTGCCAGATGATTGTAATAATCATGCTCTATATTTGCTTCCCGATATATCTTTATCCGGTTTTTCAGCCGGGGATCACTTATGTAATAACAGCAATGAAGCCCTTCGAACAGGATCGGGTAATCGTTCTTCAGCAGGTTGGCGATTAATTGCGGTTCTTTGCGGCTGTACACATTGTAGGGCAACAGGCTGATGTTGGTACGTAATCCCGTATGCCGTTTGTAATAATAGACCTTTTCACACATCGCCTCCAATTCCGGTGAATGTGGCCGTTCGTATTCGAAGCAGTGCAGGATGATTTTTACACCACACTGGCGTAATGCCTTCATCTTATAGTACACATCGATAATCCCCCCGTAATTGGCCGGCCAGGGGATATTGAATGCGATTATGTTCAGGTATTTCTCCATGTCTGTCATTTGCTGTTCAGGTGGGTAAAGATACGCATAAATTGCTCCGCTTGTCTTTTACGGGAGAAATGTTCGATTGCTTCCCGGTCCACCTCTATGTGCGTATATCCCTTTTCCTGCCAGAAGAGATAGTGTTGTAAGATAAATTGGTAAACTTCATCTACTGTCCGAGCTGCTAAGCCGGTATGGGTTTTGTTGATGGCGGATTCCAGGCAACTTTCGTCACTCTTTACGCAAAGTAGGGGTTTCTCGACAGCCATTGCTTCAAAAAGTTTGGTAGTCATAAAACCTTTGGGGCCATCGGAAGAAAACTTATTGGCCAGTTGCAGCAAAATAGAACTGCGGTTCAGGATGCCGGGGATCTCGGATGCCGGGACATAATCGGAGAAATCCATGTAACGTTCGATCGGATAGGATGCCGCCGCCTGCTTTATCATGGTTGCCGATTCAGAATCGACATACCATTGTATCCGGAACTGTTCCGGTGAAATGCGCTTTTCCCGGTCGAGCCGGTCGATGGCTTCAAAGAGAAGGCGCGGGTCACGGGTTGCCAGACTGATCAGACGGCCGGTATAGGTTATGACGAAACGGGATGTCCGGTGTTGTTCGGGAAAAAAGATTTCCGGATCGTAGCCGTTATAAATAAGTTCCGTTTGCAGGTTGTATGCCTTAAGTTTCTCTACGTGCCAGGGGGAAATGGTTGTGACGCAATCCGCTTTCTTCAATGTTTCATTCCTGTCCCGTAGCAGTTTGTTACGGAAAGCAGTGGTAACTTTCTTATCCAGCCAAGGGAATAGCCGGAAGCTGTGGGCAATATATTCGGTAGCGGCATATTGCTCGATGATATCACGCAAGTCGGCAACAAACGGAAGATGGTATTTCTCGGCCAGTGCTTTGGCTGCCGGTAGAGGAAAGGCCCGGTAAGTACTGCAAAGTATTCCGTCGTAACCGCCTTCTTCCAGTAAACGTGAAGCCGCTTTTGCTATCTTTTTATCTTTATAGTGAAAAAGGAAGTCCAGAATAAGCACGAATATCCATTCCAGTTTTCGCAGGATTCCTCCTTTCGAATGGAAAAAGTTGATGTAAGTGACCGGTATGTCACCTTGCAGGAAGGAAAAAGTCTTGTCGTCGATCTGCTCGGTGACCACAACAGGAGTCCATCCGGCCCGTTTCATGTATTTGCATAAATACCCCATTCGAGGACCGAAAGCGGGGGGAAACATATCACATAATATCAGTATCTTCATGCTTTCTTTAGTTCTTCAATGATGGCGGCAAATAGCTTGCGTTGCCAGTCGACGGAAACATTCGGTTTGATCCGGTCGGTAATGGAATCGTTATGCCAGAGTAAAACCAACTCACCGTTGCTCTCTGCTACTTGTCCGGCTAATTGTAGGGAGTAGGCCAAGGCTTCCTCATAGCTGAGATTCATGTACACCGGTTCGTTCAGGCTGCATTCCATAATGGTCAGCGGATGGAGAACGAGCGACGAGATCCGTTTGTTTTCCGGATTGATCCAATGTACGGGGCGGCAGGTTCCGAGACGAAAACCGGCCACATCCGGATAACCCATTGTGAAATCGTCCGTTATTCCGGCTTTTTCCAACCAGTCCATATCTTCCGGTTCGCATGAAGCCAGATAATGGTGGCGGTTGTAGTTAACCGGTCTTCCGGCCTGTTTCTCCAACAGTTCCTTTTCAGCAGCAATAAGCGCCGGGGTCTTGCCGGCATCGTAGCTGGCGTGCAGGCCGATTCGACCGTTTTCAGTTTTGCAGAGAAGCAACAACTCTTGCAGCTCTTTTGAATGCAATTTATAATAAGGCCTGTCGTAAACGGATGATCCGCCCGATTTGATAAAGAAAACAGATTCGCAACGTTCTTTACCGATGGCCTTTTTCAGTTCATTCCCTTGTTCCAATAGCCAGGGAAACGTGTAGAACGGGTCTTCCCGCAACGGGCCGCAGAATATTTTCCACGCTTGTGCGAATCCGATACCTTTGACTGTTTCCCGTATCAGATTGCGGAAAGTCCGGCAAAAGAAAGGAGCGTCCACATCATGTGTCAGCCATACTTTTTGTATTTGTGGAGCCGGATCGGTTGCCGATTGCACGCGCGCCTGGCGTAACCAGCGGCGCAACAGTTTCCCGTATTCGTCAACGATCGGGCGATGAATGAATCCTGCTTTATAAGGTAAAGACTCTTTTCCGGGGAAGCGGCCGTGTATGTCCCGCACGTTCCGTTTCCGTATTTCTTCATATCGTGTCAGGAGGAAGTAGGCGCTGGCAACAATGTCGGCATGCACCACCCAGGTATCGCCGTACCATTCCACCTTTGGGGAACCGAATAATAAGGGAACGCCTTCAATTTCGTTTAGCGGCAGTCCGGGCATGGACTCGGCTGTCCCGTAGACTTCATCCCGGAAGAAAGGAGAGGGGATGATGACCACGCGATAGTGGGAGAACTTGTTCGGGTCCGAAGTGTAGCCCACCAGGCTGCTCAACGTACCGGCTCTTTCTCCCCCGATCAGAAATTTGATGATGTATTTGATAAAGTCCCTCATGATCAATTTACTGTTTACAGGAACAGGCGAACGACTTCGAACGCTTCGGCATAAGGACAGCCGGCTTGTACGCCGCGTGCCTTAGCCAGTGAAAAGATAAACTCTTCGGAGAGATAGTCGCGTGCTCCCTGCGATTCGTATGCTTTCAATGCTTTCACTTTGGCCTGGATGTGTTCCCGGCTCAGTTCGACA
The DNA here is from genome assembly GCF_003479205.1 of Parabacteroides sp. AF17-28. Taxonomy (NCBI): domain Bacteria; kingdom Pseudomonadati; phylum Bacteroidota; class Bacteroidia; order Bacteroidales; family Tannerellaceae; genus Parabacteroides; species Parabacteroides sp. AF17-28. Next base: position 307,304 of record NZ_QUGV01000001.1, on the reverse strand, counting down.
AAGCATTGCGTGTTGAATGTCAGATTGTTCCAGATTAGTTCGTAGCCTAATAAGGTTGTGTTTTTGAAAGCCCGCAAGCCTTCCTGGGCGATTGTCGTATGATCCTGGTGGATATCGTGAAGGCTCGGGATGAAGACCAGATCAAAGTTATTCGCCTTTTTGAGGCGGATCAGTTCTTCCAGTATTTCTTGTCGGGCATATCCTAACTTGCGCACTTCATAATTGTAAATGATAAGATTTTCCGGTAATATGCCTAACAGGGCGGTCGCCTTTTTTACTTCCGTTTTCAGGACATCCTTCGGGAAACCTTCGGGCACGGACTGTTGGGCGGTAGAGAAAGCGACATAGGTTACTTTCTTTCCCAATCCTACCAATTTGCTTATCGTTCCTCCCAATCCTAATTCCCCGTCGTCGGTATGGGGGGCTAAGACCAGTATGTTGTTGTAGCTGTTTAACATGCTAATTCGGACTTATGAATTATGAGTTATAACTCTTTTCATTTTTAAATAGACTCTATTTAATAAACTTAGTTTTCCTTTGGTTATTGTGAAGAAAGGCGTTTGAATTGCACCAAATTCTCGGAAAAAGCGTTCGACTCCCGGTATCATGGAACCTTCAAAGTCGAATACGTCTGTAAATTGTGAGACGTAACGGATACATTCCCATAAGATCAGGCTGTGTGCTCCGGATTCCCGCAAGCCCGGATCGCCTCCGCCTGCGAGATACCAGGCCGAACTTTCCTGCCAGACGATAAAAACAGCTGCGTGCAAACGTCCCTGATCGTCGTATCCTCCCCATAAGTCTCCCTGGTTTCGTTCCCGGCAGACGTTGATCAGTTTTACCAGTATTTCCGTATCTTCCTTATTCGTAGTGCGCTGACGTTCGAATGTCTGTTCTTGTACTTTCAGGAATTCTTCAATGGAAATACCTTTCTTAACAGTGATATGATATTTGTCTTTTGCTTTTGTGATGTTCCGGCGGATATTGGGACTCATGTTTTCCCGGAGCGCGTCTGCATCCTGAATACCTTTCAGCAGGTATGTATAACGCGTAGTTTGTTGGTAACCCTCCCAATAGAAAGGCAGCCAATCGGTAATATCATAATGGAAGTTTTGCAGGAAATGCGGATAAGGTTTCAGGTTTTCCAGTAATTGTTTACATAAAGCCTGCCGCCTGCCTAATGCCTTTGTGTATTTGGTGTCGCCGGATTCGGGTGCGAACCAGGGACCCATCGTCTGTGTGTAGGAAGGCATCGAAATAATATTCCGTTGCGGAATGTAAAGCGGCATGGCTGCCGTGACCTTCCCTTTTTCTTCAACCAACAAGATGTCCCATCTGTCTTTGCCGCAAACCGTATCGAGCCACCAGTCACGGGAGAAAATGGGAATGCTTTTCTCGGTGCTGCAAAGTTGATGGTATTTGTCTTTCATTTTTAATGTATGATTTAACTGTTACTTTTGGCTTGATCCAAAAGTAACCAAAAGATCAAGGCCGAACCCGCTTCGCTACTCCGTTTCCTTCGTTCGCTGTCGCGTCTGAAACTCGCTTCGCTCAGACAGCAGACGCTCCGGGCGCTCACTACGGTCACTGCGCTTAACGCTCACCGGCTTAGGCCGGAGGTAGAGCCTGACGGCTCTGTTGAGGATTGTGATACCGGTAGTTACTTTGCGATCCCGCACTCGATGCGGGATCGCATTAGCGAAGCAGGTTCGGCCTTGACCTTTTGGTTACTTTTGGGTCAAGCCAAAAGTAATTAAATGATCTTATCCTTTCAATGCCTCGAATATCAAACCCGACAGTTCTTCAGCCAGTTCCGGGTTATCGGCGATGCATTGCTTGGCGGCATCACGTCCCTGGCCTAACTTCGTATCGTTGTAGCTGTACCATGAGCCGCTTTTCTTGATGATGTTCAGTTCGGCTGCCAGGTCGATGATTTCACCGGCTTTGGAGATGCCTTCACCAAACATGATGTCGAACTCAGCCTTGCGGAAAGGAGGTGCCACCTTATTCTTTACCACTTTGACGCGCACCTGGTTCCCCTTGATTTCGTCTCCGTCTTTCAACTTGCCGATGCTGCGGATATCCAGACGTACGGAAGCATAGAACTTCAGGGCATTACCGCCGGTAGTCGTTTCGGGATTGCCGAACATCACACCGATCTTGTCACGCAACTGGTTGATAAAGATACAAGTCGTATTTGTCTTGTTGATGGCCGCTGTCAGTTTACGCAATGCCTGAGACATCAAACGCGCCTGCAAACCCATCTTGCTGTCACCCATATCGCCTTCGATTTCGGCTTTCGGTGTCAGGGCGGCAACAGAGTCGATAACCACGATGTCTACGGCAGATGAACGGATCAACTGTTCCGCGATTTCCAACGCCTGTTCACCGTTGTCCGGCTGCGAGATCCAGAGGTTTTCCACGTCTACTCCCAGCTTTTCGGCATAGAAACGATCGAAAGCATGTTCCGCATCGATAAATGCAGCGATACCGCCTGCTTTCTGTGCTTCGGCTATCGCATGGATGGCCAGGGTTGTCTTACCGGACGATTCCGGACCGTAGATTTCGATCACACGGCCTCTCGGATAACCGCCTACGCCTAAAGCTGCGTTCAAGGCGATAGAACCGGTCGGGATCACTTCGATATTTTCAATACTTTCGTCGCCTAACTTCATGATAGAACCTTTTCCGTAGTTCTTCTCAATCTTGTCCATTGCTGCGCGAAGCGCTTTCAACTTGTCTGTGTTCACAGCCGCTTTTTCGGCTGCAGGCTGCTTGCCTTCTTCGAATAAATCTTCTTTTGCCATTTCCTTTTTATAGATTAAGGATTTGATTTGCATGGTCTTTAGTCTTCACCTCTTTCGGGCCGATGATGTTGGTAACGATACCTTCTTCATTGATTATAAAGGTGGTACGGAGAGTCCCCATGTATGAACGTCCGTACAGTTTCTTTTCTGCCCAGACCCCGAACTGCTGTTGCAGGGTCGTATCCGTATCAGCAATGAGGCTGAAAGGAAGTTCCTGTTTTGCGATAAATCCCTGGTGGGACTTGGCGCTGTCTTTGCTGACACCAATCACTTCGTAGCCTGCTGCCCGCAATTCTTCGTAACCGTCACGAAGGCTGCAAGCCTCGGCCGTACAACCGCTGGTGTTGTCTTTCGGATAGAAATAGAGGGCTAACTTCTTTCCTTTGAAATCGCTTAGCTTTATCTCTTTTCCGTTCTGGTCAAGTCCCAATACTTCGGGTGCTTTATCTCCTATTTGTATTGCCATATACTTGTTTTACTTGATGTTATAATTCATTTTACGTGTCACATCCGCTTTCTTACGAGCTTTCCGTCCGAAGACTTTGCCTAAAAGTTGCCGCCCCATGTGATGGCTGGCGGCATACGATTCGAATGTCTCCGTCCGGTAGTCGAAATCATCCTGCCAGCACTCCTGGGGAGAGACGTAACAGTAAGTGATCTTTTCGATACTGTTATCGTCCGCCTCGTTTTCTTCCAGCACAATGATGTTCTGCTTCTCAGGCACCAGGCAGGTGATTTGTCTGCGGCGGCACTCTTCGATTAGCGGAACCAGCACGGCGTCATACCGGGCGTATATCTTTACCAGATCGAAATCCTTGTATTCGCTTTCCCCGATTTTCTGGATCGGACGGAGTTGCAGGATATCCAGTTCGTCGCCGACCACTTCCCAGATACGGCTCAGTTCTTCCAGGTTGTCGTTGTTGATCGTATAATTGATGCGCAACTTAAACTCCGGATGCAGTCTCTTCACCTCTGCGACGTTGGCGAGCAACTGGCGGAACAGGTCGAAACGGCCGTTCGTCATCAGATACTCGTATGTCTCGCGTGTAAAGCCGTGTGCCGAAAGCGTCAGTTCGTCCAAGCCGTTCTCTACGGCAGCGGTCAGCTGTTCTTTTGTCAACAGATTCCCGTTGGTCGTAAGCGAAACGTATGGGACCTGATATTTCTTCCCCAGCGCGATGATCTTGACCAGATCCTTGTGCAACGTCGGTTCAGCCCCGCATCCGACCTGAAGTTTCAGGGCACGGTGGAAGAGGCTGCCGGCGATGGCTTCCATCTCTTCGTATTTCAAGGAACCCCGCAGGCTTTTCCGTTTCTCCTCGTCACTGAAATAACACATCTTGCAACGGAAGTTACAGGCCAGCACCGGATCGAGAAAGACTCCGATATACCGTTTTCCCAATACATGAAATAGCCAAAGTCCCAATAGCTTGAGCCTTCTGCTCTTGATTCGCGTACCGAGGCGCAGTATGTTATAAATGTTCATTTAGAGTTCCAGGTCCACATTGAACAGTTCGTGCCAAGGCAATCCCTGTTCGTTCAGTTCCTTCATGAATGGATCGGGATCAAACTCTTCTACGTTCCACACGCCTGGTTTCTTCCACACGCCCTGCATGAACAGTTTGGCGCCGATCATGGCCGGAACACCTGTCGTATAGCTTACGCCCTGTGCGCCGGTTTCTAAGTAGGCTGCGTGGTGGCTACAATTATTATATACGTAGTAAGTCAGCTCCTTGCCATCCTTGATACCGCGGATACGGCAACCGATGGAAGTTTCGCCCGTATAGTTTTCTCCCAGATCACCCGGATTCGGCAATACGGCTTTCAGGAACTGGATCGGAACGATTTCCTGTCCATTATACATAATCGGGTCGATGCGGGCCATGCCGATGTTCTGGATCACACGCAGGTGAGTCAGATATTCCTGTCCGAAAGTCATCCAAAAGCGGGCACGCTTGATTGTCGGGAAGTTCTTCGTCAGGCTTTCCAACTCTTCGTGATACATCAGGTAGGATTCTTTCGGGCCTACGTTCGGATAGTTCAACGGCTTGTGTACGGACAGCGGATCTGTTTCCTTCCATTCTCCGTCTTCGTAATACTTACCGCGCTGGGTAATCTCGCGGATATTGATTTCCGGATTGAAGTTGGTTGCGAATGCCTTATGGTGGTCACCTGCATTGCAGTCCACGATATCCAGATATTGTATCTCGTCGAAATGATGCTTGGCAGCATAAGCCGTATATACACCTGTCACGCCCGGATCGAATCCGCAGCCCAGGATAGCGGTCAGGCCGGCATCCTCGAAACGCTTCTTGTATGCCCACTGCCAGCTGTATTGGTATTTAGCTTCGTCCAGCGGTTCGTAATTGGCCGTGTCGAGATAGCTGACGCCGTATGCCAGGCAGGCATCCATGATATGAAGGTCCTGATAGGGCAAAGCCAGGTTTACTACTAAGTCCGGTTTAAAGGCGTTGAACAGGGCTACCAGTTCTTCCACGTTGTCCGCGTCTACCTGTGCTGTCTGCACCTTTACATTTTTGATATCGGCAGCAATCTTGTCGCACTTGCTTTTCGTACGGCTGGCAACCATGATATCGGTAAAGACATCCGCGTTCATCGCGATCTTCTTAACAGCAACGGTACTAACGCCCCCTGCACCAATCACTAATACTCTTCCCATTTACTAATAGAATTAATCTTGTTAATATACAGTTTACAAGGTTTTAAACCTAACCACAAATATACGATGATTCTTTGAATAATCGGGTAAGGTCGGAAATAAAAAGATTTCCCTGCGGATGACACAAAAGTTTCTCCCTGATGGAACTAAAGTTTCTTGCCGGTGAAACAAAAGTTTCCTGCAGATGAAACTTTAGTTTCATGCTGTTGAAAAAGGTGAAACAAAAGTTTCAGAGCATTAGGGATGGTGAAACAAAAGTGCAGGCATGCTGGACACGGCAATTCTCAGAACTTAATGCTGCCGGTAACAGTCTGCTCGATTTCAGTGAAAAGTTCGGGGAAAGGTTTTGCTTTCGCCGGAATTGGGTCGTGGATGATCAGTTCGATGCAGTTACCGAGCCCTAAAGGAAAGTAGCCCCATTTGGTTATTTTCCATGCGTTGTTGATGGTGATTGGTACAACGTAGGCCGACGGAGCATACTTGGTGAGGATTTTCAGTCCGTTTTCGGCAAAAGGACGGGGTTTGCCTGTTTTGCTTCGTGTCCCTTCCGGGAATATGACTGCCGAGCGTTTGTTTGTTTCAATATATTCAGCCATTACACGGATGGCAGTCAGTGCCTGTTTGGGGTCTTTTCGGTTGATAAGCACAGAACCGCCGTGGTTGAGGTTGTATGAAATGCTGGGAATGCCTTTGCCTAATTCGATTTTACTTATGAACTTAGGATGTACCTTGCGCATGAACCAGCAAATGGTGGTGATGTCGTACATGCTCTGGTGATTCGAGGCGATTATAAGAGGCAAGCCGGTCGGGAGTTTCTCTAATCCGCTCACTTTGTATCTTGTTCCCAATATGCGTGTGTTAGCAACTAAGAAGAAATTCATGACATCCACACTCTTTTTATGAGCTTTGTAACCAAAGAGGTTGAAGCATACCCACTGTACCGCGTGGAAGCATCCCAGTGTAATTCCGAATAACAAATAGTAGATAGCTGAAAGCGGATACGAAATGATTTTTTCCATTTTATCCTTTAAATTGTATTTTGTAAATTTGACTTTATCCTCATTAACGAAGTAACAAAAGTATAAAAAAAATTCTACTTTTGAACCTCTGGTTTCTCCCAGAGGCTTTCTTTTTTTATCTTACATTATAATAAGGTCCATATATTTCCTATCTTTGCGGCGGTTTACATATCATTTTATTTGTTTGTGACCAAATTGATTTTATAATAGTTTAAAATATAAATATAATGTATAGAACAAGAACTTGTGGCGACCTGCGCCTTGCTGACGAAGGCCTGGTGATTACGCTGGCCGGCTGGGTGCAGAAAACCCGTAAAATGGGTGGTATGACGTTCGTGGATATCCGCGACCGCTATGGTATTACGCAATTGGTGTTTAACCAGGAAGTGGATGCTGCTCTTTGTGAGAAAGCGAATAAATTGGGACGCGAATATGTTATCCAGGTAACAGGAACCGTTCGCGAACGTTCCAGTAAGAATCCGAACATTCCTACCGGTGAGATCGAAATCATTGTTTCAGACTTGAATATCCTGAATGCAGCCGTAACTCCTCCCTTCACGATTGAAGACGAGACGGACGGAGGTGACGACCTGCGTATGAAATACCGTTATCTGGACTTGCGCCGTAACGCTGTCCGCAAGAACCTGGAACTGCGTCATAAGATGGCTTTCGAGGTGCGTAACTATCTGGACAAGCAAGGTTTCCTGGAAGTGGAAACTCCGGTGCTGGTAAACTCCACTCCGGAAGGAGCACGCGACTTTGTGGTGCCTTCCCGCATGAATCCCGGACAGTTCTATGCATTGCCGCAGTCTCCGCAGACGTTGAAGCAGTTGCTGATGGTTTCCGGTTTCGACCGTTATTTCCAGATCGTGAAATGTTTCCGCGATGAAGACCTGCGCGCAGACCGCCAGCCGGAATTTACACAGATCGACTGCGAGATGAGCTTCGTGGAACAGGAAGATGTGTTGAATATTTTCGAAGGAATGGCCAAACACCTGTTCAAGACCATTCGTGGTGTCGAGATAAAGGAAGCCTTCCCGCGTATGACCTGGCACGATGCCATGAAATATTACGGAAGCGATAAGCCGGACTTGCGTTTCGGCATGAAGTTCGTCGAGTTGATGGACATCATGAAGGGACACGGCTTCTCCGTATTCGACGGTGCTGCCTATATCGGTGGTATCTGTGCGGAAGGTGCAGCGACTTACACCCGCAAACAGCTGGATGCGCTGACAGAATTTGTAAAACGTCCGCAGATCGGCGCGAAAGGCATGGTTTATGCCCGCGTGGAAGCAGACGGCAACGTGAAATCAAGCGTAGATAAGTTCTATACGCAGGAAGTCTTGCAGCAGATGAAGGAAGCCTTCGGTGCTAAGCCGGGCGACCTGATCCTGATCCTTTCTGGTGACGATGCGATGAAGACCCGCAAACAGCTTTGCGAATTGCGTCTGGAAGTGGCCGGCCAGTTGGGACTGCGCGACAAGAACAAGTTTGCTTGCCTGTGGGTGATCGACTTCCCGCTGTTCGAGTGGAGCGAAGAAGACCAGCGTTTCTATGCTATGCATCACCCGTTCACGTCTCCCAAACCCGAAGATATCCCGTTGCTGGATAGCGATACGGGAGCCGTTCGTGCGAATGCGTACGATATGGTTATCAATGGCGTTGAAGTGGGTGGCGGTTCTATCCGTATCCATGACAGCAAATTGCAGGATAAGATGTTCCAGTTGTTGGGCTTCACCGAAGAAAAGGCGCAGGAGCGTTTTGGCTTCCTGATGAATGCCTTCAAATATGGTGCGCCTCCTCACGGTGGTTTGGCTTATGGCCTGGATCGTTGGGTGTCTCTGTTTGCCGGCCTGGATTCTATCCGCGACTGTATCGCATTCCCGAAAAACAATTCCGGTCGCGATGTCATGCTGGATGCTCCCGGTCAACTGGACGATTCACAGTTGGAAGAACTGTGCCTGAAAGTAGATATAAAGGAATAATGTGATAATTGGGTAATGTGCCAATATGCCAATGAAAGAGATTGGCATATTGACGAATTGATAAATTATTGATTATGGTAAGGGTTAAGGATATTCTGAAAGAAATCGAGCAATACGCTCCGTTGCCATTGCAGGAAAGCTTTGACAACGCAGGTGTGCAGGTGGGCGATGTGAACCAGCCTGCCACCGGTGCGCTTCTTTGCCTGGACGTGACTGAAGAGGTGGTCGACGAGGCGATAGAGGCGGGTTGTAACCTGATTATTTCTCATCATCCTTTGGCCTTTAAAGCATTTAAGTCTTTGACGGGTTCTACCTATATCGAGCGGTGTATGATGAAGGCGTGCAAGTATGATCTGGTGGTCTATGCGGCTCATACCAATCTCGATAATGCGGCGGGAGGCGTGAACTTCCGCCTGGCGGAACTGATCGGGCTGGAAAATGTGCGTGTATTGAGCCCGCAGAAAGGGGCTTTGCTGAAGCTGGTCACTTTTGTGCCGGAAGCCTACGCCGAGTTGGTCAGGACAACCTTGTTCAATGCCGGAGCAGGGACTATCGGGGATTATGACTCCTGTAGTTTCAACCTATCGGGGAGTGGAACGTTCCGTGCAGGCGAAGGCACGAACCCGTTCTGCGGTGAAATAGGCGAGTTACATGTAGAGCCGGAAGTGCGTATCGAAATGGTATTGCCGGCTTTCCGTAAATCGACGGTCACCCGTGCGCTGCTTTCCGTCCATCCGTATGAAGAGCCTGTCTTTGATTTTTATTCCCTGGATAATGCCTGGGATCAGGTTGGTTCCGGTGTAGTGGGAGAGTTGCCCGAAGAAGAGGACGAGCTGGGTTTCCTGCAACGGATAAAAGATTTGTTTCAGGTGGGCTGTGTGAAACATTCCGCCCTGACCGGCAAACTGATACGGGAAGTCGCTTTATGCGGAGGCAGCGGCGCTTTTCTGATCAAGGATGCGATCAGTTATGGTGCGGACATCTTCATTACGGGAGAGGCTAAATACAATGATTTTTACGATGTTGAGGACCGTATTCTGCTGGCTGTTATAGGTCATTATGAAAGCGAAGTCTGTACAAAAGACATCTTTTATAAGATAATATCGAAAAAATTCCCTACCTTTGCGGTACATTTTTCGAATGTTAATTCAAACCCGGTAAAATATTTATAGAATGGCTACAGATAAACAATCAGCTGAAAAAGAGATTACAGTTGAAGAAAAGCTTTCTACACTGTATCAGCTTCAGACGATGATGACTGAAATTGATAAGATCAAAACGCTTCGCGGCGAGCTTCCTTTGGAAGTGCAGGACCTGGAAGATGAGATCGCAGGTCTGGAAACACGTCTTCAGAACTATCAGACAGAAATCAAGGACTTTGAGAATGCTGTTGTAGAACAGAAACATAAGATCACGGAGTCTACCGGTCTGATTGAAAAATATAAAACGCAGTTGGATAACGTGCGTAACAACCGTGAATTCGATAACTTGTCTAAAGAAATAGAATTCCAGGGACTTGAAATTGAATTCTCTGAAAAGAAGATTCGTGAATTCGGAGAAGCGATCGTTCAGAAGAAAGCCGAGATTGCCGAACTGACCGAAAGACTGGACGGCCGTAAAGCCGATTTGACTCTGAAGCAGAGTGAACTGGAACAGATCATTTCCGAGACAAAGCAGGACGAAGAAAAATTGCGTGAAAAAGCAAAGAAACTGGAAGCGAATATCGAACCGCGTCTGTTGACTGCTTTCAAACGTATCCGTAAAGGTGCGCGTAACGGTTTGGCTGTCGTATATATCCAGCGTGATGCTTGCGGTGGTTGCTTTAACAAGATCCCGCCCCAGAAGCAGATGGATATCAAATTGCGTAAGAAGATCATCGTTTGCGAATATTGCGGTCGTATCATGATCGACCCTGAATTGGCAGGCATAGAAGAATAAGTATATGCGCGACGTTGTACGTGCATATATAGAGAAATATCAGTTGCTTACAGAAAGCCTTCCGGTTTTGGTCGGTGTAAGTGGCGGAGCAGATTCAATAGCCCTACTCACCCTTTTGGTGGAGTCGGGCTATTCCTGTATTGCGGCGCATTGTAATTTCCATTTGCGTGGCGACGAATCCATGCGCGACGAACAGTTCACGAGGGAATATGCAAGACAGTTGAATGTGCCTTTCCTGAAAGTGGATTTCGATACCCGGCAATATGCGGCGGAACGTCATCTCTCGATTGAAATGGCAGCGCGTGAATTGCGCTATAACTGGTTTGAAGAGCAGCGTCTCGCAACAGGGGCGCAGGCCATTGCCGTAGCCCATCACCGCGACGACAGTGTGGAGACGCTTTTGATGAATCTGGTACGCGGGACCGGTATCCGGGGGATGAGCGGTATCCGGCCGAGGAATGGATTTGTGGTGCGTCCTTTGCTTGTCGTAAGCCGTGCGGATATCCTGGAGTGGCTTGCCAAGCGCAATCTGATGTATGTTACTGACAGTACAAATGAATCGGATGCCTATACCCGTAACTTTATCCGCCTGCGCGTCCTTCCTCTTTTAGAGGAACTCAATCCTTCTGTCAAGACGGCGATAGCCCGTACTTCCGAACATCTGGCGGCTACCGAAGCTGTTTATCTGCATGTCGTGGAGGAGGCGAGGAGGCATGTTGTCGAACCGGGCGACCGTTTTTCCATTGCGGCTTTAATGCGTTATCCTTCTCCTGATGCTATCTTGTATGAACTGCTCAAAACCTATAATTTCACCCGCCTGGTAGCGGAAGCTGTTTATCTCTCCCTGACGAAAGAACCGGGCAAGGTATTTTATTCTTCGACTCACAGACTGATAAAAGACCGGGATTATCTTTTGCTTTCTCCCCTTGTAAAAGAAGAGGTCAAAGAATATACGTTGACCGGCTGCGAGCAGAACTGGTTCGGACCCGTTGAACTTTCTTTCGAAAAGGTTGTTATTAAGGAAGATTTCCACATCCGGAAAGATAAGAATATCGCTTATTTTGATTACGACAAGCTGACTTTCCCGCTTACATTGCGTACCTGGAAAGAAGGAGACTGGTTTATTCCTTTCGGAATGAAAGGGCGCAAGAAACTGAGCGATTATTTTTCGGATCGTAAGTTCAGTCGTCTCGACAAGGAACAAACGTGGCTTTTATGCAGTGGAGACGCTGTTATCTGGGTTGTGGGAGAACGGCCGGATAACCGTTTTTGTTTGGACAAAATGACTAAAAGCGTGTTAGTTGTGCATTTTTTTCCGACAAAAAGCGAGAGTAAATAAAAAATATTATTACATTTGCACAGATTTACTCCGCAGATGTGTTACTAATGATTCAAATTAGCTGAACAATCCGGTTTTCACATGAAATTATTAATTATCAAATTATAAAAGATACAATGATTGCGTTGTACGCGTACCGTACCAGGTCGTGTCGTACGCCGTTTTTATTATTCACTTCGCATTATGCAAAAATATAACATTCTAGAACTAAATGAAAAACTCCTTCCTGAGTTGCAAAGTATAGCGGAAGAGTTAGGTATTAAAAAAGTAAGCTCTTTGAAAAAGGAGGAGCTTGTATACAGAATTCTTGACGAACAGGCTATCTCATATGCCGGCATTCAGGCTGAAAAGGAGAAAGAGAAGGAGGCTAAGAAAGCAGAAAGGCAAACCAAGGCTAAGAAAACTCCTAAAGCTGCAGCCCCGAAAGGCGCAAAAGCCGATACTAAAACAAAGGTTGCCGCTCCTGCCACACCCGTAGCCGGTTCGGTTGAAGAAGTTGCAGTAGAAACCAAGGAACAGCCCGAACGTAAGAAACGGACTCGTATCGAAAAGAAAGATAAGGTGGCTGGCGCTGCTGTCCCGACTCGGGAGAATGACGAAGTTGTCGTTTCGAAGAATCAGGTCTCTGCCAATGCTCCCTCTTCTGCACCTGAAGCAGTCGCTCAGGTAACCGAGGCTCCGGCCAACGCTCCGGTTGAAGAAGAAAAGCCTGTTGCAAAGAAGGTAATAGTGAAAAAGGCTGATAAAGCTGAAAAGCCGTTGCTTCCTCCCGTTGTGGTAGAATCTGCCGGTGAAGAACTGCCGGTTGAAGCAGTTCCCGAAGTAACAGTGGAACCTGCCGTGGCAGAAACTCCTGCCGCTCCTGCTTCAGCAGAAGAACCTAAACGTGTGGTATTCCGCCATCCGGATACCAAATCGGTTCTCGACCAGCTTTTCCCGTTCTCTTCTACACCTGCTAAACCGGAACCGAAGGCACAAAGCGAACAACCGGCTCCACAGCAGAACGCTCCTCGTCAGAATAACAACAGGCAGAACAATCAGAATAATCATAACAACCAGCGCAACAATAATAACAATAATAACGCGCCTCAGGAAAAGCAATACGAATTTGACGGCATTCTGACAGGTGTCGGCGTATTGGAAATGATGCCTGACGGATATGGTTTCCTGCGTTCTTCCGATTATAACTATTTGACTTCCCCGGATGATATCTACGTATCGCAGTCACAGATCAAATTGTTCGGTCTGAAGACCGGTGATGTGGTGGAAGGTGCTATTCGTCCTCCGAAGGAAGGTGAAAAGTATTTCCCGCTTGTAAAAGTAGACAAGATCAACGGCCGTACGCCGGAAGAGGTTCGCGACCGTGTTCCTTTCGATCATCTGACTCCGCTTTTCCCGGATGAAAAGTTCATGCTGACGGCCCGTAAAGCTCCGAAAGTATATGATAATATCGCCGTACGTGTTGTAGACCTGTTCTCGCCGATCGGAAAGGGACAGCGTGGTCTGATCGTGGCACAGCCGAAGACCGGTAAGACGATGCTGCTGAAAGATATTGCCAATGCGATTGCAGCAAATCATCCGGAAGTGTATATGATCGTCCTGCTGATCGACGAACGCCCGGAAGAAGTAACCGACATGGCCCGTAGCGTGGATGCGGAAGTGATCGCTTCTACATTCGACGAACCGGCGGAACGTCACGTGAAGATTGCCGAAATCGTATTGAACAAGGCAAAACGTATGGTCGAATGCGGTCATGATGTTGTGATCCTGTTAGACTCTATTACACGTCTGGCACGTGCTTATAATACCGTTCAGCCTGCTTCCGGTAAGGTTCTTTCCGGTGGTGTGGATGCTAACGCCTTGCAGAAGCCGAAACGTTTCTTCGGTGCTGCCCGTAACATCGAAAACGGCGGTAGCCTGACGATCCTGGCAACAGCGTTGACAGAGACTGGTTCTAAGATGGATGATGTGATCTTCGAAGAATTCAAAGGTACAGGTAATATGGAATTGCAGTTGGACCGCAAGCTGGCAAACAAGCGTGTTTATCCGGCTGTCGATATTACGGCTTCCAGTACGCGTCGTGATGACTTGTTGCAGGATGAAAGTACTGTAAACCGTATGTGGATCTTGCGTAAATACCTGGCCGATATGAACTCTATGGAAGCTATGGAATTTGTCAAGAAACGCATGGAACAGACATTCGATAATATGGAGTTTCTGGCTTCGATGAACGGATAAATAAATAGAAAGAATAAATAAAAACGCAGATTAGGCTGATGCTTGATCTGCGTTTTTTATTTGCTAACATTGCTTCTTTCTTTAGGAGGTATATTCTTATGAGTTAAGCATCCTTCCGTGGTCTTCCCCGGCGGCGTTGTCCGTTGCCGGAATTTCCTCCCGGACGGCTGTTGCCTTTTCCGCTGTCTTTCCGGGGGCGTCCTCTGCCACGGCGTACGTTGGCGTACTTTTCCGGTTCATACAAAGGGGCTTCTCCGAATTTCGGGTCGATCGGGATCTTGTACACCTCTTTTTCCAGGAATTGCTCGATACGTTTGAATTGGGCCTGTTCCTCTGTGGAGACAAAGGTAATTGCCAAACCTTCTCCGCCTGTACCGCGAGCCGTACGGCCGATACGGTGTACATAGTCTTCCGGATCGTGGGGAATGTCGAAGTTGACAACCAATTTGATATCATTGATATCGATACCACGTGATACGACGTCGGTTGCGACCAAAATATCGATACGTCCGTTCTTGAACTCTTTCATTACCTCTTCGCGTTGTGACTGTTCGAGGTCGGAGTGCATGGCGGCTACGTTGAACTTCATTCGTTTCAGCGTGGCAGCCAGTTCCTTCACTTTCATTTTTGACGATGAAAATATGATGACACGCTGGGGACGGCTTTGTGAAAACAGATCTTCCAGAATATGCAGTTTCTGCATATCGTAACAGATATAAGCCGTTTGCATGATCGATTCGGGCGGACGCGAGATAGCGATTTTGACTTCTTCCGGATTCTTCAAGATCGTTTTGGCTAACGTACGGATCTTGGGGGGCATGGTTGCAGAGAACATAATGGTCTGACAAGTTTCAGGCAGCAGTTTCTGCACTTGCATGATGTCTTCATAAAATCCCATGTCGAGCATCCGGTCTGCTTCATCCAGGATGAAGAAGGAAACCTGCGACAGGTCGACCGTACCCAGTTTGATATGGGACAACAAACGCCCTGGAGTCGCAATCACAATATCGGCCCCCATTTCCATGCCACGCTTCTGTTGTTCCCAGGCAATACCATCCGTTCCCCCGTACACAGCAACGGCGGAGACAGGAACAAAGTAGGTGAAACCTTCTATTTGTTGGTCAATCTGTTGTGCCAGTTCACGCGTAGGAGCCATGATAACGGCATTGATTGCATTGGCCGGATGTAATCCTTTACTGAGTTCGTTGATCACCGGCAACACATAAGCCGCTGTTTTCCCTGTCCCTGTTTGTGCACAGGCAATAATGTCTTTCCCTTCCAATATAACCGGAATCGTTAGTTCCTGTACAGGAGTCGTCTCCTGGAAATTCATCGCATCGAGGCCGTCCAATACAGCCTCTTCTAAATCCAATTCGTCAAATCTCATCTTTCATCATTAAATTCCCGGTAAAGGTATATAATATTTGGCAATATTTATTATTAGTAGCATGGCTCTTCTTTTAAAATTGCTGTTTTTTTTCAATCGAGGGTTGATTTTAATGAGGGTTTGCGGGCATATTGTAATAAAAATAAATATCTTTATACCCACATTAGCGTTTAAAAGCATTTATTGTTATGGGCAGCACACAGGGAGGAAGTGACATTCTACCGATCTTACGGAATCAGGATTCATTACATGAACTGATTAATACAATCTTGGATAAACTACCGTTAGGTGTATTTGTAAAAGATGCAGAGAATGATTTCAAGTATCTTTATTGGAATCATTTTATGGAAGAAATTACCGGTATCTACACAAATGAGGTTGAGGGACATAATGATTTTGAACTTAATTTCGATGCCATTATGTCGGCTGAAAAGCGCCTGATATTGGACAGTGATATTATGAATACGGGTAAAACGGTAGAGTTTAAGGGTAGGATAACGAATAAGCGTGGTGTCCGGAAAGATATAGAAGTAACCAAATTCCCCATCTCATTGAGTAACGGCAAGCCTTTATTGTTAGCTTTATGGCGTGATGTCACATCTCGTAAAGTGATGGAAAATGAACTGCGCCGTTCTCAGGTACTCACCAAAATGGCTTTGTCCTCTAATGATATCCGCCTCTGTTCGGTCTTTGTGAATCCGGAAAGCAAACGAAATTATAACGACTCGGTTGTCCAGGTAAATAACTGGCTTCCGGGAAAGGAAGACGAGTTGGTCAAAATCTCTTGGCTGCGTTTTGCCGCACGTGTCCATCCGGATGATAGAGAGATGCATGATGAAGCTTTTCGTAAATTATGCCGGGGTGAAATATCGGAAATAAAAATAGAATTACGTGTGAAATATCCGGGCATGGATGCATATCATTGGCGTGAGTCGTCCGCTTCCGTTTACGAGCGCGATGAGCAGGGGAGGGCGCTTGTGGTCTTGGGATGTACGATCAATATACAAGAGCGTAAAGGGCAGGAGTTGAATCTCGAGGAAGCAAAGCATAAAGCGGAACTTGCCGATAAGATGAAATCAAAGTATCTGGCCGATATGAGCCACGAGATCCGTACACCGTTGAATGCGATCACGGGTTTTTCGGAATTGATGGCTTTTGCCGATTCTGACGAAGAGCGCCAGGGGTATTATGAAATCATCAAGGCAAACAACCAGTTATTGATGCAATTAATAAACGATATCCTCGATCTGTCAAAAATAGAGGCGGATGCAATCAAGATCAGTTATGCGCCTGTCGATATAAATGACTTGATGGACACGACGTTCGCTTCCGTTAAATTGCGTATGCCGGAAGGAGTTCAGCTACTTCTTGAAAAAGGGTGTGCCTCTTGTACATTCGGGACAGACAGTATCCGTTTGTTGCAGCTGATTAATAATCTGGCGAATAATGCCATCAAGAATACCAAGGAGGGAAGCATTACTTTGGGATATACTTGTCTGCAGGATAAAAAATTGGAGTTCTATGTCAGGGATACGGGTATCGGTATAGCAAAAGATAAATTGGATAGCCTTTTTACCCGCTTTGTCAAGGTGAACGATTATGTGGAAGGCATCGGCTTAGGGCTCGCCATCTGTCAGGGATTAGTGACGAAGATGGGCGGTTCCATGCACGTGGAGTCGGAGCTTGGAGTAGGTTCAACTTTCTTCTTCATACTGCCGTCGCATGATGAATAATGTGCCAATGAAATAATATGCCAATGTGCCAATTTGGGAATCCGGCAATATGCGGTCTATTCTTACATTGGCATATTGGCACATTGATTTATTGGCATATTATTTATAGTATTTCTTATATATCTTATCAAATGTCCCGTTTTTCCGAATCTGGTCCAGCCAGCTGTTCAGGCTGTCGAGCAGGATGGGAGAGTCTTTGCGGACTGCCCACGACTGAAGTTGCGTGAAACTTATATCTGTTTTGATATCTATTTCGGGGAGTTGCTTTTGGGAAAGTGTAGCAATCTGTTGGTCGCAAACGGCATAATCGATATCTCCTTTGGCCACCATGATGGCGAGTTGTTCACCTGAATATAGCTCATCTTCTACCACATAAATCGTATCGCCGATCTCATGTCCCAAGTTCTGGAGCCGGAGCCGGGCGGGAGAATCTTTCGGTATATATAGGGTTTTACCGGCGAGGTCAAGCTGATTACGGAGCGGTTTGATCCCTTTATTGGCTTCTTCCGTTCGCTGTACCAGGACTTGTTTATTGAGTACGATCGGTTCCGTGAACAGATATTCTTCTTTGATATCGCTGGTGATAGGAATGTTGCGGGCAATAATGTCGCATTTGTTCTCTTCAAGCTTTTGAAAACTTTCGGCAAGGCTCATCTCCAGATGAGTCTGGACTTCCAGACCGGACAGTTTGGCTATCGCCTGGCTCAGTTCGTATTGAAAACCTTCTATCGTGTCGCCTGCCACATAATAACCGGACTGGTTGTATTCGGTCACCATCCGCAGGATTCCTTCTTGCTTTATCTCCGGATAATCGCGTGGGAGTATTTCTGCTTTTTGCATCGTCTTCAGGCGCCATAGCATGATCATGGTTGCAACGGCTATAATCAGCAGTCCGGCATAGACTCCTATCAGCTTCCTCGATTTCATAAAATCAGTTATTGAATGTAACGGCCACGCCCATTTTCAGGACAAACGGATCCAGCGGATAATGCGCCAGCGAGAAGTAGTTCGGATTGACGAACTTGGAACTCAGGTTGTAGCCCATCACAAAGAAACGGGCCTGTTTCAGATGGAAATTGACGTAAGCGTTGACGAGCGGGTAATTGCCGACTTTCACTTCGTCCTGCAATTGGAACTGCTGGGTAGCCGGTTCGTAGTACGGAGCGTAATAGGAAGTGTTATAATACATATTGGCTCCAAGCTGCATAGTCAACACTTTTGCTACTTTAAACTTTACATACATATTTGTGTACAGGCTGATCTGCGGTAGCGGCAGTACGTCTTTGTCGCTGCTCAATTGATAGGCAACTTCGTTTTCCCAACCGAAAGCCCGGTACATGATGTCTTGTTTGATACGGGCGCTTATCACTTGCAAGTTTCCGCTTTTCTGTTCCGGCATACCCTGTTTGTTGAAGAATACATAGTTCTGTATGCTTTCGACGCCGGCGGATAATTGTGTCCGGGTTGATTCCAAGTCTATTTTGGCTCCGGCATAAATCTGCTGGATCATGTTCATATCCCGGTTATCCCACCAGAAGTAACGGGAGTGGAAGTGACGCATATAGAAAGCAGGGGTTACATTTTTGATGTATCCTTCCGCACTGATCGTCGCATCTTTCTTGAATAATTTGAATTTGGTTTGCAGGTTTCCTGTTACCCGGAATTCTCCGATATCATCACCTACGACACAAAGTTCCCCACGGGCATTATAGGTCAGGATACTTCCCTGGCGTTTGGATATTTCCGCTCCGATATAGGTCGAAAATTCGTCATAGGCCTGCGTGATCGGGAAATTAAGAGTGGAGGGAGAAGCGTATATGCCGCTACCCGTTTCCGGATTATAGGATAGTCCCGGGATTTCTGCCGGAAGCTGGAATTTACGTTTGTCAAAGGTTGCGAAAGCTGTGATTCCGAATTTAGCCCAATCCTGGAACCCTTCACGAAGGGATAGTCCGAATGTATTCTTCAGATTCCAATAGGAGGTCCGGTCGTCAACACCGGTACCGTTCTCCAGCCCGAATACTCGCGGATCACCATCCGGAGTCAGATAACATTCGTTCAGGTTCTTATTTTCTTCCGACCGGAAACGACGGCGGTTGTCCTGATATTCCAATGTATGGATGATGCTGGATACCGGAATAAAGACTTTCACCGGATTGCCGAGCGAGTCGACCTCTTCTTCCAATTCGCGCTCAAAACCCAGGTTATAGCGATGGCTCAGGAAATATTGTTTGCCGCGTACGCGGTTCCAGGCTTTGACCGGATAGCGGATGTCGAATGCTTTCGGGTCACCCTGGTTTCTCTCTCCGGCAAAGTATTGATCCGGATTGGTAATTACAGAGTCATTGGCCAGCCCGCCATTTTCGTAATTGATAAAGTTAAAGTTGCTCAGGTAGGCATGCGCTTCATAGCGGTCCGACTTGTAGCTGCCGAAAAGACGGTAACTCAGCAGTTTATTACCGTTGTTTTTATAATACCCGCGACTGTAGATATAGTCCAAATCCCCACCCACATTAATTTTCGGACCGAAATTCATCGTCAATGTGCCTTTCAACCGTTCGTTTTTACTGTCACTCCCTCCCATAGTCGTGTACATCACATTCGTATAAGGGATTTTTGTGTTGTAGTACTCTGCATTGAGAGGATCTGTGATATAATAATCGTAGGGATCGGCGAATATGAAGTCGCGAGGCTCCTTGCGATCGGAAAAGATACGGGTCTGTGCCGGTGAACCTGTGTTAGCCAGATAACCGACTGCGAGGGATTCTGCTTCCACCAGTGTGCTGTTGGCAAAGTTCAGTCTCTGCGTATCCATCGGAGCGACATAAGGATCGCCTAACAAAGGAGTAAGCCGGTATGCGGTTACACGCCTGTCGTTAATCGACGAGCTATCCGGAATCAGCAGGCTGTCAGGTACTTCCTGGTTTGCTTTAGAAAGGTTGCCAAGCGAGAATCCTTTCCTCTCTCCGCCCGGGCGGCGTTGCGCATGCAGGGCCGAAGCGGATATTATCAATAATAATAATATGTATAAGCTATGCTTCATTGTGGGGCAAAGATAATAATAATGTGCCAATATGGACAATGTGTCAATGTGCCAATTAATATTAGTTAGTATATTTATCGGCACATTGCCTCATTGGCATATTGGCACATTGAAATATTGGCACATTATTACATCTTCTGTATAATCTCCATACCTTTCTTGATGGCCGCTTCATTCATCGGGATGAGCTTATGGTGACGTTCAGGCAGGGATTTTTTCAACCCCAGCAATACGTTTTCCAGTTTCACCATCGGAACGATCTGCAACAGTCCGCCGAGGATCAGCATATTGAATGCCTTTTCGTTCTTCATTTCAGTAGCTGCATCCATTGCATCCACACGATATACACTCACATCAGTACGTTTCACAGGTGTATGAATGCCGTATCCGTCGTAAATGATGATACCGCCTTTTTTCACTTTGTTCTCGAACTTGTCCATAGAGGGCTGGTTCAGAATGATGGCGATGTCATATTCGTTCAGAACCGGAGAGCTGATACGGTCGTCACTCAGGATAACCGTTACGTTTGCCGTACCGCCACGCTGTTCCGGCCCGTAAGAAGGCATCCAACTTACTTCCTTTCCTTCCATCAGTCCGGAGTAAGCCAATATTTTACCCATCGACAAAACACCTTGCCCACCGAAACCTGCTATAATAATTTCTTGTTTCATTGCTGATAATTTGCTAATGTGCCAATTTGCCAATGTGCCAATTTAAGATTGCACAGACTTTTTGGCTGAATTAATAATGCTGTTTATAAGCCGTAGTATATCTGAAAGATCATGAAGTAATTGTTCTTCGTATGGATAGCTGGGGGCTTTCTGGCAAAGTAATAACCAATATTTAGTCTCCTCTGCTTCTTTAGCCGCTATCTTAAATTTATGAATAAAATCTACACGACTTTCACTATTTTGGGCTTCATTAATATTTGCCCCGATAGATGTGCCACTTTTTAAAAGTTGATGAGAAATAACAAACTTTTTATGCTGCTCCAGTTCTTCACAAAAGTTAATTATTGAGAGAGCAAAAGATAAACTTTTTTCAAGTATGATATTTCTGGTATTAATTGGCATATTGGCACATTATCTAATTGGCAAATTATTCTTTATTTTTCAGATCTCCCAACGGATAGAACGGGAACATATTCTCTTCCATCCATTTGTTAGCCTTTTCAGGTGTCATTTTCCAGCCGGATGAACAGGTGGAAACAAATTCTACAACCGATGTACCTTTGCCGGCCATCGAGTTTT
Organism: Parabacteroides sp. AF17-28; assembly: GCF_003479205.1. Classification (NCBI taxonomy): domain Bacteria; kingdom Pseudomonadati; phylum Bacteroidota; class Bacteroidia; order Bacteroidales; family Tannerellaceae; genus Parabacteroides; species Parabacteroides sp. AF17-28. Next base: position 285,885 of record NZ_QUGV01000001.1, on the reverse strand, counting down.
CAAAAGCCTTGCGGAGCATCTTTTTTGCTTTACGAACGGCTGCGGCAGTCTGAACGCTCTGGCGTGTAACCAGGCAGGTTCCTTCCAGTTGGGCGAGCAGATTGCCGATTTTCAGCGGATAACCGTTCAAGGCAATATTACGGCCGTAGGGACAGGTCGATGTCGGCATTCCTTCCAGTGTGGTAGGAGCCATCTGACCTCCGGTCATGCCGTAGATGGCATTGTTGACGAATACGATTACAATATTTTCTCCACGGTTGGCGGCATGAATTGTTTCGGCGGTACCGATTGCAGCCAAGTCACCGTCACCCTGGTAAGTAAATACCATTTTCTCCGGATTCAGGCGTTTAACGGCGGTTGCGATAGCCGGAGCACGTCCGTGAGCCGCTTCGAGCCAGTCGATATCCAGATAGTTATACGCAAATACGGCACATCCCACGGGAGAGACACCGATCGTTTTGTCTTCCATACCCATGTCGGCAATCACTTCGGCGATCAGCTTATGTATGACACCGTGACTGCAACCGGGGCAGTAGTGCATGGGATTTTCGTTCATTAACCCGGGCTTTTCGTACACCAGGTTCTCCGGTTTAATTATTTCATTAAGTTCCATAAGAATAATTTTTCAATTTGCTAATTTGCCAATATGCCAATGAAAAGACAATTAATAATTGGCACATTGGCACATTTTTCAATTGGCATATTATTAGTTAATAAATCGCATCAGATATTGAACGAGGCGGAAACAGATCGCCGCACCGCCGCAATAAAGGAACGGCAGGCGGTTTTCCGGCAAAGCAAAATAGCAGATTACTGCTGCAACAGCTAACGCCATGAATAACCAGGTCAATATCATATCAATTTTACTTCCGCGCTTCATAAGAAGAATCAGTTTTAATTTTTACTTCTTAATTATTAATTCCTTAAGCGCATTCAGTACTTCATCCGGAGTGAACACGATACCACCGAGGCGGCCGAAATGTTCAACCTTTATCTTTCCGTTCACAGTCAGGCGAACGTCTTCTACCATCTGTCCGGCGTTCAGCTCGACAGAAAGCATTCCTTTCACTTTGTCGGCATAGGCCTTGATCACTTCTTTAGGGAACGGCCACAGCGTAATCGGGCGGAGCAAGCCGAGCTTGATACCTTCCGCACGCGCATTTTCCACCACTTTCTGGCAGATACGGGCGGATGATCCGAAAGCGATCAGCAGATATTCGGCATCTTCGCACTGGAATTCTTCGTAACGTACTTCGTTTTCTTCAATCTTGCGGTATTTAGCCTGGAAACGAATATTGTTTTCTTCCATCGTTGCCGGGTCTAATTCTAAGGATGTGATGACATTTGGCTTACGGCCGGCAGTCTTCCCTTGTGCAGCCCAAGGACATTCGGCAATGATTTCTTCTTCCGTACGGCGCGTATGGAAAGGAGGCAATACCACTTTTTCCATCATCTGTCCGATAATACCGTCTGCGAGGATGATTGCAGGGTTGTTATATTTGAAAGCGAGTTCAAGACCCAATCCGACGAAATCGGCCATCTCCTGTACGGAAGAGGGAGCAAGCGTGATCAGGCGATAGTCGCCATGTCCGCCGCCTTTTACCGTCTGGAAATAATCAGCCTGGCTGGGCTGGATTGTTCCCAAACCGGGACCGCCACGCATCACGTTCACGATCAGGCAAGGCAGTTCGGCACCTGCCAGATAAGATATGCCTTCTTGTTTCAAGCTGATACCAGGGCTGGACGAAGAGGTCATCACACGTTTACCTGTACCGGCACCGCCATATACCATATTAATAGCTGCTACTTCGCTTTCAGCCTGTAGCACGACCATCCCGGTGGTTTCCCAAGGCATTTCTGCCATCAGGGTTTCCAGTATCTCCGATTGCGGAGTGATCGGGTAACCGAAATAACCGTCCACACCATAGCGGATAGCCGCATGTGCGATGGCTTCGTTACCCTTCATTAATTTTACATCTTCTGCCATATCTGTCAATTATATTTTTACTTTGTAGATGGTTAAACACCCGTCCGGGCAAACTAACCCGCAACTTGCACAACCGATGCAGTTGTCAGGGTTCTTCATATACACATAATGGTATCCCTTGTTGTTTACTTCGCGCGGATGCAATTCGAGTACATCCGACGGGCAGGCTACTACACAAAGGTTACAGCCTTTGCATCGTTCTGTGTTTACAACAACAGCTCCTTTAATCTTCGCCATAATTTCTATATTTAAAAACTAATGTAACACTAACTATTTTGTTTAAGATTGCCAAAGGTAGTAAAAACTTTATAGATAGAATCTTTTATTCCCGATTTTAATAATGCGACCAGGCTGTTTGCTCGGAGAAACGGGTGACCGATTGTATGTGTCTGAAAATTATTCGTGATAAAGGAAGCTATGGCAAGCATCATGTACCCGGACAAAAACTTCGCCATTTTCTTTTTTGTAAATCTGATATGCAAAATGAAAGTCTTCAATAATATATTCCCTATAGCCTTTGGTTATCCATTCTTCTTTTATACGTGAAATCGGATAAATGGAAGCATAGAGCCCTAATAACTCAAGCGCATCATACAAACGCTGGATTTTACGCATTACTGTGACTTCATCTAATGAAGGGTGTCTTAATAAAGCTACATCGTAAAAGTCTTCTATTTGCTGATGTACCCGTTTGTCAATATAAACGTCCATTAAGGGGTAAAGTGTTTGTGGATCTTTTCCATTATCAGACGTTTTGATTCAGCTAAAGTCAGGCAGTTTTCGTCAAGCTCTTTTTGTGAGATAACAGCATAAACATCAACGTCTCTTTGAGATTGTCCATATGCTATCTCCGGTTCATGCAAAGAACAAGAAGATTGCTCTTTCATTGCTAAACGATATGTAGTTTTCTTTTTCTTCATACATAAATTGAATGTTTTACAAAAGAACGAATTATAAATCAATTAAACAAGCCAAAAGTAACAATCATTTTACCTCAAACAATATCTTCCTCTGATTCCCGAAATTGTCTATCAGCGTCAGCAGATGTTTGCCCGGATCAGCTTGGCAGGCGATTTGGTGGTTGCCGGTTGTTTCGCCGAGATAGGTGGCGTCGAGATGCCAGTAGAGGGTGGCGTCGGAGCGTGCATGAGCTGCTTTGAAGATGAACTTTTCCGGTTTTCCGGAGAAGCCTTTGGGCAGGTAGAGGATGGCGTTATGCTCCGGATAGATCAGTTCGATCTGCCGGCTCTGCTCGGGGGCGCATCCCGGTTTGACCGGAGGCAGGGGAGCGTAGTCGATATGGTAATTCCGGTAATAATATTCCTGCGAGGGAGGCAGTACGAACCAGGAACGCGTGATCATCCGGTCCACCGATTCGCAAGAGCTGTTCACCCGGAAACGCCCGTCTGCAGAAAGATGGACAAGCCTGTGGTAGGGACAAACCGCCGTGCCGTTGCCCGAGCGGGGCATATAGAGCGTATCGACCTGGTCGCAGATAGCGGAAGCCTTATGCCCGCTGAGACGGCAGATCGCCATCGGTTCGAGTTCGTCGTAAGGCATATCGAACCAGTTGCCTCCCGGAAGCAGCGAGAAAAGGTCGAAGAGGACAGGAGCCGCATTTCCCACACCCGTCAAACCCGGACGCCCTTCGCCCGAAGCATTCCCCACCCATACGCCTACCGTATAGCGCGGAGTTGTCCCGATCGCCCAGGCATCACGTCCTCCGTAACTTGTTCCCGTTTTCCAGGCCACCTGCTTCATCGATTCGAACTGTTGCCAGTCCGCCTCTTCTTCCGGGCGGTTCAGGGCAGACATCGCTTCGAAAGTGAACCAGATGGAGGCGGCAGAGAGGAGAGGACGGTCTGTGAGCCGTTTGTCGGCAACAGACAGGATAGGGGTGTCGGCATGAGCCGGAAACGGTGTCAGCGGGTGGATATCGGCCGGGTTGTAACGCCCATTGTAGGGCCGGTAGTGCGAAAGCGTCCGCGCCAGCGAAGCGTACATCCCTGTCAGATCCCATAACGTCCCTTCCGCACCTCCCAAGATCAAGGAAGCGCCATAGTGTTCTTCCGAAAAACGGAGTGTAGTCATCCCTAACTTTTTCAGCAGCGACATGAACCGCCCGGTGTTATATTGGGAAAGCATCCGTACCAACGGGACATTGAGCGAACGTTCGATCGCCCGGTGTGCCGGGACAGCCCCGTAGAACGTCTTGTTGTAGTTTTGGGGCGTGAAGCCGTTAATGTTCAATGGTACATCCGAGACGAGTGTGCCCGGAAGCAGTAATCCGTCATGCAGCATGGCGGCGTAAAGGAACGGTTTCAGTATGCTGCCTGTGCTGCGGGGCGAGGTGATGATGTCGACCTGGTTTCCCTTGCGGGCATCGGCCCGGAAGGTGACGTTTCCGGCATAGGCAAGTACTTCGCCTGTTTCGGTGTCGGTGACGAGGGCGGCCAGGTTATGGATATAATTGGAACTGTAGTCGCGTGCATACCGGTTGACGATCGCCTGTGCCTGCCGTTGCAGCATTTGGCGGACGGAGGTCGTGATACGCGTTCCCGGAGCGTCGGCTGCCAGCCGTTCGAGCAGGTGGGGCGCTTCGTCGGGTAGCGGGACAGGAGCGTCGGGCAGCGGTTCCATGCAGGCCAGTTCGTATGTCGTTTCGTCCAGTACTCCCGATTTCTTCAGAGATGCTAATAGCTTGTCGCGTTTGGCCTTCAATTTCTCCCGGTTACGTCCGGGATGAATCAGGGCGGGCGAGTTGGGCAATACGGCAAGTGTGGCATTTTCGGCCCACGACAGCTCGGCTGCGTTTCGCCCGAAATAGCGCCATGCGGCCGCTTCTATACCGACCACGTTCCCCCCGAACGGGGCATGTGAAGCGTAGAGGTTAAGTATCTTATCCTTGCTGTATGCCGTTTCCAACAGTAATGCCCAAGCAGTTTCGACCGCTTTTTCATATAATGTACGGTTGCGGTTTCCTCTTGCAATGCGTGCCAGTTGCATCGTGACGGTACTTCCGCCGCTAACCACCCGGCGAGCCGTGAGGTTGAGCCGTGCCGCCCGTGCGATGGCGATCGGGTCTATTCCGGGATGCCGGTAAAAGCGTTTGTCTTCATATGTCAGGAGGCAGGTAACGAACTTATCCGGTATCGTGTCCGCCGGCGGAAAGCGCCACTGTCCGTCCGGTGCGATCCGCGCTCCCAACAACTGCCCTTCGGAAGAATAGAGCAGGGTAGAGCAGGACTCCGGAAAGATAGTCCGGGGAGCAGCCAGATACATAACGACTTCTATCAATAGTTTTATGAAGAATAGATGAATCATTGCCTCTGTTTATTTGAAACGAAGATTGTCATATATTTCCAATAGCATACAGGGGCCCATATATGATGCTTATTTGAAGTAGCTATTCACAAGCAAAGATAGTATAAAAAATAGATGCGTTTCTGCTTTATCTGGATAAAAGTGCGCTGATAATACATTTTTATCCGGATAAAAGTGCAGTCCATCAACACTTGATGTGGGATCGTATAAAGGCAGGCAGTCTCGGTTATCCCAAAAGAAAGCGGCGGATATGAAATAAACAAAGAAAAAGGGAAAAATAATGTAAAAATGAGGGAATGTACAATAACCTCTCCCCTCGGCCATTTTTCTATTTCGTCCGAAAAGTTGATTGATTTTGAATTGACTTTTTTCATGGTTTTAGCCTGCTCAACTGACAACAGGGGAGATGAGGTGCGCAGCCCATTCCGGAAAGCGTACAATTTGATTACCAAAAAACGGAAACGTCGGCAAAGTGATAAACTTTAACTCCCGGAGAATCGAATATTTGCGAACGAAGGCGGACTGCGTTTCAAATATCCCAAGGAAATTATGAAGGCTTGTTGCCGCGAGGTGCGCAGAAAATTGCCTTGAAGTAACGCTTCATCGCTCTGAAGGTTGACTTCGCGCTATATGAAGTCAACCTTTAGAGCAACAAAGTTCCGGATCAGAGCAATAAAGTCCCTTTTCATGGCGATAAGGTTCCGGATCATAGGGAAAAGCCCCTTTTTGACAGCTGAAAAGTGGATTAACATTTGTTCGGTTTCGGATGTCTTTCGAGCCTGAAAAATACGTTTTTTACAATAAGCCCCCCTAAGGAGTTGAAAGGTAGAAGAGATCGTAAACGATCCTGTTCCCGCGCTTGACGCGGGATCGCATTAAAACCGACCGTATAAACAACTGATTGATAAGGACCGTTTTATTGCGGCCCCGCGTCAAGCGCGGGAACAGGATCGTTTACGATCTCTTCTAACTTTCAACTACTTAGGGGGGCTTATTGTAAAAAACGCATTTTTCAAGCCCAAAAGACATCCGAAACAAAACAAATGTTAATCCACTTTTTTGAGCTCAAAAAGGGACTTTTTCCGCTTTTTTGAATGTTTTCCGCCATTACGACCGTCCTCTTTGCCATTATGACCGTGCTAATGTGTAGTGTACTCGGCAGCTCGCGAAGATTAGGACGGTCGTAATGGCGATTAGGACGGTCGT